>DASVQU010000102.1:0-15295 GCA_036388995.1 Pyrinomonadaceae bacterium | reverse complement strand
GGCAAAGCTGATTTTCATCGTGATGTAAGCGTTCAAGCTAACTTTTGCCACTTCGCCGGAAATAATTGACATCCGCGATATTTTAGGCTCGTTTTGGCACATTTGCCGGTGAATTGCTTCGACGCGGTCGCCCGCCGCTTTAGAGGTTTCGCCGATAATAACCAAATCGGGATTTAAAAAATCATTAACGACGTTGCCGAGCGCAACAAAATCAGGGTCGAAGGCGACGCTGAAACCTTCGTTTAGTTTTCTGCCCGAATATTGCTCGATAATCGGAATAAAAGTGCGGTCGGTCGAACCCGGCACGACCGTGCTGCTGATAACAAACAAGTGGTGCGGCTTCGAGCTGTTTTTGAGCGCTTCTGACAAAGATTTCAAAGCCGATTTGACGTAGCGATTCGAAAAACGCCCGTCGCCGATGCTCGGAGTCGCAACAAGAATAAAAGTCGTATCTGTTTCGGCAACAGCTTCGGCGTGGCTTGTCGTCGCCCGAAATTTGGTGCCCAGCTCTTCAATCAGTTCCTGATAAAGCGGTTCGACAATCGGCGTCCTGCCGCGATTGATACTCGCCACCACATCTTCGTTAACGTCAACGCCGAGCGTTTTGATTCCGCGCGAAGCCAGACACAAAGCCAACCCTAAACCTAATTTTCCAAGTCCGACGACCGATACTTTGTCATTCATAATTTTCCGTGCCCGTTATTATTTCCGCTGATTTCAAGATGCCCGATCCAACCCGGATAAGGTCTATAATTTAAAAATCTATCGGTTTTGTTGGATAAACAATCGCGCCATTCCGCCACCGAAGTTTTGATTTCCATGTCTTTAAATTCTCGCACGCCGTAATCAAAATTTGGCTCATTCATCAAATAAACGAAAGTTCTAATCAACATCGGGTCAAAACCCATTAGTCTGGCACCGACAATATCCGCCGCTAGAAAATTTTCGCTTGCAAGTAATACGCCCGACGCAACCGGGTCGGGATCGAGCGGTCCTTTGTTGTCGCCCCCGATGATACCGTCAATGACGCTGAATAAACGTCTTTGTTGGTTTATTTGCAGCTTGCCTTCTTTATCAGCGAACAGCAAAATTTTGAGCAAATCCGCCGACATCCGCCAAGCCGAATCATTTCCATGCCAATTTCCGGCGTCGAGAAGACGTTTTTCTTTTTCGACCTTGATTCCGAAAGGCTTGATAAAACGCCCGTGCAGCCAATAAATCGAACGATGAAGGTATTCGAGCGGAACGCTGCGCCGCGCCAAAAAGGTGTCATACATCCAGCGCTCGGTCTTTATTAATCTTTCCTCGGTCGGCGTGAAATGATTTGGCGGATACTGGTCGCCGCCTTCCGCCGGAGAGCCGACACAGTAATGCACAATCAGATTTTTGTTGGTGTTGATTCCGACCAGCCCTTTGATGTTCATTGTTACGCCGACTTTTTTGTGCGTTTTCAACTTTGGAACTGAAATAACGACATCGGCGTCCATAATCGTCCGCGAAAGGGCGTAAGCCTGATTATCGCCCGTGTGATTTGCGATTGTTTCCTGACGATGATAAACCGCGCCGTAAAGCCGATTCGGATTTTTAATTGCAGTCAACGCACTTTCCCGACCGAGATTAACATTGAGCGTTCCCTGCGGATCGCCTTCAAGCGGCATTAGCATCGAAGGAAAATGCTTGCGGCGCGACCAATAGGGACGCAAATCGCGCAGCTCGAATGAAGCCGGGCGGCGCAAGTTATAAAAATCGCGCACGGTCTCAAGCCGAGTTAATTCCATTAACTCCGTCCAATTACAATCATATTGCGGAGCGTCGGCGATAATGATTTTGCCTTCGCCTTTTAGCGCAATCCAGACGTAATCGGCGACCGCACGCAAAACAGCCGGATGGGTGATGATGGCAAAAGGGTCTTTTTTTTCGTAGTGACGACTGCGAACGAAATTCGGTTTCAAAACAACCGTCATTTCGGGCTTTATCAGCCAACCGAGCGGATTCCATTCTTTTTTTCCGAAATTTTCCGCATCATAGCCGAGTTCGACGAAAAGCTGCCGGACGGCTGAATAAACAAAATTTTTTCCCCGCGCCGTTTCACCGGCAAAAGGATATTCGGGAAAACTCTCTGCGGGATGAAATGGCGCTTGTTTCGGATATTCGGCTTGTTCGGTCGTTGTGACGGCAACTTTAACCATTTGTTACTCTAAAACCAAAGCCTGATTTTCGGATTTTAACTCCTGAACCAGCGTTCGGTGTTTACCGCGTTTGGTGAGCAGTATTTTTTCGACTTTCTGCAATTCCAAATCAATATCGTCACCCAGCTTTTTATAAAGGCGATTCTTAATATCAGCCAGTGTTTCTCCCGTGCAGGATTCTTTCGGCACAAATCTCAATACAACTATTCCCGGTTCTTTTTGATAGAACTGGTATTGCTGCAAATCGTCATAAATATCATCGTGCATATTGAGCATCGTCATCGAGATCAAACGACCGTTTTTGGAAACAATCATTTCCTGCCTGCGACCGACGACTTTTTCCCATATTTGATAGGGACGACCGCACCGCTCGCATCCCCAGCTTTTGAAAATTGCCAGATCGCCTGTTTTATAACGGACAAAAGGCGTCGCATCCATTATAAAAGAAGTGGCGACGATTTCGCCCGTTTGACCGGGCTGTGAAATTGTTTCACCGTTTTCGCCGATCAGCTCTACATAACCGTATTGCGGTAAAACGTGATAATCGTCGGTATATTCGCAAAATCCCGCCAAAGCGGATAGCTCATAATGCCCGTAATGGCTGAAAACGCGACAACCGAAAACATCTTCGAGCTTTTCCTTTTGAAAATCATAAAGCATTTCCGAAGCGCATAAAACGCCTTTTAATGCCGGAAAATCGAGCCCGTTATCGGCTAGAAACGAAGCAAATAAAAACCCGGATGAAGGGTAGCAGCGCAGCCATTCCGGTTGATATTCAAAGGCTGTTTCCCGATAAAACCTCATTTTTTCGGGAGTGAACTGATAAGTCGAACAGCGCAGCTCGTTGTATTCCGGGAAAAACTCGGTTCCGGTCGGATTTTCAATCGGAATTCCCCGCATCACCATTTGCCTGTCGCCCTCTCGCCACCCGATTCGATAATACTGATGAGCTTTTGAAGCTAATTCTTTGGCAAAAGCCGTCGGAGTGCGATACATCCCGAATGGAATTCCGGTGCTGCCGCCGGTTGTCACATATTGACGGTTCGGCAAATCAATTGAAAAATCCTCCAAAGAATCGCGGATATGCTCTTTTGTGACGAACGGAATTTTCTTGAAATCTTCCGCAGTTTCAATGTTCTCCGGCTTAATTCCCACCGAATCGTAGAGATTCCTGTAACCAGAGGTTTCACCGTAAGCGTGGCGAACAATTCTTTTTATTTCCGAAAACTCATAAACTCGAATCAAATCAACAGACCAATCATCAGCCGAACGCAGAAATTTCAACCACTGAACATAATCCGTGTTGGCTAAATCTTTGTGAATTGTCGCCGCTCGCATTAATTTAAACTCTCGTCGCCAATAAATCGTTTGCGGCTAAATTGCGCTTTGCTTGTTCTTCAATCCAGCGATAAGTTTCGCTCAAACCGTCTTCGAGCGAAATCGCGGGTTCCCAACCGAGAACTTCGCGCAGTTTTGTGTTGTCGGAATTTCTGCCGCGTACGCCCATCGGTCCGTCAATGTGTTTTTTCCGGATTTTGACGCCGGCGATTTCGGCAACAATATCGGCAAGCTGATTGATCGTTACCATTCGGTCTTGACCGAGATTTAACGGCTCGGCGTAATTGGAGCGCATCAAGCGATAAATGCCTTCGACGCAATCGTTAATGTAGCAGAAAGAGCGCGTCTGCTCGCCGTCGCCCCAGATTTCGATTTCGGTTTTGCCGGTCAATTTCGCAAAAGCGATTTTGCGGCACATCGCAGCCGGAGCTTTTTCCCGTCCGCCTTCCCAGGTTCCCAATTCGCCGAAAATGTTGTGAAAACGGACGATTCTGGTTTCCATTCCGTAATCTTCTCGGTAATGCATGCAAAGGCGTTCGGTAACGAGCTTTTCCCAGCCGTAAGCGTCTTGCGGCATTGCCGGATAAGCGTCAGCTTCTTTTAAAGGAGTTACATTAGCGTCTTCCTGAAGATGTTCCGGGTAAATGCACGCGCTCGATGTGTAAAGATAGCGTTTGACTGAATTTAAACGCGCGGCTTCGAGCGTGTGAATATTGATAAGCGAATTGTTGTGCAAAATCTGCGCGTGATGGTTTGAGATAAATCCCATTCCGCCCATATCGGCGGCAAGCGCGTAAACTTCCGCAACGCCGCGCGTCGCCTGCAAACAATTATCCCAGCGGCGCAAATCCAGTAATTCAAACTCGTCGGCGTCCGAGCGGGAAAATTCCGGCTCTTTAATATCAACGCCGCGCACCCAATATCCTTTATTTTTTAAATATGTAACCAGATGGCTGCCGATAAATCCACCCGCGCCCGTCACCAATACTTTTTTCGTTTCGTCTGCCATTAAAATTCAATTACGAATTTCAAATTACGAATTACGAATTAAACTCCTTCATTCGTAATTCGTAATTTGAAATTCGTAATTAATTAATCCTCGTCTCGATTGTAGTAAGAGCTGTAGTAATTTTGATAATAATAATTATTATCCTGTGAGCGCAGATTGACGTTGTTGAGAACGACGCCGAACAGTTTTGCCCCGACTTCACCGAGCAATTGACGTGCGCGCTTGATAACTTGTCTGGACGATTTGCCCGAATGAACGACGAGCAAAACACCGTCAACCATTGCTGAAATCAAAACGCCGTCGGTGAACGACGCAATCGGCGGCGAATCTACGACGACGTGCGTAAAATTCGCTTCCATAATTTTGAGCATTCGGGACATTTGCTCCGAACCGATCAATTCCGCAGGATTCGGCGGAACCGCGCCGGACGGCAGCAGATAAAGATTCGATTCGTCGTCGTGCTGAATGATGTCCAGCATCTCGTCCTCTTCCATCTGGCTAGACAAAATCGAGCTTAAACCGTGTTCATTGGAAACCTGAAAAATTCCGTGCAGACGCGGGCGGCGCATATCGGCGTCAATAATCAAAACTTTGGCTCCGGTTTGCGCCAGGCTAATCGCTGTGTTGACGGCGGTCGTCGTTTTGCCTTCGCTCGGAACGCTCGATGTTACCAAGAGCGATTTCGGCGCGTGTCCGGCGGTTGAAAGCAAAATCGAGGTGCGAAGCTGGCGATACGCTTCGGCTAAAGCCGAGCGCGAATCGTTGCTGATAAGCAATTCGGAACGTCCCGGATTATTTTGGTTTTCACCTCCGGCGCCCGCAGCCAAAAGTTTGCGTTTCTGAGCCGTGTCAATCGTCGGAATAACAGCCAGAGCGGGAAGCCGCAGGATGTTTTCGACATCTTCGGTCGTCCGCACCGTGTCGTCGAGATATTCGAGAAACAGCGCCAAGCCGCAGCCGAAAACGAGCGACATAATAAATGCCATCATTACCGATAATAAACGGCGCGGCGCAACCGGATCTTCCGGCGTGACGGCGACATCCGCAACCGAAACGTTGTTTCCGGTGCCGACGGCTTGAACGTCGTTTTCGCGTTGCTGTTTGAACAAATTGTTCAACAGACCGTTGTTGTTATCGAGCCGCTGCTGCAAAAGAGTAATATCAATTCCCTCTTTTTTCTGTCCCTGCGCGAGATTGTATTGACGGTCGAATTCGGCTTTTATTTTCGCTTCCTTCTGGCGCTCCTGCTCGAAACGGGTTTTCAGATTGAGCAATAAATTACCCTGATTGCGTTTGCGGTAATCTTCGAGCTTTTTACCGAGCGTTTCGATTTCTTTTTCCCTCTCCAGAACTTCCGGCGCTTCCGGCGTGTATTCGAGTAAAAGACGGTCTTTTTCCTTGTGAAGTCTGGCAATGTCGAGCTGTAAATCGTCAATAAATTTACGCGCCGCGCTGTCTTCCGTTCGCGCTAATAAAGCGTCGGGTTGTAAGGCTGCCTTGTACTCGGCTTCCGCCGCTTTGCGGCTGTTCGAGGCATCTAAAAGCTGCTTGTTTAGACCTTGTAGCTGTTCGCCGGCAAGAGTTTTATCATTTTCAAACTCTAAAATATTTGAGCTTTGTTTTAATTTAACCAGCAGCTCTTGATCTCGCTTGACTTCAGCCTGTAATTCGGCGACTCGTTCCTGCAAAAATTTGCTGGTTTCACCGCTTTTGCCGGTTCTCTTCTCCTGATTCGCACTGACGAATGTCGCAGCCACGCCGTTGACAATCAGAGCCGCCAAATCAGGATTTGTATGTCGAAAAGCAATATCAATTAAACGAGTTTCTTTTTGCGCCGCACGAACTTCGCGCACCGGCTCGATAACCAAATTTTTCTGAAGCGCTTGAACAAACGGGGCGAGCCTTTTCGCTTCAGCCAAATCTTCGATGGTTTCCGCCTGCGTATTGGTCGAAACCGGAACGGCGTTCGAGTCGCGTTTCTTTTCCGGGCTGGCTAAACCGATTGAACGCAAAATCGAGCGAAAAGTCGAGCGCGATTCCTCAGATTTCGGGTTCAGAAACTCTTTGTTGTTTTCCAGATCGAGTTCTTTGACAACGCGGCGCAGCAAAGTCGGGCTGTTTAAGTTTTGAAGCTGCGTGTTGAAATAAGACGGATCCGAATTGACGACGGGCGCGCGCCGGTCGCTGGCGACCAGATCGGGGTTAACCTGTTCGAGGTCAACCTGTACGCGCGAGTGGGCTTCGTAAACGTCCGGTCGGCGCGACATATAAATCGCCGCCAGCGTCGTCATCAAAACCGCAATGCCGATGACAAGCCACAAACGTTTGCGAATCGCCCGCCAGTAATCCAATATGCGAATGCCTTCTTCGGCGGCGGCAACTCCGCGATAATTTCGATAAGGCTCGGCGGCAGCCGGCAGCTTAACTTCGATGGCGTTACGTTGTATCTCCGATTTTTCCGGCTGGATCGTCGGAATGATTTCACGGCGTTCTTGCATTAGCTCACTCTGATAAAACTATTAGTTTACTGATGAAATTTAGAATAAAAACGGGATGACCGCAGGCAGTCCGTTGATAAATGCTTTTTTCAAAGTCTCAAGATTAGATTTTTTGGTATCGGTCGGGACTTCGACTATATCGTTCGGCAGCAAAAAAGGGTCTTGCTGTTTTCCCGAATTGATTGCCAGCATATTGTACGGAATTCGGCTTTTATTTCCGCTTTCGTCTTGTCTGAGAATAAAAATCTCTTTCATTTTCGTGGCTGATTCGACGCCCCCGGCTTCGGCAATCGCCTGCGTTAAAGTGCGCGGCTCTTTGAGCAGAATCGTTTTCTGTTCTTTGACGTTTCCGATCACGTAAGCGCGGTCGGCTTCGAGAATCGAAACAATATCCCCCGGCTGAACCAGCGGATTTGCCGTATCGTCGCCTTCCATTACGCGGCGCAGATTATAAGTGAAAAACCTGCCTTTCAAAGTTTCCTCTCCGGCTGTGTTTACGGCGACGGAATTTTGCATCGAACATAAATCAACATCGCCCATTCGCGCCAGCAGAACCTTTGAGCCTGCTTCTTTGTTCGGACCGCCCGCGAGCGAAATGGCTTGAATCAGCCGCATTTGGCGATTGATGTAAAACGTGCCTGCTTTATCAACCGCGCCCATTACGGCAACCGGCTGTGATTTATAATCTTTTACGTAAACACTGACAAAAGGCTGTCGCAGATATTTTTTATAATATCCGGCAATTTCTTCGCTCAATTCATTTTCGGTTTTGCAGACGGCTCTAATTGGCTGCTCAATTCGTGGAAGAACGATAACCCCTTTTTCATCAACACGCAGCGGTACGGGTGATGAATATTGCGGATATTTCAAAATCTGAATAATAAGCTCGTCGCCGACGCCGATTCTATATCTGCGCGCATTTTCGTCGCGCTCGGCGCGTCCCAAAACCGCCGGATTTATTTTGCCTGAATCGGTTTGCGGAGCCAACGGTTTTTCCTGCGCGAAACCGGCGGCGGAAAAAATACCGAACACCAATAGCGTGCTGATTAAAATTTGTCTGACTGCTTTTCGCATTGCATTTACCTCTTTTTAGGATTGAGCGTTTAATCGGTTGAGAAATTTCTCTGCGCGTATTAAAAAATACCGTAATTTTACCGCCTAAAGCAAACCGAGAGCAATAAAAATCGCTTTCCGGCGGCTTGCATTTCAGCCAAATCAATTCTAAATTTTGAATTCCTGCATTCACCTTATATCTTTAAGAATCGTAAAGCGAAAAGAAAATGGAAGCTGCAAATCCCGGAACGCCGATGCTTCGGCAATATCACGAATTAAAACAGAAATTTCCCGGCACGATTTTGTTTTTCCGCTGCGGCGATTTTTACGAGCTATTGTTTGACGACGCCGTAACGGGCGCGCGCGAAATGGAAATCGTCCTCACGGCGCGCGGCAAAGATCGTGGAACCCCAATTCCGATGTGCGGAATTCCGCATCACGCCGCCGTCGGCTATATCGCCAAGCTCGTCCGAAAAGGTTATCGCGTCGCTGTCTGCGAACAAATAGAAGAAGGCGTCGGGAACAAAAAAACCTTTCGCCGCGAAGTCGCCCGCATTATCACGCCCGGCACTGCGATTGACGAACAGCTTCTCGAAACGAAAGAGTCGGTTTATCTCGCCGCCGTCTGCGGCGCGGGCGAAGCGTTCGGCGCGGCGTTTCTCGATTTGTCAACCGGCGAGTTTCGCGCCACCGAATGTCGCGGAAAAGACAGTTGGAAAACTCTCCGCGCCGACATAGAATCATTCGCCCCGCGAGAAATCCTTTACCCGGAATCTCTCACTGCTTTAATTAAAGATTCATTCACAAATTCAAACAATTCTGCGGCTAATGATGAAAAATCCGCAATCCGCAATCCGCAATCCGCAATTGCAAATGTAGTTCCCTTCCCGACGAAAAACGAGCAGACCGGATTTTCCGCCACGCTAACCCCGCTCGATGATTGGCTGTTTTTCGACGATTATTGCGAAGGCTTGTTAAAAACGCATTTCGCCGTCCAATCTCTCGACGGTTACGGTTTGACCGAAAAAACGCAAGCCGTCCGCGCCGCCGGAGCCGCCCTGCGCTACGTGCAGGAAACGCAGCGCGCCGCAGCCGCGCACATCGCAGACATCAATTATTTCGAAGCGAACGAGTTTATGATTTTGGACGCTGTGACGCTTCGGAATCTCGAAATCGCCGAACCCCAAAGCGGTTCGGACAAACGCCGCACTTTGTTCGGAGTGATTGACCAAACCGTCACGAATATGGGTTCGCGGCTTTTAAAATCGTGGCTCTTGCGCCCTTCGATTAGGCGGGGCGAAATCGAAGCCCGTGCAACGGCGGTTGAAGAATTATGCGATTCGATTTTGCGCGACCGAATGCGCGTTTCGCTCAAAGAAATTTCGGATTTGGAGCGTTTGATCGGCAGACTCAATATGAACACGGCGACGCCGCGCGATTTGCTCGCTCTATCGCGGTCGCTCAATCAAGTTCCAAATCTCAAAAAGTCGTTATCGGACGCATCAAGTTCTCTGCTTCAGGTTTTGCACGAAAATATTTTTGAATTGCCCGAAATCAAAGATTTAATCAAAATCGCAATTTCGGAAAATCCGCCTTTGAATATTTCCGACGGCGGTGCGATACGTGACGGATTTAACGCCGAGCTTGATGAATTGAGAAATCTGAGCCGGGACGCGAAACAAACCATCGCCCAGTTTGAAGAAAACGAAAAACGTCGTTCGGGAATCGCCAGTCTGCGAGTCAAATTCAATAACGTTTTCGGCTATTTTATCGAGATTTCAAAATCAAATCTGTCGCGCGTTCCCGAAGATTACGAACGGCGTCAAACTCTCGTTAACGCCGAACGTTTTACTACGCCGCAGCTTAAAGAATGGGAACGCAAAATTTTGGGCGCTGAAGAAAGAATTTTGGAAATAGAAACCGAGTTGTTCGGTCAAATCCGTTCAACCGTCGCGCAGGAAACAAAAAATTTGCAAACAACGGCGCGTGCGCTCGCGACGTTGGATTCGCTCGCGGCTTTGTCGGAAACGGCTTCGCGGCGAAATTTTGTCCGCCCGGTTTTGCACGACGGCGACGAAATCGAAATCAAAGATGGACGACATCCGGTTGTCGAGGCGTTTTTAAACGAGCCGTTTGTTCCGAACGATTTGTATTTAAATAATTCGACCGACCGTTTATTGATTATCACGGGACCGAATATGGGCGGAAAATCAACCGTTTTGCGGCAAACGGCGATTATTCAAATTCTCGCGCAAATCGGATCGTTCGTTCCCGCACGACAAGCAAAACTGCCGATTGTTGATCGTGTTTGGACGCGAGTCGGCGCGTCTGACGATCTGGCTTCGGGGCGTTCGACGTTTATGGTCGAGATGACCGAAACAGCGGCAATTCTGCATAATGCGACGCCGCGGTCGCTCGTTTTGCTCGATGAGATCGGGCGCGGGACTTCGACCTTCGACGGGCTTTCAATCGCCTGGTCGGTCGCCGAATTTCTGCATGATTCTTCGGATCACGCCGCAAAAACCCTGTTCGCCACGCATTATCACGAACTGACCGAATTAGCCGAACGCCTTCCCGGCTCGCAAAATTATCAAATCACAGCTTCCGAACGCGGCGGCGAAGTCGTTTTTCTTCATAAGCTCGAACGCGGACGGGCGACAAAATCTTATGGAATCGCAGTAGCGCGGCTCGCCGGTTTGCCGCCGGAAGTTATCGCGCGGGCGCGGGAAGTACTGGAACGGCTCGAACGATATGAAATTGACGTTTTCGCGGATGTCGTTGAGCAAAAACAAACTGCACAGAGCGAATCAAACGGTTTGAATTCCGCCGTCAGACGTGCCGCTCGCGGTCGAATGGCGATGCAGACGACTTTGTTTCAAACCGCCAACGAAACTTTGATTGAAGAATTAAAGCAAACAAAAGTAGAAAACTTTTCAGCCGAACAATTGCGCGAATATTTGCTCGAGTTGCAGAAAAGAATTGTTTGATTTTTCTGTTAAAAATGAAAGAAGATTTGAAACTATAAACTGTAAACTATCAACTGTGAACTGTTTCGCATTGCAGAACAGTTCACAGTTGATAGTTTACAGTTTATAGTTTGACTTGTTTTTATTTAGTCCGCGTACTTATTTTTGGGCGGGTTTGCGAACAAAGGTGAAATTTTCTCTGCCCGTTTCCTTGAATTTTTCGCTCAGATTTTGAGCGTTAACTTGATAGCTTTCAATCGTCATCGTTTCGCCTGCTGCTCCATTAACCGTTTGAGCGATGTGATGCGGGAGCATCAAACCGTTGACGCTGCGATAATCGGAAAAGCGCACTTGAAATTCGGCTTCTTCAAGCTGGATGCGCGGTATTTCTTCGCCGGCTTTGACTGTTTCCGTGATGTTGCCGTTTTCGTCTTTTTTGCGGATAAAGACTTTTGTCGCCCCGTCGCCGACGATTTTCTCGCCTTCGGGTAAAATGTGACGGAATTGAATCACGTCTTTTTCAACCGCACCGTTGGCAGCAGCCGCGTCTCGTTTTATAACGAAATGAATCGGTTTAGCTGAACGATAGCTCATCATCAAAGGCAAATGCGAGCTTTTGTCAACGTAAAGCTTAACGACAAAACCATCATCGCTGCTGGCTTCGACAATATCCGCCGATGTTCCGTCAACGCTGCCTTCGCCCGCGTAATTATAAACCGCATTCAAACCGGGCGACGTTTTCAACAAAAGTCCGAAAAGAAGTCTCGATAATTCGTCGCCGTGACTTAGAGCAATTCGTTGGTTCGGTTTTTCAGGCGCGGCGCCGTCTAATTTTCTGCGATCAACCACTTCAATATCTCTGACCAAGACTTTTTTGCCCGATTCGGCTGCCAGATTCGCTTCGTCACGGATTTTGAAGTTTCTGTGCAGTTTGCCGGAAGTTTCCAGAGCCATTTCGACGTTTCCGTCAAATGAACGTTCCTGACCATCCGGCGTTTTAATTTTGTGGGTGACTTTTCCGTTGATTAATAAATTCTGCACGGCGTCAATCACCGCGCTGCCGCCGAGTGCTTCGCGCGCTTGTCTTAACACGGCTTCGGCGCGCTCGTCGCGCGAAGTTCTAGCTTGCGCCGTTTGCAAACTGCAAATCGCCGCGTCGCCGATGACGAACATCGAACATAAACAAATAGCTAATAATTTTCTCATTTTCTTTACCTCTCAGGATTTCTAGGGTTTTGAGCCTTTTGCTCGTTTTCGATAATCATCATCGCGCGAATTTATAATAAATAGGTTAAGGCTTCGCAAAGAATTTGTTAAGAATGTAAAATGTTTGTTTTACAAGATTTCAACTCGAAATTTTCGTGCTAGGATTCTTTTTGTGTTGAAGTTTCTGCGCGACAAATTGTCTTTAACCGTTTTGCTGGCTTTGCTTCTGCCGGTGCTGCTCGGAGTTTTGGCGACTTTGCAATATCGCTGGCTCGGAGAAATCAGCACAGCCGAACACGAACGAATGCAGGCTCGCCTTCAAACCGATGCGCGGCGTTTTGCGCAGGATTTTAACGCCGAAATGACCAAAACGTTTTTCGCGTTTCAGTTCGATTTGGAAGACGCCGAAAACCCGGACAAACTTTCCGAGCGTCATGCGCTGTGGCAAAAGCAAACGCAGTTCCCAGCGCTGGTCTCGGAAATTTACGTTACGAAAAAGACCGAAAACGGCGAGCGGCAATTAACTCGTTACGACCTTGCGGAAAAGCAATTTTCCGCCGTTTCCCGGAGCGAAGAATTAAAGCCTCTGCTCGATAAAATCAACGACGAATCGAAACCCCAAGCCCCGCTGCCGTTTACTCGCAATTTCCACACTGTTGCGCCGGAAATTCCGGCTTTGCTGATTCCCTTCTTCGAGCGAAAAGATCAAGTTGTTCCCGAAGAAAATCTCATTAAATTTAAAACCCAGGAGTCGAGCGGCGATAATTTTCTGATTGTTAAATTAAATTCGGAAGCTATCAAAAACGAAATCATTCCAGAGCTGGCTCGCCGCCATTTTTCCGATTCAAATTTCGCGTTTGCGGTTTTTAACGGCAATGAAAAGGATAAGGCGATTTATCAATCGCAGGAAAATTTCGATTTTTCCAAAGCCGATGCCGCCGCCGGTTTTTTTGAAATCAGCCCCGATTCGTCAAATATTTTACTTTTAAGCTCTCCGCTGCCGCGAGTTCAAGCGAAAAAAGAAGAAGGTACGATAGTTTTTCAATCAAAAATTTCAAAAGTTGAAAGAAGAGAAAAACAGCCGATACAACTAACCCGAACAAACTCAAACGGCGATTTGCAGTTTCAACTTTCACGAAGAAATGAAGAGAAGGAAACGATCTCTTACATAAGAGAAGAGCCGCCCGGAAGATGGCTTTTAAAAGTCAGCCACGCCGACGGCTCGCTCGAAAGCTTTGTCAATAAAACCCGCTGGCACAATCTCGGAATCAGTTTCGGAATGCTTGCTTTGCTCGGCGCGAGCGTCGTTTTGCTGATTGTTTCGGCGCATCGCGCCACACGCGCGGCGCAGCGACAGCTCGATTTCGTTTCTTCGGTAACGCACGAATTTCGCACGCCGGTCGCCGTGATTTGCTCGGCGGGCGATAATCTCGCCGACGGAATCATCAACACGCCGCAGCAAATCGAACGATACGGCAAATTGCTCCGTCGCGAAGGAAATCGTTTGTCGGAAATGGTCGAACAGATTTTAGAATTTGCCGGAGCGCGGTCGCGCCGTAAAAAATACGATTTTCAAATTGTTTCCGTCTCGAATTTAATCGAAACCGTTTTAGCCGATTGCCAGCCCGTGATTGAAGAAAAGGGTTTTACCGTCGAAAAACAAATTGCCGCCGATTTGCCAGCAGTTTCGGCTGACCAGGCTGCGCTCAAACAATCAATTCAAAATCTCGTCAATAACGCTCTGAAATACAGCAACGGAAGCCGCTGGATTGGAATTTCCGCGAAGCCGGAGCGCGGGCGCGTTTCGATTTCGGTCGAGGACAAAGGATTCGGAATCGAACCGCGCGAGCTGCGTCAAATATTCGAGCCGTTTTATCGTGGACGAAAGGCAGTCGACGAACAAATTCACGGAAACGGACTCGGTTTAAGCCTCGTCAAACAAATCATCGAAGCGCACGGCGGCGAGATTCGGGTCAAAAGCGAAACGGGCAAAGGCAGCCGATTTACAATCGAGATTCCAGCCGCTTTACCTGAAAAGGAACCGCAGAGACATATAGACAAAGAGATTTTAAAAACTGAAATTCTGTAATTTGTTTTTCAATTTATTCTCTCTGTCTCTGCGTCTCCGCGTTTAAATTAAACTTGAAAGTATTACTCGTCGAAGACGAACCCGGATTAATTCTGACGCTGACCGACCGGCTTGAAAGCGAAGGCTTTGCCGTCGAAACCGCCGCCGACGGCGAAAGCGGCGAGCGTCAGGCGATTTCAGGCGATTTCGATTTAATCATTTTGGACGTAATGCTGCCGAAGAAAAACGGTCTTGACGTGTGCCGCGATCTTCGGCGGCAAAACGTTGCGACACCGATTTTAATGCTGACCGCGCGCGGCGAAACGATTGATAAAGTTCTCGGATTAAAGCTCGGCGCTGACGATTATTTGACCAAGCCGTTTGAAGTTCTCGAATTGCTCGCCCGCATCGAAGCTCTCCTGCGCCGCTCGCCGCAAAAGAATCAAAATAGTCAAAACGAAACTTACAATTTCGGCTCAATCTCAATTGATTTTCGCCGCGCCGAAGTCAGAAAAGACGGCTTGCCCGTTGAATTATCGGCTTTGGAATTCAAGCTCTTGCAGCATTTGATCGAGCATCGCGGCAAAATGCTTTCCAGAGACGAATTGCTCGACGAAGTCTGGGGCTACGACGCAACACCGACTACGCGAACCGTTGACGTTCACATCGCCTGGCTGAGGCAAAAGCTCGAACCGAATCCGCGTCGCCCGCAATATATCATCACGGTTCACGGGTTGGGCTATAAATTTACCGGCTAAAGTACGCCTGCGTACTAAATTTTCAGACACAAAATCATAAATTTAAATGAAAAATATTTTGTGGAGCTAAATTTATGCCAGATAAATCAAAAACCATAACCGGAAAAGATGAAGTGAGCGCCGGGGCAACCGAAGTCAATGGACAATTGATAAACCCAACCGGAATCGGTGAAAACGCCGATCAAGAAAACACCGGAAATGCCGAATCAA
>DASVQU010000101.1:0-14736 GCA_036388995.1 Pyrinomonadaceae bacterium | reverse complement strand
TCGTTTCAAAAGAAAAGGCGAGTCAAACGACTCGCCTTTTCTTTTGAAAATTACATTGAAACTAGCCTATACAGCTCTTAAATCTGCCGAAACGAGCGAGCTATCGCCTTTTAATAAGAAACGAATGTAATTGTTATTTTTAAACTTAACAATCGCTTCCGAATCGGAAAAATTGGTAATTACTCCTTCGCCGTAACTGGGGTGCGCAACTTCGTCTCCAATACTGCAAAGTTTATTTCCAACAAAAACAAACTTATTATCCATTTGCGAGGAACCGTTTGCAGACGAGTTTCTGCTTGGAGAATCGTTTTCAATTCTGTTGAGACGCCTGTTTACGTTTTCAATTGCTTCGAGCAGCAATTCGGTATCTCTCGAAACTTCGGTTTTCGTCACTTTCGCAGGTTCGATGCCCAGTAATTGAGTAATAGAATTGATAGTTTTTCCACCGTCTTTGTAGGCGCTTCTTAAGGCGTGCGTTAATTCCGGGATGGCTTCCTCTATTTTATCAATACGCATATTTGCGTCGTATTGAACTTCCCGCCAGCCCTGAATGTCGAAAATTCGGGTGGTTTTGTTGTCCTTGATTAAAGTTACGGGAAGATTAAACGCTTGCCGGACGCCGAGCTGGTATAAAACATTCGGATTCTGTGAGCTTACGTCGCAGACAGCCATATCAGCTTCGATTACTTTCTTTAACACATCTATCACGATGTGATTTGTCGTGTTTATGTCTTCTTCGCGGATGGGTTCAAAACCCGCATTTTTACAAGCCGGTTTAATAATGTATTCATAAACCCGCTTGAAATGCCCCGGTTCATATGAATCGGCGCTCGAAGAGGGCAGCATAATAAAACACGTTTTCTTGCCGTCTTCCGTTCTTTTGTTCCCGTTAGTTCCGTTTGCTCCGTTAGCTCCAAGTTCTTCGTTTGCTCCATTTGAGGCTGACATAGACGCTTCTCTCAACTTTCCAAGTTATTCTAGCAAGTCAAATTGCCGTGTATCTTAGCACTAAATCGCCGTACCTTCAATAAAGATAATAAATAGAAAAAGTTATCTGCAATCTGCAAAACACCAAAGTTTAAAACAAAAACGGCGATAAAAGTGCAAAGGCGCTTAATTAATCAAATTATATCTTTGTTTATCTATGTTTATCAATAACTTTATTTTTCCTTGCGGATTTTAGCCACGAAAGTGAAATATTTTAGACATCAACACGCACGATTCCGCGCCGAATGGCGGACATTGCGGCTTGCGTGCGGTCGTCAACATTTAATTTATCAAAAATATTTTTGAGGTGGGTTTTGACAGTGTTTTCCGTGATAGAAAGTGCGGCGGAAATTTCTTTGTTGCTTGCGCCCCGGACAATCATTTCAACAACTCGTTGTTCGGCTGGAGTTAAATCTTCCGCGCCGAGATTATCGGTTAAAACTTCGGCAATTTCGGGCGAGACATATCGTTTGCCGCGAAAGACGGCGCGAATCGCTTTGATTAATTCTTCCGTCGGCGCGTCTTTTAAGACAAAACCGCAAGCGCCGTTTTCGAGCGAGCGGCGGATTTCAGCGTCGCCGGCGCGATCCGCCAAAATGATGATGTTCGCTTTCGGCGATTCGGCGCGAATAAATTTCACTGCATCAACTCCGCATAAATCGGGCGTTCTGAGACCGAACAGAGTTATATCGGGCTGAGATTTTCGATATTGCGCGACGCCTTCAGTGCCGGAAAACGCTTCACCGACGATTTCCATATCCGCTTGTTCGGAAACGACGGTTTTGATGCCGATGCGCGTGAGCGGATGCGATTCGACGAGTAAAATCCGGATTGGAGCGTTTGTCGGTATCATCTGTAACCGAGCATTAAACGAACCGAGCGGTCGTGAACTTGATGATTTGCGTCGTCGCGCCAAGCCTGAACGATGTTTCGTTCTTCCATCGAAATCGGAAAATTTGTCATTTTCGAGGTTTGCGTGCTTTCAAAAGCACGATTTGTCAGCGCCAGATGCGGAATGCTGTAGCCCATTCCGTCAGGGGTTTGCAGCGCCAGATCAGCCGTTTCCGCATCTAAAAACAAATCTTCAAAAGCCGCGACGTGCCAGACGGTTTCGTCCTGATTTTCGTCAATTGCCAGAACTTTAAGCAATCCATAGCCGCTTTCAAGCTGGTAGATCAAAACATCGCCAACTATAAAATCCCTCGCCATAAATTTCTCCAACGCTTAAAAATTTGATTTAAGATTAACATAAACGATTTGCAATTAAACTATGAATGAAACTTTGGACAGGCTCGAAGCCCAATTACAACGCTCGAAAACGTTTTCGGCGAATGAAAAAAACGAACCCGTCTTTGTCACTGCCGAAGAAGCCGTTTCGGTTATCAAATCCGGCGACCGTGTTTTTATTCACGGCATTTCAGCCGCCCCGCAAAAACTGATTGCGGCAATGACGGCGCGCCACAAAGAATTGAGAAACGTCGAAATCGTGCATCTGCACACCGAAGGCGCCGCGCCTTATGCCGCGCCGGAATTCTCGGAAAGCTTTCGCATTAACGCTTTGTTTGTCGGCGCAAACGTCCGCAAGGCGATCAACGAAGGGCGCGGCGATTACATTCCGGTTTTTTTGTCGGAAGTTCCCGGATTGTTTCGGCGAAACGTCTTGCCGCTCGATGTCGCTTTGATTCACGTCTCGCCGCCCGATCAACACGGTTTCTGCACGCTCGGCGTTTCGGTTGACATTGCGCGCGCCGCAGTTCAAACGGCAAAATACGTCGTCGCGCAAATCAATCCGCAGATGCCTCGCACGCACGGAGACGGTTTAATTCACGTCACTGAGCTAAACGCGGTCGTCGAATGCGACGATCCGCTGCCGGAACACGCTCCGCCCGTGCTTTCGGACACGGAAATCGCCATCGGACGACACATCGCTTCTTTAATCGAAGACGGCGCGACGCTGCAAATGGGAATCGGCGCGATTCCCGACGCTGTTCTGGCGTCGCTGGGAAATCATCAAAAACTCGGCGTTCACACCGAAATGTTTTCCGACGGTTTGATTGAATTGGTCGAGCGGGGAATTGTGACAAACGAAGCCAAGCGAGTGCATCCGGGCAAAATCGTGTCGGGTTTCGTGATGGGAACACGACGGCTTTACGATTTTATTGACGACAATCCGCAAGTCGCGATGCTCGATATTGCTTACGTCAACGACACAGCCGTAATTCGCCGTAATCCGAAAGTAACGGCAATCAATTCCGCAATCGAGGTTGATTTGACCGGGCAAGTCTGCGCCGATTCAATCGGAACGCGCCAATATTCGGGCGTCGGCGGGCAAATGGATTTTATTCGGGGCGCGTCTTTGAGTGAAGGCGGAAAACCGATTATAGCTTTGCCTTCGACGACCAAAGGCGAAAGCAAAATCGTGCCGTTTCTTAAACAGGGCGCGGGCGTTGTTACGACACGAGCGCACGTTCATTACATTGTCACCGAACACGGCGTAGCCAATTTATACGGTAAAAATTTGCGGCAACGCGCGGTTGAGCTAATCAAAATCGCGCACCCGGAACATCGTGAAGCGCTCGAACGCGAAGCACACGCGCGTTTCGGCTCGTTTTAAGTACGGAAAGCTATCAAAAGATTTCAAAGTTAAAAGCGGGCAATTTAGCCCGCTTTTTATTTTGTCGCAAAGCCGCTTTATAGTTGACCGAAAACGCTAACGGCTTTATTCTTGTCACCTCAATTGAGCTTCAAAATTGGACTTCAAAAAAATGAAATCAAAACGAAAACTTCTTTTTCTCGTATCTTTATTCGCGTTTGTTTTCACAGGCTGTTCGGGCGATGATTTTTCCGGGCGTTTGACCGCCGAAGCTCCGGCGGAAATCACATCGGTTGTGCTTGACCGCGACCGCAAAACGACGCGGCGGCACTCAGGCTCAAACAACCGTCGGCGGACGAAAACCAAAACGACTTACGAAACCGACATCGAGTATCGCTACTCCGTCAACGGAAAAGCATACGACGGCGTAAGCGAAAAAGACGGCGATGTAACCGGAAGTTTTCGCACCGGTTCGCGCGTTAAGGTTTGCTACAATCCGGCGCAGCCTGACGAATCGGACGTTTTTGAAAACAATCATCGCTGTGGCTCGTAATAACTGAAAATTACAATTATGAAAAAGATATTTGTCCTGATTCTGTTTGTTTTGTGTCCAATTTCAACTTTTGCGCAGGATACAACCGTCACAAAAGTTGACGAATTTATTCGCGCCGAGATGCAGAAACAAAAGATTCCGGGAATTTCGCTCGCTGTAATCAAAGACGGACAGATTGTTTATGTCAAAGGCTACGGATTTGCGAACATTGAACATCAGGTTCCGGTCAAACCCGAAACCGTTTTTCAATCCGGTTCAATCGGCAAACAGTTTACGGCGGCGGCTGTGATGATGCTTGTCGAAGAAGGTAAAATCAACCTCGAAGATAAAATCGGCAAATATTTCGCGGACGCGCCCGAAACATGGAAAAATATCACCATCCGTCATCTCTTAACGCACACTTCGGGAATGGGCGATTATCCGAGAGATTTTGATTTGCGCGCCGATTACACCGAGGACGAGCTTTACAAAAAAATCAAGCTTGCGCCTCTCACGTTTCAACCCGGTGAAAAATGGGCTTACAGCAACTTGGGATTCGTGACGCTCGGCATTTTAATCAACAAGGTTTCCGGCAAATTTTACGGCGATTTTTTGCAGGAACGGGTTTTCAAGCCTTTGGGAATGACGACCGCGCGCGTTATCAATGAAGCCGACATCATCCCGAATCGCGCCTCCGGCTATCGTCTCGTCAAAGGCGAAATCAAAAATCAGGAATGGGTTTCGCCATCGGTTAACACAACCGCTGACGGCGCGCTATATCTAACGGTTTTCGATATGGCGAAATGGGACGCAGCGCTCAGCGGCTACAAACTTTTGAAGAAAACAAGTCTCGAACAAAGCTGGACGCCGGCAAAATTAAACGACGGAAAAACCTTTGGATATGGTTTCGGCTGGATGCTAGGCGAAGTCAACGGTCATCGCATCATCGAACACGGCGGCGCTTGGCAAGGCTTCAAAGCTATGATTAGCCGTTTTCCCGACGACAAACTAACCGTCATTGTTTTCGCCAATCTGATAAACGCGAACGAGAAAAAATTAGCTCACGGCGTCGCCGCGATTTATAACTCGGCGCTCGCCGCGCCCGTCGCCAAAGCGATTGAAGACAAAGAGCCGAAAGTTACCGCTTTCGTCAAAGATTTTCTGCAAAAAACCGCCGCCGGACAAGTTTCGCAGGAAATGTTCACAGCCGAAGCCGCCGCCGCACTTTTTCCCGACCGCATCAAACAAGCCGGAGAAAATCTCAAATCGCTCGGCATCTTTGCTGATATTCAATTGATGGAACGAACCGAAAAAGACGATAAGAGAATTTATCGCTATCGCGTGAATTATCGAAATTTCCAGGATAATTTTTTGATGGTGACAATCGGCTTGACCAAAGACGATAAAATTGCCGGAGTTCAATTGCGACCTGAGTAAGTCAAAATCAGAGAACAAAAAAATGGTGGAGAACGTAGAGGCTTTGCACAGGATTTCGGCTGCAAAGCCTCTTGTCATTTATCAAAACAAAATAACCGAAAGAAAGTTTTTAGTTTATGAAATCTCTCAGGCTGTCTCTTGCCATTTGTTTATCTATAGTTTTTACCCTTGAAGCCATATTTTGCATTCCTGCAAATGCTCAATCCTCTGAGTCGGAAAAGTCGCAAGATCAACCAACCGTTTCGGAAAGAATCCAGCGCGTAGAAAACGGTTTGCTGCCGCCGTTTCAAATAAAAGGCGAATCAACAGCAAAAATGAACATCTCCGACCGGATGAAGCATTACAAAGTGCCTGGCATTTCGGTTGCCGTAATCAACAACGGCAAAATCGAATGGCAGCGAAGCTACGGTGTCAAAGAAGCCGGTAAGAACGATCCGGTTTCCGTTGACACGATGTTTCAAGCCGCTTCAATCAGCAAACCCATCGCAGCGATGGCTGCGCTCAAAATGGTACAGGACGGCAAGCTCTCGCTCGATGAAGACGTGAACAAAAAACTCGTTTCGTGGAAATGCCGGAAAATGAATTTACCAAGGAAAAGAAAGTAACTTTGCGCGGCTTGCTCAGCCACGGCGCAGGCTTGACCGTTTCAGGCTTTCCCGGCTATGCGAGCGATAAACCGTTGCCGACCGTTGTGCAAATTCTTGATGGAAGCGCGCCTGCGAACACGAAACCCGTTCGCGTTCAGGAAGCACCGGGAACTCGCTGGAGCTATTCGGGCGGAGGAATCACTGTAACGCAGCTTTTAATGACCGATGTTTCGGGCAAATTGTTCCCGAAATTGATGCAAGACACGGTTTTGAAAAAGCTCGATATGAAAAACAGCACTTACGAACAGCCGCTTCCCGCCCAATTTCATTCGCAAGCTGCCGTTGCGCATAACTCAAAAGGCGAAAAGATTGCGGGAAACTGGCACGTTTACCCGGAAATGGCTGCCGCCGGATTGTGGACGACGCCTTCGGATTTGGCGCGGTTTGCCATCGAATTGCAGCAGGCGCGAGGCGGAAAATCCAAAAAAGTTATTTCTCCTGAAATGGCGCGGCAAATGCTCACAAAACAAATTGGCGCGTGGGGACTCGGAATAACGCTTTCCGGCGAAGGCGCATCAGCGCGTTTCTCTCATGGGGGATCAAACGAAGGTTATAGATGTTCGCTTGTCGCCTATAACGAAACCGGACAGGGCGCAGTAGTGATGACGAATTCTGATAACGGAGATCAATTAATCAATGAAATTATGCGTGCAGTTGCAGCAGAATACCGCTGGATTGATTACCTGACAAAGGAAAAAACAATCGTCAATCTTGATTCAAGGATTTTTGAGAGCTTAATCGGACAATACCAGTTTGTAGCGGGCGGTAATTTCACAGTTTTGACGGAGGACGGCAAGCTCAAGCTTCAGCTCGGCGGCGAGAAAAAATACGAATTGTTGCCGGAATCGGAAACAAAATACTTTCTTAGGGAAATGCCTTTAGAAGTGATTTTCGTTAAAGACGCAAACGGAAATGTCACCGAAATGATTAATTACTACAGTGGGCAGGAATATCGGTTGAAGAAAATTAAATAAAATCATAAAGTCCCTGAAGCGGACATTGTGACAACGCGGCAAGTCCCGAAAGGGACGGCTGAATTCATTGCCAAACAATTATTCAGTCGTCCCTTTCGGGACTTAAGCAATTGATTGGAATTTTCCCCGACGATAAATCGTTGGACTATTTTCAAAATGTCATTGATGGGACAGAATAAACAACTTTTCAGACACACTCTAAACCTTTCCTCAACACTATCGTATAAATCCGAACTTCTTTTTACGCAATAATATGATTAGACTTGTGTTTTTTCTCATTACCTTATTTTGTTTTTCCAACATAATTTCAGCACAGACATTTCCATTGTGGGGCGATTTGAAGCCGGGAAAATATTCAGTCGGTTATCGCGCAATGCACAAATACGACCGAGCGCGGACGTTTATTCCCGAACGAAGCTACGAAGGAAAGCTTTATACGGGCGAGCGTTCGCGCCCATTGCAAATTCAAATCTTTTATCCGGCGCGAGTTTCGCCAAATGCTGCGCGAATGTCTTACCAGGAATATTTGAATTTCAAAGCCGATACGCCTGTTGCCGCAACGGTTGTCGAAGGCTTACAACACCGCACACAGGAGATTCACGATTTTTTTCAGCGCAGATATTTACAAGATTACAAAAACGGGCTTTACGATAGATTGATGAAAATGCCGACCGCCGCAGTGAAAAACGCACCTGCTGAAAATGGGCGTTTTCCGATCATCCTTTACGGCGGCGGAACTGAAATGAGCACCGATGAAAACGTCATTTTGTGGGAATATCTGGCGAGTCACGGTTACATTGTCGCCGTCGTTCCGATGATGGGAGCATATACTGTCAGCTCCTACGCTGATGCTATCGGTTTTGAAACCCAGACGCGCGATATGGAGTTTCTGTTTGAACAAGCGCGCGAGCTTCCAAATGCGGATACAAGTCGAATCGGAGCGATGGGATTTAGCTTCAGCGGGCAAGCGGCGCTTTTAATGGCGATGCGAAATCCCGATATAAAAGCCGTCGTCGGGCTTGATCCTTCCTTTATTTCCAAATTTTACAGCCAGTTTCTGAAAAACTCGCCTTTTTATAATGTTGATAGCGTGGTCGTTCCGGTTCTGGAAATGCATCGGAGAGATGCAAGCACGGTTTTTTACGAAATAACCGATGCGCTTAAATATTCCGAGCGATATTCGTTTGATATTAACGATTTGAATCACATTGATTTTACTAGCTTCGCTTTGCTTTACACGGCGGTTTTGCCCGAACAGGCTAAACAAAATTCTCCTATTTCCGCGAGAAAAACCGCTTACGAAGCAATGTCGCGCTACATTCTCGATTTTCTCGACGTTCAATTAAAAGGAGAAAAAGCTAAAAGCGAGGATTTAAAAAAGCCTGCCGAATGGAAAGGTTATCCGCGCGAAACCGTCAGTTTTCGTTATCTGAAAGCGTTGCCTGCGCCGCCTTCTTATGCAGAATTAATGCGCATTTTCCGCGAACAGGGAAGTGCGCGAGGCGAACAGATTTATCGTGAAGTTTTAAAACGCGAGCCGGATGCTAAAGTTATCAGTGAAACAAGCATTAACTATCTCGGATATGCTTTAATGGGCACCGGCAAACCGGATGAAGCCGTTCGCGCCCTGCAATTAAATGTCGAAAGATTTCCCAAATCGGCAAATGCTTATGACAGTTTGGCAGACGCTTATAAAAAGAAAGGAAATCATCCTTGTGTTGTTTATGCTTATCGCAAGCTGCTCGAAGTTTTGCCCAAAGACACAGCATTTAACGAATCTCAAAAGACATCTCTCCAACAAAGCATCAACGAACAATTAAACAAACTCAAAGGAGTTTCTCCTGCAAATAATTGCGTATTGCAAAACCGTTAATCAAAATTAACAAAGAATAATGAAATCCCAATAATCTCAGCCCTTTACAAGTGAAATTTTTTCTTTATCTCACAAATTTTGTGTTAAATTGATGTCGCAATTTTAAAAATAAACACAAGGAGATTTATCTCATGGACTTTACAGCGATTGCGGCGGCAACAGTTGGAGCGCTTGTTCCTTATTTGGTGAAAGGCGGAGAAAAGCTGACCGAAAAAGTTGTTGAAGAAGGCTTTGAACAACGCTCCCAAATCTGGGAATCGGTGAAAAGCCTTTTTATTGGCGACGATCTTATTACACTCGGTTTGATGGAAAAATATCCCGATAATCAAGATATGAAAAACGAAGTGGCAATAAGACTCGCCGACCGCCTCAAAGAAAATCCTGATGTCGCCAGACATTTGGAAGAATTGCTCAAACAAATTCCGGCTTCTCAAGTCAAACAAAACACAATGACGCAAATTGGAAACGACAATATCGGTTTGCAGGACATTTCAGGCAGCGACATTAAAATTAATCAGAAATGAACAACGAACTCTCACAACAAGGTTTAGGTTTAATTGGTTTACAAAACATCAAAGGTCCTGAAATCAATATCACGCAGATTCTTGGCAAGTCGTATCAATATCAAGATTTGCTCGATCAGTTGAATACGCAACAGGAACTTTTTGACTTAACGCCGGAAGCTAATACTGAAAAGCGCCTCAAAGTAAGCGGAAAAATAAACGAATTAAATTCTTTGATTGAACAATTCAAGCAAGATGTTTTATCGCTGGCGGCGACGTTTGAGAAAATCGAAATCAACACGGAACGGCTAAAAAGAGCAAAAGAATTCTTTGACAAAGGCGAGTTAGGCGAAGCGCGTGCCGTTTTGGAAATTGAGCTTGAACAGATGCGTGATGAACAGAAACATTTGCTGGCAAAGCGAGATGAGTTTGAGGCAGAGATTTTGCCTAAATTGCTAAATAACTCCGAAGAATTTTATGTTCTCGCAATGGCGACACAGGTGAATTTTGATAATCCAAATCGGTTTAGTGAAGTTTGCGATTATTTCGAGCGCTCGATACAAAGTTATTCAACACAAAACAATCTTTACCGATATGCTTATTTTTTGCAGGAGCATAACCAATTTCTAAAAGCAGAGCAATATTATGAACGACATTTAGAGCAATTTGCTAAAGTTCTTTCAAAAGAAAATGCTGCAATAATACTTAACAATCTAGCAGTTGTACATATCAACTTAAATGAAAATGAAAAGGCATTGGAAGAGTTTAAGAAAGCATTAGAGATTTGTTTGCAATTAGATAAGACAAATCCTAATTCTTATTTAGCTTATGCTTCAATGACACTAAACAATTTGGCTATTTTATATAGCAACTTAAATCAAAATGAAAAAGCATTAGAATGTTTTCAGCAAGCATTAAAAAATCGCCGGCAGTTAGCTGAAACGAACTCGGAATTTTATTTACCTTATGTTGCTACAACACTTAATAATTTGGCTGCAATACATGGGGAGTTAAATGAAAATGAAAAATCATCAGAAGAATTGCAAGAATCGTTAGAGATTTGCAGACAGTTAGCTAAAACAAATCCACAATTTTATTTATCTTATGTTGCCGGAGTGCTTAACAATCTGGCTAATTTGCATTGGAATTTAAATGAAAATGAAAAGGCATTAGAAGAATTTGAAGAAGCATTAGGGATTTATCGAAAGTTAGCTGAAACAAATCCGCAATCTTATTTGCCTGATGTTGCAATGACTTCAATAAATCTTGCTATCTACTATCAGAGTGATGTGCCTGACCGCGAAAAATCTATTGAATATGCAATATTAACCGTTTGTATAATTTCCCCAATTGTCAAAGCTGTGCCTTATACCCAAAGGTATCTGCAAGCAGCTTTAAAAGTTTTGCAAAAATGGGGATTGAGTGAAGAAGAAATCGAGCAACTGGTTAATGACAAAATGTTTTTAAAAGACGAATAATTTTTCTCCGAAGTTACAGTCGTTTCATTTTCTTGGAACACACACGCCTGCTCAGGCGTAACAAAACGCGGCAATTCAGATATTTAACATTATATACCAGAGGTCTAATTATATGCTCCTAGCCAGAGGTCTGTCTAAAACTTATGAAAGCGGCGGAAACGCTTTTACGGCTCTTAAAAATATAAATCTAAAAATTGACGCGGGCGATTGCCTTGCAATTATCGGCAAATCGGGCAGCGGGAAATCAACGTTGATGCATTTGCTCGCGTGTCTCGATGCGCCTTCGAGCGGCGAGATCGTTTTCGAGGGAAAAAACGTCGCCGCTTATACCGAGCGGCAAAAAGACCGTTTTCGCAACGAAAAATTCGGTTTTGTTTTTCAACAGTTTTTCTTAAATGGGCGCGACACGGTATTGGAAAACGTGACTTTGCCTTTGAAGATTCGCGGCGTTTCGGGTTTGGAATCTCGCGTCAAAGGCTTGCGCGTGTTGGATATGGTCGGACTAGCTGATAAAGCCGATAACCGCGCGAAAGATTTGTCGGGCGGTGAAAAACAGCGCGTTTGCATTGCGCGCGCTCTGGTTGGCGAACCCAAAGTTTTGTTTGCAGATGAGCCGACCGGAAATCTCGATTCGGCAAACAGCGAGGCGATTGAAAATCTGCTGTTTGATTTGAACAGAAAACACGGCGTCGCAATTGTGATTGTCACGCACGATGCGGATTTGGCTGACAAATGCTCTCGCGTAATCGAACTGCGCGACGGCGAAATCGTGGCTGAGAAAATTTCGGTCGTCGAACAGGAGGTTATCAATGAATACGTTTGAAATCATCAAAACCGCGAATAAAAATCTGTGGCGTCATAAATTGAGAACTTTTTTGACCGTTTCGGCAATTTTCGTTGGCGCGTTTACGCTGACGATGACCAACGGCTTGGGCGACGGTTTGCGCGATTACATCGAAAATCAAGTCAAAAATATCGAAGGCAACAACGTCCTTTTCGTTCGCAAAAAATTTGAAACCGAAAACAAAGACGCTCCGAAAACCGACGCGCCAGCCGAATACAAAGAAACCGTGCAGGACGAAGCCGGAAATATGATTGATCCGAACACTGTTTTGGCGACGCTGCCGCAAATGGAAACTCTCATAAAAGAAATCCCGGAGATCAAAACAATCACGCCGTCATATCGAATTGACGGCGAATACATCACGCTTGACGGCTCGAAAAAATATCAGCTCGAACTCGGAATGCTGTCGGAAGGCGTGACGCAAAAGGCGGAAGCCGGGAAAACGATTGACGGCGAAAATCAAATAATGCTGCCGCTCTCGCTCGCCAGAGCCTTTGACGAAAACATCAAAAATCTCGTCGGCAAAACCGCGACGATTGCTTACAAAGTCGGACAAAACGGCGAGATCAAAACACAAAATCTGCAAATCGTCGGCGTTGCGACCAAAGGTTTTATGTCGAATTACAATTCGTTTGTTGATGCAAAAACCGCCCGCGCCATTTACGAAGATCAAAGCCGGAACAATCAGTTTTTTAATCAATTCGGCAATTTTACATTTCTTCTGACGACAGGCGAAGCAAAGCGCGTCGGAGAAATCAAAAAGGCGCTCGACGCCAAAGGCTTTTCGGCGGAAACAATCGCCGATCAAAAGAAACGCACTTACAACGGCATCGCTATTTTTCAGCTCGGAATGAATCTGTTCGCACTCGTCGCGCTGCTCGCGGCTTCTTTCGGTGTGATCAACACGCTGATTATTGCCGTGATGGAGCGGACAAAAGAAATCGGGCTGCAAAAGGCTTTGGGAATGAGTCGCGGAAAAGTGTTTTTGCTGTTCACGCTCGAAGCCGTTTTAATCGGATTTTGGGGCGCAGTTTTGGGAATCGCGGCGGCTTTCGGTGTCGGGCAAATCGTCAACCTTTACGCCGCCCGCGAACTATTTTCGTCGTTTGAAGGCTTTCAACTCTTGATTTTCCTTCCGCAGTCAGTTTTGATTGTCGTCGCGCTGGTTTGCGGAATCACTTTTGTTTCAGGCGTGCTGCCCGCTTTAAGAGCGAGCCGGCTAAATCCGATTGAAGCTCTGCGATATGAATGAAATAACAAAAAATTGAAGTACACGAAAGGCGGAAAAATCATTTTCCGCTTTTCGCTTTTTAATGTGCAAGCTCTGGACTTTTCGCGCCGAATAAATACAATTCAAATCGCTGTCTTTTGAAAAATATGAACAACTTATTATTTCGAGTTTTTTTGCTGATTGCGATTAGCTTTGTTCCGGCGTTTGTCATCGGGCAAACAAAACCGCGCGCCAGAGATTTGGGCGTGCCATTCGAAGGCACACCGGGACAATTTAATGCGATTACGGATGTTAAAGGCGTCGAAGTCGGGTACACGACTTTGATTTCCGGCGAAGGAAAAACTGCCGTCAGAACAGGCGTGACCGCGATTTTGCCGCAAGGCAAAGATTTTAAAGGGCGAGTCTTTGCTGGCTGGCATACTTTAAACGGCAATGGCGAGATGACCGGCACGACCTGGATCGAAGAATCCGGCGGTCTCGGCTCGCCCGTTTTGATTACCAACACGCACAGCGTTGGCATCGTCCGCGACGCCGTGATTGAATGGGGCGTTAAAAAACAGAATCAAGGAGTTTATTCGGGCGATTTGAGTCTGCCGGTCGTCGCCGAAACGTGGGACGGTTTTCTCAACGACATCAACGGTTTTCACGTTAAAAAAGAACACGTTTTCCAGGCTTTGGAGGGTGCGAAATCCGGCTTGTTAGCCGAAGGTAACGTCGGCGGCGGAACCGGAATGATGGCACACGGTTTCAAAGGCGGAACCGGAACCGCTTCGCGCAAATTGGGCGAGCGGGACGGCAATTACACCGTCGGCGTTTTGGTTCAGGCAAATTACGGCTCGCGCCAGCTTTTTCGCGTCGCCGGCGTTCCGGTCGGGCAGGAAATCAAAGATTTAACGCCGACGCAGGGCAAACAAGCCGAAACCGGGCAAGGCTCGATTATTATCGTCGTGGCGACGGATGCGCCGCTGCTTCCGCATCAGCTAAAACGGCTGGCGCAGCGCGCCGGTCTCGGAGTCGCTATGATGGGCGGGCGCGGAGAAAATTCGTCGGGCGATATTTTTATCGCTTTTTCGACTGCAAATGCCGCCGAAGCCAGCAAAGATCAGGGTCTGGCAAACTTAACGATGCTCCCGAACGAGCGCATCAGTCGACTTTTCTGGGCGACGGCACAGGCGACCGAAGAAGCGATTGTCAATGCGATGATTGCCGCCGAAACGATGAAGGGAGTTAACGGCAGCACAGCTTACGCTCTGCCGCACGACCGTTTGCGAGAAGTTTTGAAAAAATATAATCGTTTGACGAAATAAAAAATCAGCAAACATACGGGAGAAATTTATGAAAAGAATTTTTGCGATTGCAATCGCGATCCTCGCTTTACAAACATTCGCCGCAACGCAGACAAACGCCCAAAAAGACTTTGTTTCAACGCGCGAAATGGACAGAATCAATTGGATGGAGTTTCGGGAGGTAGTTCCTTCAAAAATTAACACCGTCTTGCTTCCAACCGGCACGCTCGAACCCCACGGCGTCATTAATAACGGCGCGGACAATACTGCGCCGTTCGGGATGGCGAAACACATTTCGCGCCGCGTCAACGCGCTCGTCGCGCCGACTTTGCCTTACGGAATCACAGGCAG
>DASVQU010000100.1:0-11213 GCA_036388995.1 Pyrinomonadaceae bacterium | reverse complement strand
GGTCGTCGTCTCCGAAGCATCCGTGCAGGAAGCGATTGCTAAATATTACAGCCCGACCAGAGAGATTGAAGTGGTCGGTATGCCCGGTTTTGACACTTCGATTTTTGAGCGTTTTGACGCTCAAACGATTGGCAAAAACGGCAATGGAAACGGCACAAAAAGAGGATTTGCGCCCGAATCTGAAAAACTGGGGCAGGATGACTTATCGGTTTCGCTCGATGAATTTGAGTTCGACGCGCCGGTCGAAGGCGAGCTTGAAGTTCTAAGTACGGACGACGAAATTGACCTCGCGCAGCTTTCCAAATCGAGCGAAGACGCTCCCGTAGTTCGTCTGGTCAACGTTTTGCTGGTTGATTCTCTGCGGCGCGGCGCGTCCGACATTCACATTGAGCCTTACGAAAAAGATTTTCGCATTCGTTTCCGCATTGACGGCGTGCTTTACGACGTAATGCATCCGCCTATCAAGATGCGCGACGCTTTGACCTCACGCCTCAAAATTATGTCAAAGCTCGATATTGCGGAAAAACGCTTGCCGCAGGACGGGCGCATCAAGATTAAAGTCAAAGTTGACAACAAATCGCGCGAACTGGATTTCCGCGTTTCCACTTTGCCCACTCTGTTCGGCGAAAAAGTCGTGCTTCGTCTTTTGGATAAAGAGAAACTGATGCTTGATATGACCAAGCTCGGTTTTGAAGAAGAGAGCTTAGTAAAATTCAAGCGCAACATTTCCAAGCCTTATGGAATGGTTTTAGTTACGGGACCGACCGGTTCCGGTAAAACGAACACTCTTTATTCCGCTCTGCAAGCCTTAAACACGAATGAAACGAATATTATGACGGCGGAAGACCCGGTCGAATTTAACTTGCCGGGAATCAACCAGGTGCAAATGAAAGAGCAAATCGGATTGAATTTCGCCGCCGCTTTGCGCTCATTCCTGCGCCAGGATCCGAACATCATTCTCGTCGGTGAAATCCGCGATTTTGAAACGGCTGAAATTGCCATCAAAGCAGCCTTGACCGGGCACATGGTTTTATCTACTCTGCATACTAACGATGCTCCTTCGACCGTGTCGCGTCTGATGAATATGGGTATCGAGCCGTTTTTGGTGGCAACCAGCGTCAACTTGATTCAAGCGCAGCGCTTGATTCGTCGAATCTGTACCAACTGCAAAGAAGAACATTCAGTTCCCGTCGAAGCGATGATCGAAGTCGGGTTTCCGAGCGGAGAAGCCGAAAAAGTTAAAACCTTCAAAGGTCGCGGCTGCGACAAATGCAACGGCACCGGATATAAAGGTCGAGTCGGTCTCTACGAAGTTTTGGAAATGACCGACGATTTGCGCGAGCTGATTTTAATCGGCGCTTCGGCGCTCGAACTCAGAAAAAAAGCGATTGACACGGGAATGATAACTCTGCGTCAATCCGGTTTGGAAAAAATTCGCACAGGAATGACGACTTTGGAAGAAGTAGTCAGAGAAACGGTAGGTTAGTTTTAAAAGGAGATTTTTATGAAGCGAGCAATGGCTCTGTTCCTCGTAATGGTATTTTCAATCGGCGTAATGCTGCCTTTCACGACTGATTGGTCGGAAGCCGCGAAATCGAAAATACATAAAAAGAAGAAAAAGAAAATTAAGAAATACTCAAAAGCGTGGTGGAAAATGTATCGCGCGAAAAAACGCCGCGCACGACTTCTCGCCGCGCGCCGTCGCGCTTTAGCCAAACGCCGCGCCGTAGCTGCCGCGAATGCGCGAAATAATCCCGTCGTTGCACAGCCGGAAGTCGCGGCAACGGGACGCGGCAAATCGAACGCTGAAAAAGTCGCCACTGCGAAACCAGCTCCGGTTCTCGGAAAAGACGCACCTGTCGCAGCCGGAGGCAGTGATTTGGAATTTCGCGTCGCCGACCAGAACGGTCAGCAAATCGGCTCGGCTCAGCTTTCCGTAATCGGCGTTGCGATGCCGCAAAACGAGGACGGCGCGTCTGAAAAAACGCGCAAACAAATGCTCGCCGGAGTTCCCGTCAGCGCATTGCGCCGCACGGTGATTGACCGGATGATCAAAGAAAACGGCTGGATCGTTAACGATTATCAACGCTTGGTTGACGGCAGAAGAGTTTTCGTCGTCGTTGCCCAAAGCTCTGCGGGCGGCGCAACGCAATCGCGTCAATTTTATTTCACCGAAGTTGACGGTCGCATTTACAGCCTCGCCACAAACGCGCCTTCGGATTATTCGGACAAAGTCGCCGCCGACTCGGAAAAACTCCTGCGCGCAATGTCAACCAACACCAATCGCCCAATCCAAACCGCAGACCTTCGCTAAAAACAGGGATGAGGGATGAAGGATGAAGGATGAATAAAACAAATTATTCATCGCGTTTCATCCTTCATCCTTCCGCCTTCATCCTTTAGAACGTGCTTCACGAACAACATTCCGTCGGGCAGCAAATCTCCCTGCCCGATTTACTGAGAAAAATGACCGATCTCGGAGGCTCGGATTTGCATTTAACGACAAATTCGGCGCCGCAGGTTCGCGTTCACGGTCATTTGCAGCCGCTTCCGGGTTACTCGGCGATGACGGCAGCCGAGACGAAACAGCTCGCTTATTCGGTTTTGACCGACGCGCAAAAACATCGTTTTGAAGAAGCTCTGGAACTCGACTTTTCGTTTGGTTTAAAAGGAATGTCGCGTTTCCGCGCCAATCTTTTCAACCAAAAAGGGGCGGTCGGCGCAGTCTTTCGCGCGATTCCCTACGAAATCAAAGGTTTTGAAAATCTCGGATTGCCGCCGGTCGTCAAAGATTTGTGCAACAAGCCGCGCGGTTTGATTCTCGTTACCGGACCGACCGGATCGGGTAAATCAACGACGCTCGCCGCAATGATTGACAAAATCAACCAGGAGCGGCGCGAACACATTCTGACGATTGAAGACCCGATTGAGTTTCTGCACCCGCACAAAAACTGTGTCGTCAACCAGCGCGAAGTCCACTCCGATACGCACGGTTTTGCCCCCGCTTTGAAATCAGCTCTGCGCCAGGACCCGGACGTTGTTCTCGTCGGCGAAATGCGCGATCTCGAAACAATCGAAATGGCTCTGCGAATCGCGGAAACCGGGCACTTAACATTCGCCACGCTGCACACTAACTCAGCCGCTTCGACGATTAACCGTATCATTGACGTTTTCCCGTCAGCGCAGCAGTCACAGGTTCGCACGCAGTTGTCGCTCGTTCTCGAAGGCATTCTTTGCCAAGCGCTGCTGCCGAAACCCGACGGCGCCGGACGCGCAATGGCGCTCGAAATTCTGATTCCGAACGCAGCCATCCGCAACCTGATCCGCGAAGACAAAATTCACCAGATTTATTCGATGATGCAAACCGGGCAGGACAAATACGGAATGCAGACGTTTAATCAATCGCTCGCCACGCTCCACCATAAACGCCTGATTTCGCTCGACACGGCAATGGCTCGCTCGTCAAACACCGACGAATTAAAAACTCTCATCGAGCGCGGCGCCGGTCTCAACAGCAATTACGGCGGACAAGGGCGCCCGCAAATCACTCCAAACGGCGCGTCGAATGGCAACGGCGGCAATGGAAGTCCTTACGCGCAAGGTCGTCCCATCGGCTCGCGCCCGCCGACTCGTTAAGCGAACGGTTCAAAGTTCAAGGTTTAAAGTTCAAAGTTTGATTGAATTTCGGAACCTGCTTTGAACCTCAAACCGATAACTTTGAACCTTGAACTTGAAACCCTAAACTCCTGTAATTATGCCCACATACGCTTTTAAAGGTCGCAATCGTTTGAACGAAATGGTTTCGGGCGAACGCGAAGCCGCCAGCCAGGACGCTCTGCGTCATCTTCTCCGCCGCGAGCAAATCATATTGACCTCGGCTTCGGAAAAAGGCAACGCGGTCAATTTACCGAAAGTACGAAAAAAGAAAAAAGTAAAATCCAAAGAGCTGGCAATTTTCACCCGTCAGTTTTCCGTGATGATTGATGCCGGTCTGCCGCTCGTCCAATGTATCGAGATTCTCGCCGGACAACAGCAAAACGGCTTTTTCAGGGAAGTTTTGAATCAAGTCCGCCAGGATGTCGAAGAAGGCGCGACGCTTGCAACCGCTCTCGCGAAACACCCGAAAGTTTTCGACAATCTTTATACGAATATGGTCGAAGCGGGCGAAACCGGCGGTGTGCTGGACATTATTTTGCAGCGTTTGGCGACCTTAATCGAAAAGATGGTCAAATTGAAGCGCAGCATCATTTCGGCTTCGATTTACCCGACGGCGGTCGTTTTGGTGGCAATTGCGGCGGTGACGATTATTATGATCGTCGTCATTCCGCAGTTCGAGCAAATCTTTATGGGCTTGCTCGGACCCGGAAAACAGCTTCCTCTGCCGACCAGAATCGTAATGGCAATCAGCGGTTTTCTCGCCGGATGGGGCGGTTTAGCCTTGCTGGCGACCATTGTCGGCGCGGCGACCGGAACTTTTTACTATTACAAAACTCCGAAAGGACGCTGGCAGATTGACGCATTGCTGTTAAGATTGCCGATTTTCGGAGGAATTTTGCGTAAAATCGCCGTCGCGCGGTTTTCCAGAATTCTCTCGACGCTGCTCTCGTCGGGCGTTCCGATTATGCAGTCTCTCGAAATCACCGCCCGCACAGCCGGTAATGTCATTGTCGAGGACGCGATTTTAAAAGTGCGCGCCGGTGTCGAACGCGGCGAAAGCTTTGTCGAACCGCTCAGAGCGACCCAGGTTTTCCCCGATATGGTTTCGCAAATGATCGGCGTCGGCGAACAAACCGGCGCTCTTGACGCGATGCTCGGCAAAATCGCGGATTTCTACGAAGAAGAAGTTGATGCGGCAATCGCCGATTTGCTGGCGATGATCGAACCGGCTTTGATCGCTTTTCTCGGCATAACCATCGGCTCGATTGTTATTTCGATGTATTTACCGTTGTTTATGCTCATCGGAGAGCTTGCCAGCGCCGGAAAATAAAACTTAGAGTTGCTTTAGGACAATAAATCTTAAACTGAATTTCAACAAATTACTTAAAGCGGTTTCAATTGAAACCGCTTTATTTTTTTTGCGAGTCAGGAGTTGAAATAAAATTCATCTCTGCGTCTCCGCGTCGGAAAATTTTTTCTTTTCTCTGATAATTTTCGCTTTGTTTTGGTGCGTTAATAAATGCAGTCCGGTTTCACATCTGTTGAACAAACTCCGCTAAAGACGGATTCGGCTGACGACCGCTTTTTCTGAAAATGAAAACTAAACAAAGGAGAGAAAAATGCCATTAAATCACGAAGAGAGAAAAGCATATGATACAAGCAACGCGGAGGTTCGCGAGCTGCTTGCCAATTTACAAGGTAATATCCTGAAAGGACACGGGCGCGACCACACGGTTCATATTTTTGTTAAGTTCAAGCCGCAAAATGTCAGGACATTACGGAAAAACCTGATTGCTCTCGCTAACGAATACGTCGTTTCGGCGCTACAGCAGCAGATTGAAAGAGAACAATTTAAAAAACATAGAATTCCCGGCGCGCTTTTCGGAAATCTTTTTCTGACGGCGAACGGTTACCGCGCTCTTGGCTTTACGCCCGCGCAAATGGCAAATGCTTTTACGGAAGAAGACACCACGGCTTTCGGCACGCAGTCGAATTTTCTTGAAGGAATGCAAGCGCACGGCGACGAGTTTAACGACCCGCCGCTCGCTGAATGGGAAGAAGGTTATCGAGCGGGCGCGATTGACGCGATGATTTTGCTTGCCGACGATGACCGCGAATATCTTCACCGACAAGCGCGAACCGTGGTTAACCGCATTGACGATTTTTGCGAAATTCTAGTCATCGAGCGCGGCGAAGCCCTGCGCGACCCCGTGACGAAAGAAGGCATCGAGCATTTCGGTTATGTGGACGGACGCAGCCAGCCGATTTATTTCGAGGATGAGTTAGCCGATGAGGGCGCGACAACCGATTGGAACCCGGTCGAGCCGTTAAAATTTGTTTTGGTGCATGATAAAAACGTGACGGGCGGCAAATACTACGGCAGCTATTTCGTTTTTCGCAAGCTCGAACAAAATGTGCTTGCTTTCAGGGCAAAGGAAATCGAACTCGCCGATTTTCTCGGATTTAAGACCGACGAGGAACGCGCCCGAGCCGGCGCGATGGCGGTCGGCAGATTCCGCGACGGAACGCCCGTCGCGCTTCAACAATCCGATGGATTGGTACCGGCTAAGGAAAATAATTTCAATTACGCGAAAAGCGATCCTCACGGTCTGAAATGCCCGTTTCAAGCGCATATTCGCAAAAGCAATCCGCGCGGCGATCTTACGGGCGACACGACGGGAAACGCCGGTACCAATGATGACGGAGAACGAAACCGCCGTATCACACGGCGAGGTATCCCCTACGATGATCGCAAAACGCGCGTTGCCGACGGGCAATGTTTGCAGGACCTTCCTACCAGAGAGGTCGGTCTGCTTTTTATGTGTTTTCAAGAAAGCATCAGGAATCAATTTGCCTTTATGCAGCGGTTTTGGGTAAACAATGAAGGTTTTCCGCCGAAAAATCCGACGACGACGGGCATTGATCCGATTATCGGGCAGGGCGGCGCATCACCCACGCCGCAAAAATGGCGACCGGAGTGGGGAGGAACCGCGCCGAATCCTCCGGATTCCGAATCGAAAGACTTCCTTTTTCAGGGTTTTGTTCGATTAAAAGGCGGCGAATTCTTTTTCGCGCCCAGCATTCCGTTTCTGAAAACTTTTGCGCCGCCCAAGTAATAAAGCATGAAAAAAGCCCGCTTCCGGCGGGCTTTTTTCATAACGGTCAAATGTTACTTTCGAGTTTTATTCAGCATCGCTTCGCGTTTCGCCTTGAATTCGGTTCCCGGTTTCCATTCGGGGTAATTTGCGGCTTGAGCGACGCGGTAACCGACCGTCAAAAGCAACTGCGCGTCTTCGACCGCGCCCGCCAAATCCCAATCGGGTTTTACTTCGTCCGACGGCTTGTGATAATCGCGCGCCGTGTATTCGTCGCGTTTTTGCTGCGAATATCCGGCGGGCTTGCCGATAAAATCTTCGCCCGAATCAATGTACAGCGCGGGAACGCCTTCTTTGGCAAACTCGAAATGATCCGAGCGATAAAAGAAACCTTTTTCCGGTTCGGGATCGGGTTTCAAAATGCGTTTTTGTTCTCCGGCGGCTTGTTTTAAAACATCGTCAAGCGTCGAATTTCCGAAACCCACGACGACCAGATCGCTGGTTCTTCCCCACTGATTAACGCCGTCCATATTGATGTTGGCGACCGTGCGGGCAAGCGGATAAATCGGATTCGTCGCGTAATATTTCGCGCCGAGCAAACCTTTTTCTTCGGCTGTGACAGCGAGAAATATTATCGAACGCTTCGGCGCGGGCGTCATTTTCGTAAATGCTTCGGCGATTTCAATCATCGCCGCCGTGCCGGAAGCATTGTCGAGCGCGCCGTTATAAATCTGGTCGCCTTTTGCGTTTGCGTCGCGCCCCAAATGATCCCAATGCGCCGAATAAACGACATATTCGTTTTTCAATTTCGGATCGGAGCCTTCCAATTTTGCGATTACGTTTTGCGAATCAATCTGGCGCAGAGTGTTTTTCAATTCAAAATTTGCTTTGGCATTTAAGGCAACGGGTTTGAAACTTTTGCTCGTCGCCGTTTTTTTCAGAGCATCGAAATCCTGACCGCCGGCGGCAAACAATTCTTTCGCGCGGTCGAGCCGAATCCACGATTCGACGCCAACTCGTCCCATATTTTTATCTGCCTGCGTTATGTCGAAATTCTCGCGTCCCCAGCTTCCCGACACGACTTCGTAAGGATAACCGGCAGGCTCGGTTTCGTGAACTATGATGCACGCCGCCGCGCCTTTTTCCGAGGCGATTTCATATTTGTAAGTCCAGCGCCCGTAATAAGTCATCGCGCGACCTTTGAACATTTTATCGTCAAGCTTTGCCGGATTGTTCGCGTCGGGAACAGCCGGATCGTTAATCAGCATCACGACGGTTTTGCCGCGCACGTCAACGCCTTTGTAATCGTCCCAGCCGTATTCCGGCGCGACCACACCGTAACCGACGAAAACGATGTCGGAATTTTCAACCTTGACTTCCGGCACATAACGGCGTGAAACCGCCACGTATTCGTCGGGGAAATTCAGATTCATCGTTTTGCCGCCCGCCGTAAAAGATGCTTTCGGCTGCGCTGTAAAACCGGCGAGCGGAACTTTTTGCACATAACTGCCGTCGGTGTTTCCCGGTTTGAGTCCTAATTTTTTGAACTCGGAAACGAGATAATTAACGGTTAATTCTTCGCCGCGCGTTCCCGGACCGCGACCTTCAAATTCGTCGGACGCGAGCGTTTTCGTATGACGCAGAATATCTGCGCTCGTAATGCTGCCGAGCGCACGTCTGAGCGAAGTTTCCGTTTGCGCGACGAGCGATGCCGCGAGCGCAGACAAACATAAAGCGGTGAAAAAGATTGATGTTTTTTTCATAAATTTATTCGGCTGTTGCTTTTCTAAACTGATTTCAAATTTTATCATTAAACCGTAATTTGTTTTAAAACCGAGATGAAAACCATTTACCGCCGCCGATTCCTGCTCGAAGATTTGCCCGCGCCTTTAACGCGCGCTTCGGAACATCTGCAATTTTTCGACAATTATTTAACCGAAACCAGATTGCTTTTGCGCCAAATACGCACGCCGAAAACCAGACTTTGGGAGCGGAAATTCGTGCAGGAATTTCCGGATGAAGCGTCGGATTTTTCAAAACTGAATTACGCGGAAATTGATTTGAGCGAATACGAATACGAAGTTTTGTCGGTTTTTGAAGGCAACGAGTTGCGTTACAACCGCTATTTTTACGAACTTGAAAACGGAAAACTCAAAATTGATATGATTCTCAACCGCGAGCTGTGGAATCTGATTTTCGCTAGCGCGGAATTTGAAACCGAAGCTGAAATGCGCTCATTTTCGCCGCCCGATTTTGCCGCGCGTGAAATCACGCAGGACGAGTTTTTTCTTCCGAAGAATCTGGCTAGCTCAACGCTCGAAGACGTTAAAAAACATCTCGAAACAATCTAGTTTGCGGCTTCGATTTTACGGCGCGATTCGGCGACGGTTTCGTCAAACAATTTTTCCAAATCCGCGTTGACGCCGCGCAGTCCGGCGTTGACGACGCGCTCGCCCCACGCGAGATATTCGAGCTTGCGCCCTTTGCTCCAATCGGCGGGCGGATCAACGGCGATTTCACGAATGTTGCTGATTTTGTCGGAGAGTTTTACTTGTTTTGCTTCGGAGGAAAGATGCGGCGCGTGTTCGACCTGTTTTTCTTTGCGCTCGGATTTCGGTAAATCTTTGTCGTCGGTTACTTCCATCACAATTTCGCTGATGCGCTCGCCGAATATTTCTGCGATTTCTTCTTTTGTTGTTTTTGTATCTTCAACCGTATCATGCAAAACAGCGGCGAGCAAAATGTTGGTGTCTTCGATTTTCCCAACGCGCACAAGCTGTTCCGTGACTTCAATCAAATGATTAATGTAAGGCGGTTTATGCGCGCCTTTTCTATGCTGGTCGCGGTGTTTGTCGGCAGCGAATTTAAATGCGGCAAGCAGTTTTGCCAGATTTTCTTGTTTCATCTGCTTATTTATTGATTATTCAGCATCTCGGATTTATTTCGACTGTCTTTCCTGAATCAAATCAAGAACACTTTCCTTCTTTTCTACTGATACAAATCTACCCAAATTATCCGCAGCAACTTCCCCTTTTGACTTTTGCGTTACCAGCCAAACAGCTTGTTTATTCTGATGATTTCTATGTTCAACTCTGGGGCAATCTATATTTGATCGATTCTGCCAAACCAGGATTAATTTTTCATTCTCTTTGGCATTTCCTAAAAGCACTTCATCCACTGTAATTTCGCCTTTTCCATAATCCATTCCGTCTTTTGTTTCTTCCGTAACGTTTTTCAATGTTCCGATTACAATTATGTCACTGGTTTTAACTGCCATTTCCAAAGAAATAATAATATCTTCTGATATTGCTGCAATCGGCAAGAAAAGAATAAGTATTAAACTTAATGCGTAATTCATCATTTTTTCTCCAGATAATGCATAAAAAATCTAACTCTGATTCAGTAATTGTTTGACTAAACCGCAATAAAGCTGAACCGAATCGCTCAACTCTTGTTTCGAGACAAATTCGTCTTTCGTGTGCGCGACGAGAATCGAGCCTGCGCCGAGAAGCAGCGGCGTGCCCCAATTGGAAAGATTTGGAATGTCGGTCGTAAAACGCACGACTTTTTGGGGAAAGCCTTCGACCGCCTGCATTTTGATGGGCGGAACGACCGACGCGATTTCGATTTCGGCGCGGTTGTTGACGACTCTTTCTAAAATTCGCTGAATCGGCGGAAACGGCGTTGTAAGGCGAATATGAATACCGGCTTCGGCAAACGGCGGAATGACGTTTGTTTTCAAACCGCCCGCGATTGTCCCGATATTGCAGGTCGTTTCGCCGAAAAACTCATCTGATGGAAACTCGGTTTCGCGGATGTCCTGCAAAACGTCGAGCAGTTTTTCGATTGCCGATTCGCCCATTTCAGGGTAAGCCGAATGCGCGGCTTTGCCTTTTGTGCGCAAAAACACGCGCAGAGAGCCTTTTGAACCAATGCCAAGCTCGTTGTCGGTCGGCTCGCCGTTAATCATAAATTGACATTTCGCGGCAATCGGATGTTTGTTCGCGGCTTGCGCTCCCTTGCTCGATTGCTCTTCGTCAACAGTAAACAGCAAACCGATGTCGAAAACGTTTTCCTGTAAAAGCTGTTCGGCGGCGGTAATTTGCGCCGCGATAATTCCTTTCGCATCGCAAGCGCCCCGCCCATAAATGTTTTCCTCATCTTCGGCGGGCATAATAAACGGCGGCACGGTGTCCATATGCGTCGAAAGAAAAACGCGCGGATTGTCCGACGCCCACGCGATAACATTCCTGCGCCCGTCAACAACTTCCTGCATTTCGACCGCATAACCCAGAGATTTCAAATAATCGCCAAGAAACGCGCCGACGGCTTGTTCTTCGCCTGAAACGGACGGAATTTTTATTAACTCCTGAGTTAGCTCAAATAAATTCAGCATTGATCTTAAAGGTCAGTACCGCCTGCGGTAGCGGGCGGTTTTAGTTTGCTAAGTTAAACCCGCCC
>DASVQU010000099.1:0-8195 GCA_036388995.1 Pyrinomonadaceae bacterium | reverse complement strand
CACTGCTCACTTATCTATCTATTTCTCCCAACACAATATCAATCGAACCGATAATCGCCACCACGTCGGCAACCATTTCGCCTTCGCTCATAACGGGCAGAGCTTGCAGATTTATAAAACTCGGACCGCGGAAATGAACGCGCCAGGGTTTCGGCGATCCGTCGGATTTCATATAACAGCCAAGCTCACCCTTCGAGCCTTCAATCGGCATGTAAACCTCGCCCGGCGGAACGTGAAAGCCTTCGGCGACAATCAAAAAGTGGTGAATCAACGCGTCCATATGAGTTTTCATATCTTCGCGGTCGGGCAATACGACTTTTGGCGCGTCGGCTTTGACCGGCTCGCCTTTCATTTTTTCCACTCTTTCCAAAGCCTGTCGGCAAATCTTCCACGATTCTTTCAGCTCGCGCATTCTTACGAGATACCGCGACCAGACATCGCCGTCCGGTTCGGTCGGAATCTCAAAATCGTAAGTTTCGTAACCCGAATACGGATTAGTCCGCCGCACGTCAATTTCGACTCCGCTGGCGCGCAAACAAGGTCCGGTCAAACCCCAATCAATCGCGTCTTCGCCGTTGATTACCCCGACGCCCATCGTTCGCGATTGGAAAATCGTGTTTCCGGTGAGCAGCGTATTAAATTCGTCGAGCGCAGCCGGAAAGCCGTCCAAAAACTGTTTGCAGCGGCGTTCAAAACCCGCCGGCAAATCCATCATCACGCCGCCGATGCGGAAATAACTCGGCGTCATCCGCCCGCCCGAGCACGCTTCGATCAAGTTCAAAATCTTTTCGCGCTGCCGGAAACAATAAAAGAAAACCGACATTGCGCCGATGTCGAGCGCGTGCGTGCCGAGCCAAACCATATGCGAAGCGATGCGCTGCAATTCGCACATCAAAACGCGAATCGTCTGCGCGCGTTCGGGAATCTCGATTTGCAGCAGCTTTTCCGCCGCCATCACGTAAACAAGGTTGTTGCCGAGCGGATTGAGATAATCCATTCTGTCGGTAATGACAATGCCTTGCTGATATTTTTTGTACTCGAACAGCTTTTCCATTCCCGTGTGCAGATAACCTATGTCGGGAATGTTTTTGACGATCAGCTCGCCGTCCAAAACCAGTTCGAGCCGCAAAACGCCGTGCGTCGAAGGATGCTGCGGACCGAACGAAAGCGTCATCTGCGACTCAAGCGGTCGGTCTAAAACTTCATACGGCGATTCGGTTCCAATTGTCGGTGTCATAAATAATTAACTTAAGCTATAAGGCTCAAAACCGCGCAAAGGATAATCTTTTCTGAGCGCGTGTCCGTCAAAATCCGAAGGCAGCAAAATACGCCGCAAATCCGGGTGTCCGTCGAAAATCACCCCGAACATATCCCATGTTTCCCGCTCGTGCCAATTTGCCGTCCGCCAAACGGTCGTGACGGTTTGGACGTGTGGGTCATCGTCCGAAAGCAGCACTTTCAGGCGAATGCGCTGGTAAGTTTTCGTCGAAAACAAGTGATAAATAACTTCAAAACGCGGGTCTTCTTCAGCGCCGAGATCATTGCCGTTCAAATCCATGAGCATATCGAATTGATGCCGCGTTTTTAAAAACCAGCAAACGTCAACAATATTTTCGCGCGGAACGTAAACGGCGACTTCATCGAGCGCGTCAACGATATTCGTCACCCAAGCCGGATTTTCCTGTTTCAACCCGTTTGCCAGCGCAACGAGCGCGGCGGTTTTCGGGTTTTGTTCAACAGCCACATTTTCAGCCATAAAATATTACAAATAAAAAGCGGCTAGCGTTTCTAAAACTGCTCGCCGCTTGCTGTTTACTGCTCGCTTTTTAAGAAGTGCGACGGCGCTCGTGCCGCGCGGCAATCGAATAAGGGCGCGCGATTCCTTTTCTCGGCGCACTTTCTTCGTCTTGCGAATTCATCGTTACAGGCAAAGTTCCGGGCGCAATTGCTGCGCGTGCTTCTACTTCCGGCACGTCGCGGCGATCACGCATTTTCTCCTTCATAATCTTTTCCTGCAACATCATAATTCCGTGAATCAGCATTTCAGGTCTCGGCGGGCAGCCCGGCACGTAAACATCAACCGGAACGATTTTATCCACGCCCTGCACAATCGCGTAATTATCGAAAACGCCGCCCGTAGTAGCGCAAGCGCCCATCGAAATCACCCATTTCGGTTCCGGCATCTGATCGTAAATACGCCGCAAAACCGGAGCCATTTTACGGGAAACGCGTCCCGAAACAATCATTACATCAGCCTGTCGCGGCGAAGCGCGAAATGTTTCCGCGCCGAACCGCGAAAGATCATGACGCGAGGAAACCGTATTCATCATTTCAATCGCGCAACAAGCCAGACCAAACGTAGCAGGCCACAAAGAGTTTTTGCGCGCCCAATTCACCACAGCGTCGAGCTGTACTGTTAAAACTTCAGGTAAGGATTCTGCAATTTTATTCTCTAAACCCATTTCTCTAAACCTTTCACATTATTTGCCGGCTGAAACCAAAGTCGGGTCGGAAACAACCGCCGGCGTTCGGCTGCCCGGCGCACTCGGAGTTCCGAGCGGCAGAGGGCGGTCTTTCGGCATTGAGCGAAGACGTTTTTTACGCTCCGCCTGCAGAGCTTTGCCTTCGGCGCGAGCTTCAGCGCGTGCCTGTAAGCTCCAATCGAAAGTGCCTTTCTTCCAGGCGTAAACAAATCCGACCACGACCATAAAAACGAAAATCATCACCGCGACATAAGCCGGAACCCCGTAAACCCAAAAACCGGCAGCGAGTAGAGCTTTAAACGCGACCGCAAACGGAATGAGGAACAAAACCTCCAAATCGAACAGCAGAAAGTCAACCGCAACGCTGTAAAATTTGATCGAAAAGCGCTCGCGAGCCGAACCGACCGGGTCTTTGCCGCTTTCGTAAGGCATTAGCTTTGTCCGCGTTGATTTTTTCGGACCAAAAAGTTGTGTTAATAAGATGTTCGTAACAGCGAATCCGCCCGCCACAACAAACATAATCACAATCGGAACGTAATCGCTCAGCCGGAACTCGTTCATTGAGCCTCCATAACGTATTAAAAGTACACTTCTATTGTGCTAAAAATCAGCAAAAATTACAACTTTTCGAGTTTGAGAAACCTTGCACAAGGGCAATCGTAGTTTAACCCCGCAACGCTGTCAAGCAAGAAATTTTTTGAAATAAATAATAGAAATACAAACTTAATTGACCGGCGTAAAAAGGCTGTGTAAACTTTGTCTGAAGGCTTTTTCCGCCTTCTGTGTCCCCGCAGGCAGCGCACCTCTTTAACCAAACGTGATAACCGGATTCAACACAGACATCGAATATGGCGGCGTGACTTATCACGTCCAGACCGAAGACAAAGGTCTGGACAGCCCTCTGATATTGTCGCTCGTTTATGCGGGCGGCGAGATTCTCGCCAGCAAACGCTCGCCGTACGACGATTTAATCACCGCCGGTTTCGATGAAAAAACTTTATCCGACCGGCTTAACCGCCAGCACAAATTAATTTGCGCCGCCATTAGTCAAGGACGAGTTGACGATCTAAAGCGGATGAGCGTTCGCGAACCTGCGCCGGAAAAAGCGCGGGAAAACGGAAAAGCTGAGCAAAGCGAAAAAGCCGAAAAACGGAGCGCGCGCAAAAAAGAAGTTTTTGAAACAATTGAATCAGCCGAAATCGTCACAGCGGTCGAGCCGCCGATTCCGTTTGCCGAGATTGTCGCGACTCCTTTGATGATTGCGGAAGTGGTTGAAACAATTGAGCCGGTGCTGGAAATTCCGGTCGAGGTGGTTGACGAAACCGACGACGTTCAGCTTGAAACCGGGTTTGATGAGCCGGTCGAGCTGCCGCAAACGCCCGCTTTGCTCCGCGCGCAACTCGGCGAAATCGAACCGACCAAAGAAGATTTGGAGCCGAGCTTAATCAACATCCGGCTTTTTGAAGAACGCGAATATCGAGGCGGCGACCGCGTTGAATTAAAAATTCAAGTCACCAACGATATTTATATCCCGCTCGCCGGCGTCGAAATAATGGTTAAAGTTCTAGGCTCTTCATTTCGCCCGCTGATTTTTCACGCCCGAACCGGAAAAAAGGGAACCGCAGCCGTCACACTTCAGCTTCCGCATTTTCGTTCGGGGCGCGCCGCGCTGCTTGTGCGCGCGATAGTTGAAGATGAAGAAGTCGAACTGAGACGAATTATCAATCAAGGCTGAAAACAGTTATCAGTTATCAGTTAACAGTTAACAGATATTTGTCAAAATTAACTGTTAACTGTTAACTGTTAACTGATGACTGTAATTGTGAACGGCGAGACGCGGCAAATTCCCGAAAACACAAATCTCGCGCGGCTCTTGGAAATTTTAGAGCTTGCTTCGGCGCGTGTCGCCATCGAGCTAAATCAATCGGTCATACGGCGCGGCGAATGGGAAAATACCGTTTTGCGGGAAAACGACCGCATCGAAATTGTTCATTTCGTCGGCGGCGGCAGTTAATTTGGGATTTTAGATTTTGGATTTGCGATTAAAGATTGTTCGGGCAATTTAGCAATATTGGTTTGGACAATCTAAAATCCAAAATCTAAAATCCAAAATATGAATTCTTTTCAATTAGCGGGTAAAACTTTTAACTCACGTTTGATTATCGGCACGGGAAAATATCGCTCTTTCGCCGAGATGCAATCCGCGCACAAAGCATCGGGCGCGGAAATGGTGACGGTTGCGGTCAATCGTGTACCGCTCGACCGCAAAAGCGAATCTTTTCTCGATTATCTCTCGCCGGAAATGATGATTTTGCCGAACACCGCCGGATGCTACGACGCAGAACACGCAGTCCGCACCGCCAGACTTGCGCGCGAAGCGCTCGAAACGGATTGGGTAAAACTCGAAGTTATCGGCGACAAGACGACGCTTTTTCCCGACAACGAACAAACGCTCGCCGCCGCCAAAATTCTGGTCAAAGAAGGTTTCATCGTTCTGCCGTATTTCACGGACGATTTGATTATGGCGAAAAAACTGCTCGACGCGGGCTGCCCGGCTGTGATGCCGCTCGCCGCGCCGATTGGTTCGGGTTTGGGAGTGCAAAATCCGGCGAATCTGCGGATTATGCGCGAACAATTGCCGGACGCCGCGATTATCGTTGACGCGGGAGTCGGCACGGCTTCGGACGCCGCAATCGCAATGGAACTCGGCGCGGATGCGATTTTGATGAACACGGCAATCGCCGAAGCTACGAACGCGGCGCAAATGGCTGAAGCGATGAAACTAGCCGTCCAAGCCGGACGATTCGCGTATCTTGCCGGGAGAATGCCAAAACGACTTTACGCTTCGGCTTCAAGTCCGATTCAAGGCGCAATAAAGTAAATGTCGGAAGAAACGACAAAATATCAAAAGGAGTGGGAAGAATATCGAAGAAAGCGAAACAAAATGTTGTTTTCCTTTTTCTCCATCTTTTTGTTCGTTGCTTTTCCCGCTTTAATTTTGAATTTGTTTGGTATAACGGCAAAGGTCGGCTCAGGATTTGAAGTTTTAATATTCGTAATTTGGGCAACTTGGTATCTGATTTCAATGAAGAATTTTCATAATTGGAAATGCCCACGATGTAATGATTATTTTTTTACTTATTCATTTTGGATTACAAGTCCGATTCTTTTAGATAAGTGCCGTAATTGCGGTTTGTCAAAGTATGATGGCTCAGGTTTTAGAAATTAATAACTAATGAAAATTTTAGTTTCAGGTGCAACAGGTCTCGTTGGTCGGCATCTCGTACCGTTCTTGCGGGAAAACGGTCACGAAGTTTTTTCGCTCGTTCGACAAGCTCCAAACAATGAACACGAGATTCAATGGAATGCGGAAAAGGGAATTGAAGCAAGCGAGCTAAAAAAAATCGAAAATTTCGATGCGATAGTACATCTCGCAGGCGCGGGAATTGCCGACGAGCGTTGGACGAAAGAGCGCAAACGGATTATTCGGGACAGCCGCGTTGTAGGGACGAGAGTTTTAATTGATTCGCTCCAAAAACTCGAAAATCCGCCGCGCGCGTTTGTTTCGGCTTCGGCAATCGGTTATTACGGCGACCGGAAAGACGACATTTTGAACGAAGATTCGCCGCCGGGAAAAGATTTTCTGTCGGTCGTCGGCGTCGAATGGGAAGCGGAAGCAAACAAAGCCGCCGATTTCGGAGCGCGAGTCGTTCGCCTGCGAATCGGAATCGTGCTTTCGACCGAAGGCGGCGCGCTCAAGGAAATGTTGACGCCGTTTAAAATGGGCGTTGGCGGTGCGGTCGGAAAAGGGCAGCAGTTTGTCAGTTGGATTCATTTGAGAGATTTGATTGGCGTGATTCAATTCGCGCTCGAAAATGAAAATTTAAACGGCGCGGTCAATGCCACTGCGCCGAATCCGGTCAGAAACGCCGAATTTGCCGAAAAGCTCGGCGTAGCGCTGCATCGCCCATCGCTTGTTCCTGTTCCGGCGTTCGCTTTGCGTTTGATGTTCGGTGAATTAGCCGATGCGCTCCTGCTTTCGAGTGCTCGCGTGCTTCCCGAAAAACTTTTGGCGAATAATTTTCAGTTCGAATTTGAGCGAATTGAGGACGCTCTGCGAGATTTGCTGAAATAGGAATAGACGGCTTCACAGAAAATTAACTTGACATTTCAAAATATCTGTAACTATATTTGTTACAGATGGCGAGCAACAGATTTTCAATTGCGATTCACGCTCTGGGTTTGCTGGCGCGAGCCGAGGACAAGCCTTTGAAGTCCGAACAAATCGCTTGTCTGGTCAAGACAAATCCGGTTGTGATTCGACGGATTTTAAGCGAACTCAGGCGCGCGCAAATTGTCGTTTCGCAAGCGGGTGCGGCGGGCGGAACTCGTCTCGCGCGAAAGCCGGAAGAAATTTTACTGGTTGAGATTTATCGCGTGATTGAAAGCCGACAGATTTTCGCTCTGCACCGGAGAAAGCCGGACGAAAAATGCGAAATCGGGCAGAGCATCGAAGTCGTTTTGCTCCAAATTCAAAATAAATTAGACCGGGCGATTGAAGAGGGCTTAGGGAAAATGACGCTCGCAGAAGTTTTGCGAATGATCGAAGACGAAAACGAAAGATGCCGCAGCAGAACAAGGGGGAATCAGTGAAAGCTTTTGAGATTCAACAATTCGGAATCGAAAATCTCGCGCTTGTCGAGCGCGACGAACCCCGCCCGCAAGCCAATCAGGTTGTCGTCAAATTTCACGCGGCTTCGCTCAATTACCGAGATTTGATGATGGTCAAAGGCGCTTACAATCCGCGCGCGAAATTGCCGACAATTCCATTTTCCGACGGCGCGGGCGAAATAGTTGCAATTGGTGAAAATGTCCAAAAATGGAAAATCGGCGACCGCGTTTGCCCGATTTTTACGCAGGGCTGGATTGAAGGCGAGCCTTCGGCTGCGAAAAACAGGACGACGCTCGGCGGCGGAGATTTGGACGGAGTTTTACGCGAATTCGGCGCTTTTGACGAGCAAAGTCTGGTCAAAATTCCCGAACATTTTTCTTATGAAGAAGCTGCGACGCTGCCTTGCACGGGTGTGACGGCTTGGAATGCGCTCGTCGTGTCGGGAAAACTCAAAGCCGGAGAAACTGTTTTGACATTAGGCACGGGCGGCGTTTCGATCTTCGCCGTGCAGTTCGCCAAAACATTCGGGGCGAAAATTATTGCGACTTCAAGCTCGGATGAAAAGCTCGAAAAACTCAAATCGCTCGGCGCGAGCGAAACGATCAACTACAAGCTGACGCCCGATTGGGATAAAGAAGTTTTGCGTTTGACTGAAAAAACCGGCGTTGACCACGTTGTTGAAGTCGGCGGCGCGGGCACTTTGGCTAAATCCATTAATTCCGTAAAAATCGGCGGTCACGTTGCGGTTATCGGCGCTTTGTCGGGTGCGGGCGAAGTTAATCCGATTCCGATTTTAATGAGATCAATCAAACTGCAAGGCATTTTCGTCGGCTCGCGCGCAATGTTTGAAGCGATGAACCGCGCGATTGAAACGAATCGAATAAAACCTGTCATTGACCGGACATTCGCTTTTGAAGAAACGCCGGATGCGCTCAGATATATGGAATCGGGCGCGCATTTCGGGAAAATAGTTATCAAAATAAGCAGTGAGCGGTAAGCAGTGAGCAGTAAAAACAGTTTTTACTGCTCACTGCTTACCG
>DASVQU010000098.1:0-53019 GCA_036388995.1 Pyrinomonadaceae bacterium | reverse complement strand
CAACCCGATAACCGCGCGTTTCTCGTCGGCGAAACGGGAGTCGCGCGCGATTTGCTGCACGATATTACCGCGCAGCATCTCAACGGTCGCCCGGACGAATGGGACATCACCGGCTATGCGGTCGAGATGCAGGACGTTTACGATTTCGATCCGATTGAACAGGGTATTGATATTGAAGGCAGATCGCCCGAAGACATCGAAGCAGAGATTTGGGAAATCTTAAAAACCAGATACGCCGAAAAAGAAGAGCAGGTCGGACCCGAATCAATGCGCGCTTACGAGCGTTACATAATGCTCGAAATCATTGACAATCAATGGAAAGACCACCTGCTTTCGATTGATCATCTGAAACAAGGCATCGGGCTGGTCGGCTATGGGCAAAAAGACCCGGTCGTCGAATATAAAAAAGAGAGCTTCGATATGTTCCAAGCGATGCTCGACCGCATTGACACGTTGACCGTCCGCGCTCTCTTCCACCTGCAAATCGTCACGCAGCAGGAAGCGGAAGAAGTCGAAGCCGAACGCCAGCGCCGCCGCGAACGCGCACGGCGACGCAACGCTACGGCAATGACTTTCACCGGAGCAAACGCGACGGCGACCGTAGCAGGCGAAGAAGCCGCTAAAGCGACGCCTTTCCGCCGCAGCCAGCCGAAGGTCAAACCGAATGACCCGTGCTATTGCGGTTCGGGCAAGAAATTCAAAAAATGCCACGGCGTAGGCGTTTAAAACGAAAAGGCAGGCAAATTTGCCTGCCTTTTCGTTTCCCGAAAGTAGAAAAGCCGGTTGAAATTTCAACCGGCTTTTCTTTATTGCATAGCGTTTTTGATTATTCGCCGGAAGCGTGATTGTGCGTTCCGACGGCTAAAAAGCTGGGGAAGTTTGTCGGAAGCTCGTTGTGTTCGATTTGGTGTCCGCAGACCGAGAAATTCAGTCCCGAATCGCGGAAAGCCGCTTCTTCCATTTCAGCAAGCGTGTCAATGCCTTTGAAAAGCGAAGCCACAGTTAAGTTCGCGTTTTGTTTGCGCGGCAGTTTTTCGTCTGACATCGCCGAGTTGTAAGCGAAAGTCGCCATAATAACCGCCGATTGTTTCAAATCTTCTTCCAAAATGCGGTCGGAAACGTCCTGCGTCGTGTGCCAAGTGCGCGTGAAATATTCAATCGGATCCTGGATAAATTGGAAACCGGGCAAGCCAATCCCGTCAAACGGCAAATGGTCTGTGCCGCCGGTGCCGTTGATGGTCAGAGTTCCCGCGCCCCAATCGCTAAACGGTGAGAGCCAGTTGCGAAAAATCGGGCGCAGAGCTTCGTTTCCCTGCATATAAACGCCGCGAATTTTGCCCGTTCCGTTATCCAGATTGTAATAAGCTGCAAATTTGTCATAACCGGCTTTTTTACTGACCTGAAATTTTTGATTGCCTGACAAAGCGCCGAAAAATGCAGCATCAGAGCCATCCCCGACGATGCCGAGATGTTTGGCGACGTAGCCGCGCGAACCTAAAAGTCCCTGTTCTTCGCCCGTCCAAAGCCCGACGCGAATTGTGCGGCGCGGTTTTAAGCCCGAAGCCTGCAAAATACGCATCGCTTCCATTACGACCGTCGTGCCTGCGCCGTTGTCGGTTGCGCCGGTTCCGCCGTGCCACGAATCCATATGCGCGCCGATCATTACGACTTCATCTTTTAAATCAGTGCCGGGAATTTCGGCAATCGTGTTGTAGCCGTTTAAATCGTCATCGTAAAATTTCACGTCCAGATCAACCGTCATTCTAACAGGCACGTTTTGCCGGACGAGACGATAGAGACGATTGTACTGTTCGAGTTCAGCGACGAGTTGGGGAACAATCCGCGGAGCGTTCTTGCTTCTCGCAGTAATGTTTTGCGGAGCGCCGGTCGGATTCGCAGGCGGCGGGACATTTGCGCCCATTACGCGGATTGCTCCGCCGTCGGTTCCAAAACCGGAATCAATCAAAACGGCTGCGCCTTCCTCGTGATAAAAGCGAAACTTGCGACCGGCAAATTGCTGCTGCTGTTGCTGCGCGAGCTGCTGCGGAGTCGGTGCTTGCGGCGGTTGATTGACCTGCGGTTTGGCGTCGGCTAATTTTGCCAGAGCCTCATCCGCGTTGCGTGATGCGTAGGGCTTAAAGATGTCACTGACGGGGCGTTCCGGCGCTGTCAAAACTATTGCGCCTTTTAATTTGCCGCGATATTTTTCAAGCCCGGCTTCGTCCGTCGCGTCAACATAAACGACATCGCCGGTAATTGCGCCCGGCGTTGAAGGCGACCAAGCTTTCGGATAGGCGCGAAACGGCTGGTATTCGGGCGCGACGACCGACGCCGAAAAGCGTTTTAGTTCCCAGCCGCGACCGAATTCGCCCCACGATTCGACAACGGCGTTTTGCAAGCCCCATTTTTGAAATTGTTCTTTCGTCCATTGATTGGCGCGGCGCTGCGCGGGCGAATTGGTCAGCCGCGCGCCGATCACATCGGTGAGATAGCGCATAGTGTTCATCGCCTGCGAGCGTTCCATTCCCTCGGCTCTGATTTTGGCTATTGATTCATCAACTCTGACCGGCGCGGTTGCCGTTTGTCCGGCGGTTTGCGCGAAAGTAAAAGTCGGTGTCACAAGAGCGGACAGCAAAACGGCTGCCGCCATCTTTCGTCGAAACATTCTTAAACTCCTAAAATTGTAAATTTGCTGGAAGACGGCAATCCAAAAATCAAAATGGTTTTTCGGTTGCTGCATTGATAATACTGTCAGAAACGGAGCCGGGTTTCAAAAGCAAGGCGGCGTTACAAATTTTGAGATATTTTTTAATTAAATTCGGCGGTTTTGACTTTTTTGTTCGCAGCCTGACAACCGAGTCGTTTGTGACAAGCATCAACGAAAACGGGAACTTTAAAAACGCCTGTTGTTTTTTTCTGTTTCAATCGCCGAAAGTCATTGATTTTCCGGCTTTTCGCGCGCTGATGTTCTCCCCGAAAAAAAGCGGCGAAAAATTTTTATAACCGGCTGTCTTCGTCGTACACTTATTAACAGCTTTTTTGTTTGACAGGAGAAAGACCTTTTGTTTGAAGCGCTGCTCGAATCGCTTAACCGCATCGTCACGCTGCGAAGTCTGATAGATTTCGCGGTGGTCTTTCTGCTGGTTTACGTTTTGCTTCGCTTGGTGCGCGGAACTCGCGCCGCGCCGATGGCAGCCGGAATGGTTTCGCTCGGGCTTCTTTACTGGATTGCCGCTACGCAGGATTTACCGACGCTCGAATTCGTTCTGCGCGGCGCGGTGTTTTACGTTGGCGTCGCCGTGATTGTTCTTTTTCAATCGGAAATCCGGCAGGCGCTGATTTATTTCGGCAATCGCATTCAATCGCCGATCAAACGCCGCCAACAAGGGCAGCTTGGCGAAACGATTTACGACGAAATCGTGCTGGCTGCTGCTTCGCTCGCTTCGACGAAAACCGGAGCATTGATGGTTTTGGAGCGCGGCGTCGGATTAAGAAATTTTATTGATGCGGGTGTCCAACTTGATGCGCGGCTCGGCTATGACATTCTGGTCACGATTTTTAATACGAACACGCCGCTGCACGACGGTGCGGCAATCATTCAAAATGAGCGCATCGCCGCCGCAGCCTGCTTTTTGCCTTTGACGCAAAATCCGCGTCTCTCGAAAGACACGGGAACGCGCCATCGCGCGGCTATCGGAATCACCGAAGACACCGACGCCGTAGCGGTCGTCGTTTCGGAAGAAACCGGAATCATCTCGTTTGTCGAAGGCGGCGCGATCAAACGCAATTTGGACACGACGCTTTTGCGGCGTTTGCTGCTCGCCGCAATGGATATTCAAGTCGTCGAACGCCGCCGCGAGCGCACCAAGACGATGAAAGAAACCGAAACGGAAATTACCCTTGGGTAATTTGATCGTTGTTCGTAGTTCGTTGTTCGTTGTTTTTCTCTTGTAAGGAGCGTGTTTAATGAACAGGACAACGCTTTTTAGCGATTTGCAACGATCAACGATCAACGAACTACGAACAAATGATGAGAGAAAGATTTTTCCCGACCGAAGAACGACAGCAAGTTTTAAAAGGCTGGCTGCGCAGTATTTTTCTGGAAGATTGGATGACAAAGCTGATTGCCTTGTTTATCACGCTCGTAATTTGGTATGGCGTAACGGGCAGGCGCGCGCCGACAACGGTGCGGATGCGGAGCGTGCATCTCAGTTTTCGCGTTCCATCCGATACGGAGATCAGCAACGAGCCGGTGGATGAAGTTGAAATCACCGTGACCGGCGACAAAACCCGCCTCGACCGCCTCAATCCGCGCGATTTAGCCGTTGTTGTGGATTTGAGCGGTTATAAAACGGGCGATCTGGTCGTTCAATTAAGACCTGAAACGGTTAATCTGGAACTGCCGACAGGCGTCAAATTGGAAGAAATCGAGCCGAATAAAATTGCGCTCAGGCTTGAAACCCGGATAGAAAAAACAGTCGAAGTGCGTCCGGTTTTCAGCAATCAACCGCCCGAAGGCTACGAGCTTTACAGCACGATTGTCACTCCGAACCGCGTTCGAGTGCGCGGCGCGGCATCGCACGTCGAAGCGCTCGACCGTATTTCGACCGAGAAAATAAATCTCGAAAATTTAACCGGCGACACGGTTGTGCGGCAAGTCACGGTTGACCTTCTCGACCCAAAAGTAACCGTTCTCGATGCGGTGGTTGACGTTGCTTTAAAAATCGGCGAGCAGCGCGAAGAAAAGAGCTTTGCGGGAGTTGCAGTTAGAGAAACAAATGGCGCGCGGGCTTTGCCCGAAACCGCGACCGTCACGCTCTACGGCACGCGCTCGGCGCTGGAACAAATCAAACCCGAAGATTTGTTAATTCAATTAACAATCGAGCAGGACGGTTCGATTACGCCGAATCTCGTTTTGCCCCCGGAAATAGCCGGCAAAGTCGAGACGCGCTCGATCAGACCCGCCGGTTTTTCCATTGCTAAATAGAGAAACCGCGCGCAAAAGATAAAAACAGTCGCTTACGGACCGACATTGCCGCCCGTCGTATAAGGCGAGATAGCCCCGAAAAAAAGCGCCGAAGTCGCGGCAATTAGCAGCAAAATCGTGACTACAATCATAGCCAATACCGTCCAATTCCAATCGCTTTGCGCTTGCCGCGCAGTTTTATTTCTCTCGTGTTGTCTTAAAGTAAAGTCTTTCGCCATTTCAATCTCCTTTTTAATCTGAAATCTTAAAACATTTTACTCGGCTTTGTCCGTACAACGTTTGACCTTTTGATAAGAAAACAAAAAAACGCGCGTAACTCAGGTTTCTCCGCCTGCGTTACACGCGTTTTTATTTAACTGATTTTTTTTAACCTTGCAAAGACAGCCGCTTGATTGTTTCCAGCAAAAGCGTGTCCTGATACGGTTTCGTGATGTATTCGGCGACGCCCATTTCGAGGGCTTTTCGACGATGTTTTTCGCCGGCGCGCGAGGTTATCATTACCACCGGAATTTGTCTGAGCGCGTTTTGCTGCGCCAGCGCGGCGACAAATTCGTAACCGTCCATTCTCGGCATTTCAACGTCCGACAAAATAACATCCGGCATTTGCGCCGAGTTTTGCAGCATTTCGAGAGCTTCGATTCCGTCTTTCGCGGCAATCGCCTGCCAGCCGGTTTTCGCAATTAAATTTGTCATCACGCGCCGCACGCTCGTGCTGTCGTCAACAATCATCACGCTCAAACGCTCGGATTTGGCGGCGACTTTTTCTACGGCTGCTTTTTGGACGGCGGTTTGTTTGGCGCCGCGATTGATCAGACCGAACAAATCCAGAATCGGAATCACAGTTCCGTCGCCCAGCACCGTTGCGCCGAGCAGACCGCGCACGCGCCGCAGCAAACTGTCGAACGGTTTGATCACGATTTCGCGCGCGTCGAGCGTTCTGTCAAAAGTTAAAGCAACGGCGTTTTCATCGCTGTTGAGAACGATGGTCGGAATCCGCTCCGATTCTCTTTCAATCGGCTCGGGCAAATTGAGCAATCCGTTGAGCGAGTAATGTTGATAGGATTTTCCGTTGAAATTGAGAATTTTGCCCGCAGCGGTTTCTTCAAATTCTTTAGCAGTCGTTTCGGTTAATTGCCGAATCGCCCCGACCGGCACGGCAAATGTCGAACCGGAAGATTTGACGAGCAGAGCGCGAGTGACGGCGAGCGACATCGGCAGCCGAATTGTCACGGTCGTCTCAGCGCCCGGTTTTGATTTGATTGCGATTGTGCCTTGCTGACGCTCGACTGATTCGCGCACCGCGTCCATTCCGACGCCGCGCCCCGAAACTTCGCTCACCTTTTTCGCGGTCGAAAGACCGGGCAAAAAGACGAGCGCAGCCGTTTCGTCATCGCCGAGCGCATCTGCGGCTGCGGCGTCTAGAAAATTGTTTTCCACGGCTTTTTTCCGCAGCTCTGCGAAATTTAGTCCGCGTCCGTCGTCCGTGACCGTGAAAACAACGTGCATTCCTTCGTGCGCGACCGCGAGTCGAATCGAGCCGCGCCCCTGTTTGCCGAGAGCGGCGCGTTCTTCGGGCGATTCGATGCCGTGCGCGATTGAATTGCGAAGCAGGTGAAGCAGCGGTTCGGCGAGCGAATCGAGAACCTGCGTATCAAGCTCGGTTTCGCCGCCTTCGAGCAGAAAATCGGCGAGCTTGTTTTCCTGTTCGGCTGTCACGCGGACTGTTCGTTCGAGGCGCGCGGCGAGCGTGTTGAGCGGAACCATTCTGAGCCGCATTAAACGTTCCTGAATTTCTTCGGTCGTTCGGCGCTGGCGCGAAAGGACGAGTTCGGCGTTTCCGATTAAATCTTCGAGTTCCGAATTGATGCCCGCAGCGTCGCTCGCGGTTTCCGTCAGCTCCCGCGTTAATTGGTGAAACTCCGTGTAGCGGTCTAATTCGAGCGAGTCGAAACCGTGTTTCGTTTCGTCTTCAAAATCAGAACCGGAAACCGCCGGAGTTGGAAGGAAATTTGACGGAAAATCGTTCGCCGGATTTCCGCCGCGCGAAAAAGCGTTGATTTCGTAATCGGTTTCGAGTTTGCCGGAAATGCGTTTGAGGCGGCGGGTATTGCGGTTCATTTCCGCAAGCTGTGATTCGATTTGCGAGAGCCGCTGTTCGAGCGCGTTGCGGCTGATGATCGTTTCGCCGACGAGCTTGACCAGCTCGTCGAGGCGGTCAAGCCCGACGCGCACGACGGCTTTCTTTAACGCTGAAGAACTATTGCCGAAGGCTGAAGCGTCTTCGTTTCCAGTTTCGTTTTCAATTGCTGCGCCGTGTTCCGCAGACGTTGTCGGCATTGTTTCCGGCGGCGCGAGATGTTCGTTTTCAAATTCGAGATTGTTTGATTTTTCATATTCTTGTTCATAGCTTTTTGCGGGGAGCAGATTTCTATTTTGAGCGTCCGGCGCTTGTTGGGAGAGAGTTTGATTAAAGCGCGCGAAAAGACGTTCGATTTCGGTTTTTTGTGAAGATTCGCTCGCGCTTCGTGTCAGGCTTTCGAGCAAATCAGTCGTTTGTAAGATGAGCGCAGTTGTTTCGTGGTTGCTGTCAACCCGATTTTCGGCGAGCGAATCGAGCAAATCTTCGAGCCGGTGAGCGACGCGCGCAACCGTGCGGAAACCGCAGACGGCGGCTGCGCCTTTTAAAGTGTGCGAGCTGCGGCGGATTTCGCCGAGCGCGTCGGCGTTTTGCGGATTTTGTTCGAGAGCTTTGACGTTTTCGCCGATGTTTTGCAGCAAATCTGCGGCTTCTTCCGCAAAAACTTCAAGCATTTCCGGGTCAAGCTCGGCGTTGTCAAATTCTTCGGAAATTTCTTCGGCGGCGCGAAGTGATTCGCGTGCCATTTCTTCCTCAAGCGCAGCTAAATCGCCGAACGAATTGATAATCTGCTTGTTTGTTTCGGCGACGAGCGCCGACACGGTTTCTCCGAGCGCGATTTCAAGCGCGTCAACATCCCAGGCGAGCCGGTTTGCGGCAGCTTCGTCGAGATCCGTTTCGCCGCTTGCGCAGGATTCCAAAACCGACTCGATTTTACCTGCCAGCTCGCTTATTTCGTGCATTCCGACCATTAAAGCCGCGCCTTTTATCGTGTGCGTGTGGCGAAAAGCGAGCTGCAAATCTTCCGCGGCGGCATCCGCCGAGACACCGCGCCGAATTTCGGGCAAATACGATTGCGCTTCTTCGGTAAAAGCAAACAAAATTGAGCTGTCGAGCGATTCGAGCATAACTGATGAGCAAGTAAAATCGGTGAAACTTAGATGTGAATCTCGGAAAGTTTTATTTACCACAGAGAACACAGAGAAGACGCGGAGAAAGCACAGAGAAAGTTACAAACCACTCTGCGGCTCTCTGTGTCTCCTTTGTGTTCTCTGTGGTGAAACATTCTCTCTTTAAATTAAGTTTGTTTAATTGACGAAATGACCGTTGCCATTAGCGGAAACGGCAGGAACGAGATTTTTAGCGTTTTCCGGCAAGAGCTTTTGATCCGCGTTTTCTTTTGTCCGATTCAGCTTAAAGCTGGAAACCGAGCTGCGCAGGCGTTCGGTCGAATTTATCAATCCGCGTACAGAACCGGCGTTTGCGCGAGATTCTGCGGAAACGAGTTCGGTAATCGAAGAAATTCGAGCCATCGCGCTCGAAATTTCCTTTGAGCTTTCCGCTTGTTTAACGGCAGTTTGCGTAATGTCGTCAATCAAATCGGCGAGGTGAACCGAAACGCGCTCGATTTCCTGCAAAGTTGCTCCGGCTTCGTTCGCCATTTGCGAGCCTTGGACGACTTCTTGAATCGTTTCTTCCATCGCCGCAACGGCTTCGCGCGTTTCGTTTTGAATTGATTTTGTCAACGCCGCAATGTTTGACAATGCTTCCGCCGAGCGCTCGGAAAGTCGTTCGACTTCTTCAGCGACATTGGCAAACCCTCGTCCCTGCTCGCCTGCGGCGGCTGCCTGCAAGCTAGCATTCAAAGCCAAAATGCTCGTGCGGTCGGCGAGATCGTCAATCAAACGGACAATTTCATCAATTTCCTGCGAGCGTTCGCCGAGACGTTTGATTCGTTTGGCGGTTTCCTGAACCTGCGAGCGGACGCGGTTCATCGCTTCGATGTTATTGCCGACGGCTTTAGCGCCGTAACGCGCGTTTTCGAGCGCGTTGTTCGAGACTTCGAGCGATTCGGTTGCGGCGAGCGAAACCTGTTGAATCGAAGCGGCGATTTTTTCCATTGCCGTCGAGGTGGCGGCGATTTGCTCGGCTTGCATTTCGCTGCCTTCGGAGAGCCGTTCGGTCGTCGCGCGGATTTCGACCGCCGTGTTTCCGACTTCGGCGGTCGCCGCCTGCACGCGGCTGACAATCGAGCGCAGCTCGGAAATCATATAATTAAACGCATCGGCAATCGCGCCCGTAGCTTCCGCCGTGACCTCCGCTTCGACCGTCAAATCGCCGTCCGCGACATCCGAAACTTCTTCGAGCAGCTTCATAATCGAAAACTGAAGCCGGTCGCGCTCGGATTTCGTCTGCGCGCCTTCGCGCAAGCTGTCGAGCATATTTTTGAGCGCGGCGGCAAAAAGGTCGTTTTCAGAACGCGGAGTCGGCGAAACCAGCAAATTTCCGGCGGCAATCTGGTCGGCGGCATTTGTCGCGTGTCGCAAATAGCTAACCGTGTGATTAAGAGCGGCTTCGAGTTCGCCGATTTCGTCTTTTTTACGTGCCGCCAGCTCGAACGAAAAATCGCCGACCGCCAAACGTTTTGCGTCTGTGACTACTTGTTTCAGCCGCCGCAAATTGTTAAAAGCGGAGCGAATGCCCAAAAGGCAAAACAAAACGCACAACATCATTCCCGTGAAAACCACGAGATTCGGCTCGGCAAAATCTTTCACTAAAAGCTGCACCGGCGGCAGCATCAAAACCAAGGCAATCGCCGATAAAACAAAGGCTGCGAAAACCATTGGCAAAGCAATTTTGAATGCAAGTTTGTTAGTCATATTCGAAGATTCGTCGAAAAATTTAATTAAGCGAAGGCATTGTCGAAGTGTAAGTGTCGACGCCGATTTCTTCCGGCAGCTTGAACGATGCCAGTGAAGTTCTCAGCTCGCGCGCTGAAACGGCGAGGCTCGTCACGGTCGAAGCCGATTGACGCATTCCGTCGGCGGTTTGTTCGGCGATACGGGCGATTTCGCCGATTGCGCGGTGAATTGATTCGCTGCCTTCGGCTTGCTGCTGCGAAGCCTCCAACACGACATGCGAAAGCTCGGAAAGACGATTTGAAACCGTTTCGATTTCTGCGACCGCACCCGCGACTTCCGAAGCGATGCGCTCGCCGATGCTGACTTCGCGCAGAGTGTCTTCGATGGCGGCGACGGCTTCGCTCGTTTCGCCCTGAATCGCTTGCGTCAAAGCCGTGATGGCGCGCGTCGCATCCATAGAACGTTCGGCGAGCCGTTCGACTTCGCGGGCGACGACGACAAAACCGCGTCCTTTTTCGCCTGCGGCGGATGCTTGAATCGTCGCGTTGAGAGCGAGAATGTTGGCGCGACGCGCCACGTCGTCAATCAATTTAACGATTGATGTGATTTCTTCCGAACGCTCACCGAGTTTACGAATTCGCGCGGCGGTTTCACTCGCGTGATCGCGCAGACGATTCATCGCCGAAATGTTGGTTTGAACCGCGCCGGTTCCGCGTCGGGCGTTTTCCAGCGCACTGTCAGCGACTTTTGCCGAAACCGTGACGCTTTCGGCAATTTTTTGGACGGAAGCGACCATTTGTTCGATTGAGTTCGAAACTTCCGCGAGCTGCGCCGATTGCATCTCGCTGCGAGTTACCAAATCTTCGGTCGCTGTTTGCACTCTTTCGGCGGACGAATCAACTTCGCGGGTCGTGGTTTGCACCTGACTGATAATGCTGCGAAGCTCTTCGATCATAAAATTAAAAGCGTCCGCGATAGCTCCGGTCATATCGGGCGTGACTTCGGCTTGCGCACGCAAATCGCCGCTCGCTACGTCCGAAACGTCGCGCAGCAGTTTCATAATCGAATTCTGCAAACGGTCGCGCTCTTCCTGCGACTGCACAAGCCGCAAAGTGCGCGTAATCATATTTTGAAACGAATTGCCGAAACGATCTGCGTCGGATTTCGGCTCAACTTCGACCGACAAATCGCCTGCGGCGATTTGGTCTGAAGTCTCCGCCATTTCCTGCAAATATGCGGTCATCCGCGCCATCGCGTCCATTAATTTGCCAACCTCGTCGCCGCGCGTTCCGGCGACGACCGTTACAATTTCACCGCGCGAAACGCGGTCGGAAATTTCCACCGCTTCGTCGAGCGAACGGGTGAATTTCTTGACCGTCAGCCAGGCGAATAATCCGGCTAACAAACCGACGAGCAAAACCGCGCCGAGCGCGGCGTATTTTTCAAACGTCGAAAAGCTGATGCGTCTGGCAAGCAAAATTTCGTTCGACTCGGCAATGTCGCGCCACAGATTTGCGCCGGAAGTCATCGCGTTTCCGGCTGTTGTATTAAAATGTGAAGTCGAAATATATTGAAAATCTTCGGCGCTCGCCTGCAAAATCTTTTGCCTCAGCATTCCGCCGAAAATTTCCAGTTGTTCCCGGTGTTTTTTGAGCGTCGCTTCAAAAGCGCGCAGCTCTTCGGCGTTTCCGCGCCGAACGGCTTGCTCGTAATCGGCTCGAATATCGGCGGCGTTTGCTTCGAGCAAATTGAGCCAGATGTTCATTTGCAGCTTTTCATCGGGCGTCGCGGCTTTATTCATCACGATTCGGTCGCCGAGCTGCGTTATCTCCGACATCAATTTGACTTGTTCGGGCAGCCGCACGAGCATCGCGTCAGCCATATAAAAACCCGCCACGTCCTGATCCAGAACCAGATGCGATGAATAACCGACGAGCGAAAACATTTCGAGCGCGTTTTGCATCGCGCGGCGATAAAGCTCCTGATGCGTTTCCGGCGCAGCGATTGGACGATTAGTTTTCAATTCCTGCCAGGACTTACGCAGTTCGTTAAGTTTTTCGGTTGTGCCGAAATTCTCTCCGTTTTGCTCGTTTTGAGCGTTCAATTCGGCGAACGCTTCGTCAATGCGCGCCGCCGTGTCCGCCAAACCGCCGCGCTCAAACTGCGGAATTGTTTCCAAAATTTTTCTCAGCGGGCGCGAGTAATAATTTCCGGCGCGCTCCTGCTGTGCGAAAGCGATTGATTTGTCTTTTTCCCGCACGAAAAAGAACAAAAGAATAAAAGCCGGAAAGCTCAGCAAAGCTCCCAGCAAAACGAGTTTGTGACGGATTTTAAAATTTCGGAACATAACCGGAAAAAATTGGCGAATCGAGCAAGGCGGTTTCTTTTTGGGAAAGCGAACCGCCTCGGTTTATTTGCGCCGACAAACGTTAGAGTTGGCGGAGTTTCGGCGAAGCGAGAAGTCTTTCGACATCGAGAATATGCAAAAACGTTTCGTTCATTCGGCTGGCGCCTTGAACGCAAAATGCGAACGGCTGATCGGAAAATTCTTGAGCCGGATTGATCTCGCTTTCGCCCAAATATCGGATTTCGCTCACTGCATCAATGAGCAATCCGACGGTCAAATTTTCTTTTTCCGAACGGACGACGAGCATTTTCCGGCGCGCGTCCGGCGCGGCAGCGCTTTTTTCCCACAAACCGCGCAAATCCAAAACGGCAATCACATCGCCGCGCAAATTGGTGATGCCGGAAAACCAGGAAGGCACAAACGGCAAAGCGGAAAACTGCGGTTCGTGACCGATTTCGGCGACCGCCGAAGCCGGAAAAGCGAAATATTCCGCGTCGAGCTTGAAAACTACAAACGGGCTGCGAGTTTCATTTGTTTCTGCGCTTTCGTCCGCAAACGAAGGTTCAGGCAACATTTCAAACGAGGTTTCGGTCGCTTTAAACTGCGGAAACTCCGGCTGCCGTTCAAGCTCACTCAAAAAATCTCTCTGCGGCTCAGGCAGAAACTCTGAAAAATATTCGGTGTCGGCGGCAAAATTTTCCGGTTCAAAATCCGAAATTGTTTCGTTCGATAAAGTTTCCTGCGACGAAAAATCTTCGCTCGAAAATTCCTCTGCTTGTTCTTCGTCGTGCAAAATTTCCGGGAATTCGGTTTCTTCAAAGCTCGGAACAAAAGCAAAGTCGTTTTGATTTGCTTCTTCGTCAGCTTCAACCGGAAAATCGAAATTTGAAAGAGATTCGGCTGCTGAATTTTCTTCAAAGACTGACTGACTGCTAAATTCTTGTGTTAAGAGAAATTCTTCGAGCGGCAGAGAATCTGCTTCTTCGGCAACATCCGGCTGAACGATTGTCGGTTCGGCGGAAGAGTGAAAAAACGGCGAAAGATTTTCCGGTTCTGCCAAAGCCTCAAAATTCGCCGTTTCAAAATCAGCCGATTCCGAAATCGAATCATTATTTTTCGGCTCAACGCGCGTTTCATCCTGAGGCAAAACTTCATCGGGCAATTTAAACTCAAAATTTGAAAATGCGGCGTATGTCTCGTCGCCGGAAAAATCAAAACCGGCGGTTTCCGGCAACAGCTCAAGCTCATTTTCAAATTCCGGCGCATTAGCCGCAATTTCCTGCTCGGCGTCGAGTTCGAGGATGTTTTGCGGATCGCTGAAAGACGTTTCCGGCTCCGCGAGCGGCTCGTCCGGTTCGCCAAGCGCGCTTCGTAAATCCTGCAAAATGGATAAATAATCTTCGCCGCCCGCCGTCGCCGGTAAGGGCAGTTCGGGGTTTACGTCGAGAAATTCTTCATTTTCAAGACGTTCGAGCGTTCTGAGGAGTTCCGGTTCGGTCATAATTTTAAAGGATTAAAAGCGGGAAATTACAGCAATCGTTCAATTGTGTTGACCAGAGTCTGGTCGTCAAACGGTTTGGCGAGATATTCGTCCGCGCCTTGTTTCAAACCCCAAAAACGGTCGCTGTCCTGATTTTTGCTGCTGATTAATAAAATCTTGATGTCGCGCGTGTCGTCGGCGTTTTTTAGTTGGCGGGCGACTTGAAAGCCGTTTTTCTTAGGCATAATTACGTCGCAAACGACAAGCGAAGGTTGTTCGCTGCGGGCTATTTCCACGGCTTCTTCGCCGTTAACCGCTGAGATTGTTTGATAACCGCGCCGTTCGAGAGCTTTGACGAAAAGTGTCATTTCCGTCGGGCTGTCGTCAGCAATTAGAATTGTTTTGTTCATAATTTAGGGAAACTTCGGGGAAAGTTTATTTGCAGTAATTTTCTACAGTTTGCAGAAGAGTTTCGGGACCGAAAGGCTTGGTAATGTAGGCGGTCGAGCCAGCCATTCGCCCGCGCACTTTGTCGAAAAATCCGTCTTTGCCGGAAATCATCACGACCGGAACTTGTTTAGTAGCCGGGTTTTGTCTGATAAGCTTGCAGAGTTGGAAACCATCGAGTCGCGGCATCGTCACGTCGAGCAAAATCAAATCGGGTTTTTCCTCGTTGATTTTCGCCAGCGCGTCCATTCCGTCAACGGCGACAACGACGTGATGACCGTGTTTTTCGAGCTTTCCGGTAATCAGCTTTCTCACAGTGGGGCTGTCGTCAACGACCATAATCGTCTTGCCTGAAATTGCCGTCTCGTTATTTAATTCAGGCACAATTTGGTTGAGTTTTTCAATCCAGCGAGCGACGCGGCGCTGCAAAGTGGCGTCATCGGCGGCAACTTCGGCGGCGCGTTCCAGATGAATCGAGCCTTTTTTAAAGTTTTTTAAATTCAGATAAGCGAAACCCAAATTTAAATGCTCTCCGCCCGATAATTCCCGGAAATTTTGTTCGGCGTGCAGACGCTCGATAAAATTGCGCACAGCATTGTCGTCAACTCCCTCGTGAACGAGCAAATTGTCCGTGTCTTCAAACGAAATAAACGCTTTGCAGGAATTGCAGCGCGCCGCGCCGACCGGATTTGACCAGTCGCAAAACGGGCACGCATCGGTTTCTTCGGCGACGAATTTTTCGCGTTCAACGTTTTGTTCCGGCATCGCTTGGAGCGAAGCCAATCCTGAAGCCGCTTGCGAGTTATCGGGATTGATTTCGAGCGCGCGGCGAAAACAACGGGCTTTTTCCTCGACTGTTTCGCTCAAAAACGCTTTCAGCAGCCAGGCTTCTTCAAATTCGGCGTCGTATTCCATAATCTCACCCAAAAAACGAATCGCCCCGGCGCGGTCGCCGGAAACTGCCGCCAAACTTCCTTTTCTCAGCAGGCTGCGCGCCATTTGCCTTTTGGCGGAATGAAGCATTGTCTGAGCTTTTTCGTTGTTCGGGTTGAGCCGCAAAATGCGCTGGAGAAAATCGAGCTTGTCTTCGATTTCATCGGTTGCGGAAGCCAGCCACAGCCAGGCGATTTCGTTGTTTGGCTCGTATTCTGTCGCGCGGCGAAAACATTCGGCTGCGGCGCGGCGGTTGTTTTCCTGTATGAGCGCCGCGCCTTCGGTGATTGATTGATTGACGAGCAAGGTGCGCGTCGCTGTTTGCCATTCGAGAGCGCGCTCGTTTTCGGGGTTGAGCGCCAAAACTTTGAGGAGAAAACCGTAAAGCTCGGCGGGCTGCTCGCTGATTGAGGCGAGCCAGAGCCAGACGGTTTCGTTTGTTTCATTGAGGCGGGCGGATTCGAGCAGTAAACTTCTGGCTTCGGCGCGATTTCCGGCTTTCGCCGCAGAGATTCCGCCGCGCAGCGATTTCATCGCCGCCGTGCGGTTTTCGACGCCGGATTTTTGCCAAACGGCTTGATTGTCTTGTTCGGCAAAGTCAACGTTGACCGCATTTTCGGCGGCGGGGGCAGACGTTGCTTCCAGATTTGAGTTCATAACGTTTTCGAGCGTGCGAGAAGATTAAAAATACAAAAGCGGCAATTCGATTTATGTTTGAAGAAAAATCGAATCACCAGTTTTTGTTAAAGCACGACGATTGAGCAAAAACGGAGTGAGGCGCGGCGAGGGTATTGTGAGTCGGTGAGATGAGAAGGTGACAAAAAAAGTGAGACGTGTGATGGCAGAAAGTGTCACCTCAGCGGTTAAGCGTTCTGGAAAATATCCGTTTTTGCTAATCGTCATGCTGATTTGAAAGTCATTCGCGGCGACTTTCACGGAGACGTTTAGCAACTAGCAGACCACAACGGAAATCGAGAATTTAAAATTAAGAATTTAAAAACAGAAAACTTCAAATCTGCGACGGATCAACGCCCATCTCGCGCAGCTTTGCTGCCAGACGTTCGGCGCGCTGCTCGGCATTTTCCGCGCGCTCGGCTCCGGTTAAAATCAGATTTCCGTTCGCATCGCACCATCGAAGCCATTCAGTTTCCTCTTTTTCAAACTCGCCGCGCCACATTTTTAAGCTCAATCCGACTTCAGGCAACGCAAAATCGTCGCGCAAACGATAGCGCCAGCCGATTGCGCGCTCATAAACTCTTAAATGCGGCGCGTCATAAACGTCAAAAGGATCGAACGTGACGTAATAACGCACGCCCATCCGCCCGTAGCGTCGCATCTTTTCATCAAATTCGCCGCCGCGCTTGTCGGAAACGATTTCCAAAACGACATCCGGCTCTTTCTCATGAATCCAGAGACAATACGAACGATTTTCTTTTTCCTTGAGGTCTCCGCCCGTCTCGACATCTAGGCTCAGAAACATATCCGGGACAATTGCCGGTTGATACGGCGACGTAAAAATGCCGATGTTCGCCGCCGCAATAAACGTGCGCGGTTCATCAGGCGCGTCCTCAAAAGGCGGCGGCTGCCACGAATCATAAAACGGCTCGACAAGAAGCCTCTGCTGTTTTTCGGTAAATCTGTTGTCCACAGGCTCGTCGTCCTCCGTAATCATATTTTGAACAGCCGTTTCCCAATCCGGCGGCAATTCGGCAAGCACAATTTGCGACATTTGTTTCACCTCGTCAGACCCAGCGTTTCGCGTCGGCTCAAATTTTATCACTCTCGAACAAATTTTCGATACGAGAAAAAACGCGAAACCGCGACCGTTTTCTTTATTGTCAATCTGAAGCGAACGCCCGTTAAAGGTGTGTCCGCAAACGTACTGAAACGCCCGGCGAATGATTGAGACAATTTTGCTGTGTCGAAAAGGGGTTTTGGTATGGAAAGAGGCTATTTTTTGAAGGCTTTGGTCATTTTATCAATCATCTGGCTCGCCGGATGCGCGGGCGGCGGAAGCGGTATTTCGTCAATGAAGCCGAGCGATTTTCTGACGGAAGCCGCCGAAGGCAGTATGGCGGAGATTCAATTGGCAAGTCTGGCGCTGACGCGAACGCAAAACCCCGATATTCGCGCTTTTGCCCAGCAAATGATTACCGATCATGGGAAAGCGAGCGATGAGCTAAAACCGATTGCCGCGAAAAAAAGCGTAACGCTGCCTCTTCAACTGAACTCCGCGCACAAATCTCTCTCCGATAGATTAAGTAAATTGTCGGGCGCGGAATTTGAGCGCGAATACGTCAAGGCGATGGTCGAGGATCACGAAAAAGACGTGAAAGCCTTTCAAACGCAGGCGCAAGCCGGGACGGACGCGGATGTAAAGGAATTTGCGGTGAAAACTTTGCCGACGCTCGAACATCATTTGCAAATGGCGCGCGAGATGCAGAACAAGATGAAATAAAGGGGAAATCGAATGGCTCAATGCGAGGTTTGCGGCAACGATTATTATTTGTCATTTGAAGTAATAACGGCGGGCGAGAGCCATACGTTTGATTGTTTCGAATGCGCGATTCACTCGTTAGCGCCCGTTTGCGTAAATTGCGGATGCAAAGTTATCGGTCACGGAATCGAGGCGAACGCCAAGTTTTTCTGCTGCGCCAATTGCGCGCGGGCATCTGGCGAAACCGGAATCGTTGACCACGTTTGGGGAAAAGAAAGAGAAACAGCGGAGCAAAATAATGCCGGAAAATAAAACCAAAAAAGAAAAATCGCAGGAAGCCGATTCTTCGGGCAGCGGAGCGCGCGGGAAAACTGCCGAAGGAAACCAAAAACAAGACGGCGGCGGACGCCCATCTTCGAGCGGCGGATCGACCAAAGGCGGCGGAACAAAGAAAGGTTCATAAAAATGGCTGAACAAGACAACAATCAGGAATTAAGAGTTAAACCGGGCGGCGGCGCGGAAATAGGCGTTGACGCCGGAACAGACCAGGAACAGACAAACCGAAAACCGAGCAGCGGCGTTTCATCTGCGAGCGGCGCTAACACGGACGATTTGCCAAGCGCGAGCGACAGAACCGGTCAAGGTGCTGACGACGCGGAAAGAATAAGCAAAACCGGCAATGCTTTTGTCGGCGAAGTCGGAATGGGAACCGGTGAAAGCACTGGGGCGACCAGAGATTTTGTCACTGCGAATGAAGAAACCCAAAGAAAACGCAATGAAGAAAAATGACGCTGAGTTGCTCAATCGAATTATAAAAAGTCATAGAAAAGTAAAGAAAGGATAAAAGAAACGAAATCAAATTTGTTACTTCTAAATATTATGGAAAACGAATCGGCAAAAAAGTTGAATGTTGATGTGACGAACGAAGAAACGGGCGAGCGCAAAAAACGCGGCGACGCGGGCGGCAGCGATGGCAGCGATACAAACGCCAAAGAAAGTCGAAATTCGCCGGAACTCGGAACGGTTGCAATCTCCGATAATCTGCCGAAAGGCGATCCGACGAAGGGAAGCCACAATCTCGGATAAAAGGTGAAATCGCAGCAAACTTTAAAACGAAAGGAGTTTGAAAATTATGCGTCAGGATAGTTACGAAAGATTACAGGAGCAAAGCCGGAGAGAATTCGGCGAACGCCGCAATTTTCGCGGCGAGTCGAATCAGCGCGATTTAAATCGCCCGCAAAATCTGATGAGCGGCTCGCGTTCCGATTATGATGACAACGCTCGCGGCGGAGAAGAGCGCGGTTGGTTTGACAGAGCGACGAATGAAGTTTCCTCATGGTTCGGCGGCGATGAACGCGACAATCGTCATCAAACGAGAGACGCGCGAGACAGAAATATCAACGAATACGACGGCAACTCTTATCACAGTAATCCAGCGGGATATACGCCGAAAGAGGCAAACCCGTTTTATCCGACGACCAATCGGATTTATGAGCGCGGCGACCGTTCCGAACCGGACGATTTTTCAAACCGGAATTTCCAATCGAATCAAAACCGCAATTTTAATCAATCGCGCGGATTTGCTTCGATGGAAAATCAAAACAACCGACAACCGCAGCAAAATCGCTGGCGCGATTGGCACGACACGCGCGCCGGAGATTTGATGACCAGAAACGTGGCGACCGTGCATCCGAACGATACTGCTCAACACGCGGCTCGTCTGATGCGCGACGAAGATTGCGGAGCGCTGCCCGTCATTGACCGTCAGGCACGAATGATTGGAATGATTACCGACCGCGACATTACGGTCAGGCTTGTTGCCGACGGAGCCGACCCGCGCTTCGCGCAGGTGCAGGATTGTATGACCGACGAAGTTTTCGCCTGTCACGCCAACGACCCGATTGAAGGCTGCATCCGCTTGATGAAACAACATCAGGTGCGGCGAATGCCGGTTGTCAACGACCGTAATCAGCTTCTCGGAATCATCAGCCAGGGCGATCTGGTGCGGCACGCCGATATGAACAAATATCAGGGCGAGCGCCACGCTCTAACCGATATGATTGCCGGAGTTTCCGAGCCTTCAAACAGCGCTTATCGCTAATTTTCTTCTCAACCCGGCGACACAAAAATCTCGATTGGAGCTTTAAAGTTTCAATCGGGATTTTTGTATGCTGAGACCGAATAAAGAATCAAAGCAATTGCTTTTTATTTCTCTACTATTTAAAGAGATTTTAAAAGCCAGCCGTTCGGGTCAATCGTATATTGCGCGTCTTGGGGCAGCGCTATCGTCGCCGAGTTGTTTGTCATTTCAACTCGCTTTGTTTCGCCGCCGATTTTGACTTCAACTGGCATTGGAAACGGCATATTGTTTGGTGTCTCCCAACGCAGTATTAGACTGGTGATTTGTGATACGCCTGAGCCCATCGTACTCACTTGAGTATTTAATTTCGGCAGCGCCGGTTGACGCACATAAAGTTCAAAAAACCAATCCAATTTTTTGCCCGATTGCTGCTCCGCAATTCGTATAAACTCATCGGTTGTGACGAGTCTGGTTTGTTTGCCGTTCGTCACTTTTTCCATTTCGGGAGTCGGATAAGCCATTCGCCGCAGAGATTTGAAAAACGCCGCGTCACCGATTAAGGATCGCAGAGAATTTAAAACCAGAGCGCCTTTGCCGTAAATGTCGTTGTCGCTGCGCGTGTAATCCGGCGGGAGCATATACATTTCGACCGTCGTGCGCGGTTCGCGCGGCGCGACCGGTTTGACGTTTTTCAAATTTTTAATCCGCGAGGGAAGGCTTTTGACGAACGATTCTCTGCCCTTTAGCCGTTCTTTATAAAGCGCGTCCATAAAAGACTGGAAACTTTCGTGAATCCAGAAATCATTCCAATCTTTTGCCGTCACGAGATTTGCCCACCACTCGTGACCAAGCTCGTGAAACATCAAAGTGTCAACGCCGTCCGGGTCGTATTTAAACTCGTTCCCATAAGCGATAATTGATTGATGTTCCATTCCGAGATGCGGCGTTTCGGCGATTCCCAATTTATCGGCGCGAAACGGATACGGTCCGAGATATTCTTCAAAAAATCGGACGTAATCTTTGGTTTTGTTAATCAAATCCTGCGCTTTGCCGGTGTGTTCGGGCAAAACGTAAAACGCAATCGGAATCGTGTCACCCGCAATTGACTGCATTTTGTCCTCGAACAATTTATAAGGCGCAACGTTCAAAGCGATGTTGTAGTTGCTGATCGGCTGCGAGACAAACCAGTTAAAAGTCTGCGTTCCGTCAGAGTTTTTCACCACCGACTGCAATTTACCGTTCGATGCTGCAACCAAATTGTTCGGAACGGTAAAATGCAGCGAGGTCGTTTCCGGTTTGTCAGAAGGATGATCTTTGACCGGAAACCACAAATCCGAGCCGTCATTCTGAACTGCCGTTGCGAACCAGGGCTGCCCGTCGGCAGTTTTCGACCAGACAAAACCGCCGACCCACGGCGGACGCGGCGCGACTCGCGGTTTTCCGCCGTAAACGACGCGGACATTTACGGTTTCGCCCGCTTTTTGCGTTTTCGGAAAAGCAATCCAAATTTGTCCTTCTCTGCGCTCAAATGTCAGCGGCGTCTGCTTCGCGCCGTTGACGAGCGAAATTGATTCGACTGTAAACGGCGTGTCCAAATCAAGCACGAATTTATCAATCGGATTAACGATTTTCGCAGTTGCCGTTAAAACGCCTTTGATTGATTGTTCCTCAATGTTCGGGCGCAATTCCAAATCATAAGATTTAATGTCATAAGCTGCCTGCTCCGGCATCAAAACGCCGCCTGAACTCGTCGGACGCACACCCAAATCTCTCTGCGCAGCAATCGGCAAAGACAAAGCCAAACAAAATAAAACACTTCCGAATATCTTTTTGAACATATTTTTCTCTTTATGAATTTCCATAAAATTATGAGATTTTGAATTCTTCATCAATTCGCTCTTGCAGAAATATTTTAATTAACGACTGATACGGCACATCGCGTTTATTTGCAACTAGCCGTATTTTTTCCAGCATTGATTCGGAGATTCTGAGCGAAATAGTCCGCGTCGTCGGTTTTAAATTAGGCATCACCTTATCTTCCGCCGTGCTCCAATCAATGTAATCAGTCGAATCTTTTACAGCCCAAAATTCGCGCTCGTCGTCTTCGCTTTCAAAAATCGGAATCTCTTTTAATTTTTTCGGCATATTTTCTTTCTTCTCTTTTCGTCATCTCGCGGGCTGAAATGACTCTAATCAAATCATTTCGCACAGTGAATGCAATAAAAAGCCGGCGATTTGCATCGGTTCTGCCCAAGGCGAAAAACCTGTTTTCCCTGCCGGAATGTTTTTTGTCGGAAGCGACGATCAGCGGCAAATTAAAAAAGACATCTTCGCACTCGCTGTCCGTGATGCCGTGAAGATACCAGTTTTTATTTGAATTTCCGTCGTCCCATTCAAAACCTTTGCAATTTTCAATCATTGCTTTCAGCTAAAATTGTATAGTATGAGAATATACGGCAAGTGTAAACAACCGACGTAATCTTTGTAAAAACAATGATTAAAATTTACTTTACTGCATTCGCCAACTCTTTCTTCGAATGAATCTCCTGCAATGAACGAGCGACAAATTTCTCGTCACGCTGTTTTGCCGCAATCGCTTCGACGAGAGCTTCCGCGCCCGTGATTGTCGTCACGCACGGGACGTTGTAACGCAAAGCGGCTTGTCGAATCGCTTGCTCGTCAAAATGCGAAGTTCTGCCAAGGGGCGTATTGATAATCAGCGCGATGTCGTCGCGTTTGATGTAATCAACAATGTTCGGGCGACCTTCGTTGACTTTGAAAACCGATTCGGCGTCGAGTCCGACTTCTTTCAGACGCTGCGCCGTGCCGTAAGTCGCAATCAAATCGAAGCCTAATTTTTTCAACCTGCGCGCGAGAACGACCGCTTGTCCTTTGTCCGAATCGTTGACCGACAAAAACGCCGTTCCGCCGACTGGCAATTTAACGTTCGCGCCGCCCATCGCTTTGCCGTAAGCCTCGCCGAAAGTTGCGCCGACGCCCATCACTTCGCCTGTCGAGTGCATTTCCGGTCCTAAAACCGGATCAACGCCGGGAAATTTGGAAAACGGGAAAACAGGCGATTTGACGAAACACAAATTAACAGGCAAAACTTCCGGCAAACCTAGCTCCGCCACAGTTTTAACGCCCGCCATCACGAGTGAAGCGATTGCCGGAAGCGGCACGTTCGTCGCTTTTGAGACAAACGGCACGGTGCGCGAAGCGCGCGGATTAACTTCGAGAACGTAAACGCGGTCGTCTTTGATGGCAAACTGAATGTTCATCAAACCGACGACGTTTAAAGCCCGTGCCAGAATTCGGGTGTAATGCCGGATCGTTTCGAGATGTTCTTCGGCAATTTTTTGCGGCGGCAAAACGCTGGATGAATCGCCCGAATGAATTCCGGCTTCTTCAATATGTTCCTGAATTCCGGCAATCACTACCGCCGTTTCATCAGCGAGCGCATCAACATCGAATTCCGCCGCGCGTTCGAGAAATTTATCAATCAAAATCGGACGTTCGGGCGAAGAGTCAACCGCCGTTCGCATATATTCGTCCAAACTCTGCTCGTCATAAACAATCGCCATCGCGCGCCCGCCAAGAACATAGCTCGGTCGAACAAGAACCGGATAACCGATTTGCTCGGCAATTTTGCGCGCTTCTTCGGGCGAAACGGCTGTTCCGTTCGGCGGCGCGGGAATTTTTAATTCGTCCAAAAGCGCGCCGAAACGCTTTCTGTCTTCAGCCAGATCAATCGAATCGGGCGAAGTTCCGATAATCGGAACGCCCGCTTCGTGCAAACGGTTAGCGAGATTTAAAGGCGTTTGCCCGCCGAATTGAACGATGACGCCGGTTGGCTTCTCGTTCTCAACGATGTTCATCACGTCTTCAAACGTCAGCGGCTCGAAATACAATCTGTCCGAAGTGTCGTAATCGGTCGAGACGGTTTCTGGGTTACAGTTGACCATAATCGTCTCGAAATCCGCTTTTCGCAAAGCAAACGAAGCGTGGCAGCAACAGTAATCGAACTCGATTCCCTGCCCGATGCGATTCGGTCCCGAACCTAAAATCATAATTTTCGGTCGGTCAACCGGATTCGATTCGTCCTCTTCTTCGTAAGTCGAATAAAGGTACGGAGTAAACGATTCAAACTCCGCTCCGCAAGTATCAACTCGTTTGTAAACCGGAATAATTCCCAGACTTTTGCGTCGTTCGCGCACCGCAAGCTCGTCGCTTTCGGTTAAAAACGCGATACGGCGGTCGGACAAACCATATTCTTTGGCGGTTCGCAAAACTTCAGCCGGAATGTCTTCGAGCTTGCGGTCTTCAATCCTGTCCTGGACGCGCATCACGTCTTGAAGCTGTGCCAGAAACCAGCGATCAACTTTGGTTAAACGAAAGACTTCTTCAATTGAATAACCGTGCTGCAAAGCGTAGGTGATGTAAGAAAATCGCTGCGAATTCGGGCGCGCCAGCTTTCGCTGCAAAACGTGATCGGGAACGCCTTTTAAGCGCAAAGGCTTGGTCGCTTCGAGCGACCGCAAGCCTTTGAAAAGCGCTTCTTTAAACGTCCGCCCGATTGCCATTACTTCGCCGACCGATTTCATCTGCGTTCCGAGCGAGTCTTCCGCTTTGGGAAATTTTTCAAATGCCCATTTCGGTATTTTTGCCACGACGTAATCAATCGTCGGCTCGAAACTGGCTGGAGTTTTTTTCGTGATGTCGTTCGGAATTTCGTCCAAAGTGTAACCGACGGCTAATTTCGCGGCGATTTTGGCAATCGGAAAGCCGGTTGCTTTTGACGCCAAAGCCGATGAACGCGAAACGCGCGGATTCATTTCGATGATTCGCACATCGCCGTTTTCTGGGTTGACGGCGAATTGAATATTTGAGCCGCCGGTTTCGACTCCGACTTTGCGGATGCAGGCGATTGACATATCGCGCAGGCGCTGATATTCAACATCGGTCAATGTTTGCGCGGGCGCGACCGTAATCGAATCGCCGGTGTGAACGCCCATCGGATCGAAATTTTCAATCGAGCAAATGATGACGACGTTATCCGCCAAATCGCGCATTACCTCCAGCTCGTATTCTTTCCAGCCCAAGATTGATTCTTCGATCAAAACCTGCGAAATCGGCGAAGCCGCCAAACCGCTGCGAACGATTTCCTCAAATTCTTCGGGGTTAAAAGCGACTCCGCCGCCCGTTCCGCCTAGTGTAAAACTTGGTCGCACGATTGCCGGATAATCGGTCGTTTCGACAATTTTCTGGGCTTCTTCCCAATTATGCGCGAACCCCCCTTTCGGGACGGGAATGCCGATCTCTTCCATCGCAGCTTTAAAAAGCTCGCGGTCTTCGCCGACTTTGATGGCTGTAGGATTTGCACCAATTAGCTGAACGCCGAATTGCTCTAAAACGCCTTGTTCGTAAAGCTCGATTGATAAATTTAAAGCCGTCTGCCCGCCGACGGTTGGCAGCAGAGCGTCGGGGCGTTCTTTTTCGATAATTGCTGCGGCAGATTCGATTGTTAGCGGCTCGACGTAAGTTCTGTCAGCCATTTCCGGGTCGGTCATAATCGTCGCCGGATTTGAGTTGATCAAAACGACTTCGTAACCTTCGTCCTTGAGCGCGCGGCAGGCTTGAGTGCCGGAGTAATCGAATTCCGAAGCCTGACCGATGACAATCGGACCCGAACCGATAATTAATATTTTCTTTATATCCGTTCTTTTTGGCATTTAATAATTTGGTTTGATAAACTTATAAATCTTGCGGAGATTATACCGAAAGAGATTCTCAAATCACCAATCAAGACAATTTATGAAAAAAATCCTCAACTTTATTTTCATTGCGTTTGCCTGCGCGTCGCCTATCCTCGCTCAAAACATTTCAAAAGCCGGCGAAGTTTATAACCGCGCGCTCGAATTGCAGCAAAGTGGAAACACGGACGCGGCTTTAATCGAATATGAACGCGCAATTGCGCTAAATCCGAAAATGGCGAACGCCTATAACAACCGCGCCAATATCAGGCTCTCGCGCAACGATTTCGCAGGCGCGATTGCCGATTACAACAAAGTCATCGAGCTTAATCCCAAACACGGTTTGAGCTATTTTAATCGCGGCAACATTCATTTACAGCAAAACAATACGGATGCTGCGATTGCTGATTTTTCCAAAGCGATTGAGATTTTTTCCGGCATGACGACCGGAGATACTTACGACCGTTCGGCGCACGCGATGTCTTACAACAATCGCGGCAACGCCCTGCAAACAAAAGGCGATTATAAAGCCGCGCTCGCCGATTACGACAAAGCTTTCGAGCTTGCGCCAAAGAGTTTTGAAGTTTTGCTCAATCGCGGCGTCGTCAAACAAGAATTAAAAGACGCAAAAGGCGCGATTGCCGATTACACCAAAGCCCTCGAAATCTTTCCCTCGCATCCGACTGCTTATCTAAATCGAGCCATCGCGCTCGAAGCAGTTAATAAATCCGCCGCGCTTGCCGATTACAATAAAACTATCGAGCTTGACCCGACGCAGGCTCAAGCCTTTGCGCGACGCGGTTTGCTGCTGCTCGAACAAGGCAAAAAAGCGGAAGCCGCGCGAGATTTGGAAAAAGCTATTCAATTGGACGCGAGCTTGCAGGAATATTACGGCGCGTTTTTAAAAGACGCTCGCAAACGATAAAACTTTTGTCATACAAAAAATCTCGCCCGCTTCTTCTACAAAAAAGCAGGCGAGATTTTTTCAATCGTATTTATCCAAACTTGCTTTAAAACGGCAGCCGGATTTTATTTTTTATTTCGTCAATCTTATTTTTGCCCGGAATTTTATTAATCGCGCGACGTTTTAATTGTTCGGGCGAAACGCTGCCGAGAAATATATTCAAAGCGACAGCCATTGCCGGGTTAAGTCGTTTTACCGCGTCCTGATGTTTTTTAGCTTCGCGTTTGTTGCCGCGTCCGGTTTCGACAATCGCCATATTCAAATGCGCGTCGGCGAAATCGTTGTTGAGTCGCAGAGCCTCGTTAAAAGCGTTCGCTGCGTTGTTTAAATCGCCCGATAAGCGATAAGCCACGCCGAGTCCGTTGTAGCCTTCAGCCCAGCCGGAGCGCATTACGGTTGCCTGCCGGAAATTTTCGATTGCCGAATCGTATTCGCCGAGCTGCGCCTGCGCGTTGCCGAGATTAAATTTCGCGGCTTCGTTTCTCGAATCGAGTTCGGCGGCTTTTTGCGCCGCTGTTTTCGATTCTTCGAGCTTGCGTCGGGATTCCTCTTCGTTTTTGTTTTTCGCGTCCTGTTTCGCCGAATTGCTGTAAGTCCAGCTCAAATTCGCGTAAGTGACGGAATCGGGATTTAACTCGGAAGTTTCTTTGAGCGCGTTAACCGAATCGTCCCAGCGATTCGCTTTGCCCAAACAATAGCCGTATTTTTCAAAGACTTCGGCGCGTTCTTCGGCAGGCGCTCCGGTGTTTTGAGCGATTGCTTTTTCATAAGCGCCGTTGGCGTTATCGAATTGTTTGAGCTGCCGGTAAGAATCGGCGAGAGCAAGATTGGTTTCGACATCGCCGTTTAAAGCTGCGGCTTGTTTATAAGCCTCGGCTGATTCGGCATAACGCTCGCGGTTGTAATACGCGACACCCAAGTTGTGCCAGGCGTCAGCATAACTCTGATTGATTTCAATGGCTTTGCGATAAGCTCCAATCGCTTCGTCCAATTGATTCAAACGGTCGTAAGATTGACCCAAATTAAAATACGCTTCGGCATAATCCGGTTTTAGCTGTGCCGCCGTCTTGAACGCATTGACGGCTTCCGCGTCGCGTTTTGAATTGGCATAAATCAGCCCCACGTAATTTCTCGTTTCGGCGTCATCAGCGCGCGCCGGGAGAGCTTTGTTCAAATATTCTTCGGCTTTCGGATAATTTTTCGTTTCATAATAAAGCACGCCGAGCGGGTAATAAACGTCAACGAGCGAAACGTCGAGCTGCAAAGCCTTTTCAAAATTGGCGACCGCTTTTTCGCGCTCGTCCATCGTGTCGTAAACCGCGCCGAGTCCTGCGTAAGCCGCAGTGTTTTGGCGGTCGTGTTTGAGAGCTTCTTCGTAATTGGCGATGGCTTGCGCCGCGTTTCCGGCTTCGACTGCGCGGTCGCCTTTTGCCGCCAAAGCATCGCTCAAACCTGCTGCGGCGCGCGAATTTTTCGGGCTGACGGCGAGCGCTTTCGTGTAAGACTGAATCGCGCCGGGCAAATCGCCCTGCGCGAGCGCGGCATCGGCTTTCGTCAGCAAAGGTTCGACGTTTTTAAGCGACGGCGGAGCAGTACGACGACTGGAATTTCCCGTTCCGGCGACTGTTCCGGAATTGTTTGCGCCGCGCGTTTTAGCTCGATTTTTTGCCAGTGCGGTTTTAAGCCGCGCTTTAATTGCGGCATATTGCGCGGCTTTTTGTCGCCGATTTCTGGCGGAAACATTGTTTTTCCCGAAGGTCTTTCTCGCGTGCGGCGCTTTCCTGCCCTTTCGGAAAACGAAAACGCTGGCGTTGCCGGAAATATCTTCAGCCGCGCCGCCGACCAAATCACCGTCCGCCCGCACGGGCAAAACTCCGCCGAAAGCCAAAACAAAGATCAAGGGAAAAATTATAATGCTTTTTAAATTCGGCTTTTTCATCTTGCAAATCTCCAGAACATCTCAAAAATGGAATAAAATTTTATCAAATCCAACTGATTAGACCGAACCGAAAACGTTTTATTGCCTAAAAAGATAAAAGCCGCTGATTTCACAGCGGCTTTTATCTTTTTTCGTTCAAACTAAATTTAAACGGTAATTGTCGTTCCATCGAATTTCGTTAAAGTAAATCCGCTGAAAGGCTCGTTGTAGCAGGCTTTTTGGTCGCGCAAAACGCTGAGGGCGATTGCTTCGTCGAGCTTTAAGGATTCGGTCGCGTCAGAGCGCCAGTGAACGCCAGCCATATTGCGTCCGAGTGCGACGTTTGAAGCGATCTTGTTCAGCTCGCCCCCGACCGTTAAATTTTCCGTTCCGGCGTAAGGAACTAAAACGGTTCCGGTCGCATCCGGCACGACCGGATTTTGAATCACGGTTGATTCGTCGAACCAGGCTTTTAAGATTGTCGTGCAAGCGCCCGCGACCGTAGCGTGTCCCGCGCCGTAAGCCGGATGCGTCGGCGAGCCTTCGGGAAAAGCCTGCGGAAGCAGAGCGTTTCCGGCTGGCATATATTTTCCGAGTCTGGTGTTGGTTAAAATCGAATTGAGAATCTCCGAATGCACCGGATAATTTGCGCTGTGATAAAGCGTTCTGTCAATGCGCCCGGCAAAGGCTTCCGGTCGCAAACGCCGATGAACAAACCATTTTTGATTCCAGACGGCTTTCAGCGCGCGCGTCGAAACTTCGCACAGCATCGTGGCAATATGCGGTCCGCCGAACGTGCCGAAACCGGCTTGCGTCGCCGAATCGCGGTAAGGATTTCCGGCATCAACCGGCGCGTTCATTCCCGCAAGGCACAAAAACGCCTGGAAATAACCTTGAAATAAAACGTCAACGTGAACCCATTCACCGAGATCGCGCCCGTTTCGCATATAACGCGCGGTCGAATCAAAAATCTGGTTTTCCGACGGCGTGACGCCGTTTTGCGCCGAGAGCCACGAATTAAAATTCGTCATATAATTGCGCCCGCCGTCGGCGATTCCGCGCACGGTGCGAATGCGTTGATTGACTTCATTGGAGCCGAAATTACAAGGCAAATACCAGAATTGCGACATCAGCGGTCCCGCTTTGTCGCCCGGCGTCAAACCGCGAAACAAAAGGCTCGTCGTAACATCTCCGGCTTCGTCTTTCGGCGCTTTGAAATCCGCGCCGAAAAGCGTCAAATCTTCCGCCGCCGCGTTGGCAATCGGATCGTTCGCGTAATCTGTGAAAGGCACGTCGCGAAGCAGCGCCATCCAGTAATTTTCGGCGATTTCCGCCGCAATTTCGCGGCTCGCAAACGCGGGCGGCGGCGGCATTGTGCAGCTATATGGGTCGGAGCCTTCGAGATCAAAAGCCAGACCGGATTGCGGATTGGTCAGCTTGCGGTCGCCGCCCATCGGAATCGTCTCGAAATCCGCGTGTTTTTTGCTGTTAACGGCTGCAATAAAAGCGTTGTATGCGGACGGAGAAACTTCGCCGTTCGACAAATGCGGCAAGCCTTTCGAGTAATTGCCGATTCGGTTCGGGTAAAGCGATTCGTCTTTGTTGTCGGGACGCGAGCCGCTTAATTGAGCGTTTTTCAGATTCCACTGCGCCGCGCCGACGCGCAATTGATAGCAGGCTATCGAACGCACGCTAAATGCGGCAGGCGCGAGATTTTCAATGTGTTCCTGCGCGTCGGCTTTCGATTTTTGAGCCGAAACGGTTTCCGCGCCGACGGCAGCGACGGCTGCGGTGGAAATTGCGGCTTTGCCTAGATTTCCTAAAAATGAGCGGCGGCTTTCGTTCGGCGCCGACTCGGACGGAGTTGTATTTTCTGTTTTTTTCATACGGCTGAAGGGGTTTTAAATTGCCGCAAACGACATTCAACGACTTTCTGATTTAAAAGAATTTAATGGAAACGTGTTGACCGTAGCGGACAAACAAATAAGGTTTTGGAATTAAATCACACGGCTCGTTGATAAACAAGTTTCATAGCGAGTTTTATTGAAAGAAATCAAAAACCGACAAAGACCGGCTCGGGTTTTAATTCGACGCCGAAAATTTCCCAAACGCGAAGTTGAATTTCCTTCGCCAAATCCAAAATGTCAGCGGCGCTTGCCGCGCCTCGATTAACGATTGCGAGCGTGTGATTTGAAGAAATTCCGGCGCGATTGTTTTTCGTATAGCCTTTCTGAAAACCCGCTTTTTCAATCAGCCACGCAGCCGGAATTTTCGCGGAATTTTCGCCCGCCGGAAAATGCGGCGGCAGTGATTTGTTTTCAATAAATTTCAAACGACGGGCAATTTCCGCGATTCGGGCAAACTTTTCGGTTTCGACAACCGGATTTTTAAAAAACGAACCGGCGCTTTGCGAATTCGGATCGTCAGCGGCAATAACCATTGATTTTGCCCGGCGGATTTGCAAAACGGCGTCGCGCGTTTCTTTTAAATTCGGTTTTTCGCGCCCGGCGAAAAACTGCTGCAAATCTTTGTAGCGAATCGCCGGTTTGCCGTTTGGTTGGAGAACAAAGCTGACTGCGAGAACAATGTATCGGTCGCGCTCGGTCGTGTTGAATATGCTTGTCCGGTAAGCGAAACGACAATCGGCATTGGTCAAATCAAAAAATTTCCCGCTCGCGCGTTCCAAAGCTCTGACGCCGACGATTGTTTCCGCAACTTCCTGTCCGTAAGCGCCGACGTTCTGGACAGGCGTTCCGCCGACGCTGCCCGGAATCCCGCTTAAACATTCGACGCCAGCCAGATTTTCTGCAACGCAAAACCGGACAAACTCGTCCCAATCTTCACCGGCTTGAGCCGCGACGCGCACATTGTTTTCTTCCCGAACGATTTCGATCCCGCGATTGGCAATTTTTAAAATCAATCCGTCGAAACCTTCATCGGAAATTAAAATGTTGCTGCCGCCGCCTATAACAAAAACTGGCAAATCGCGTTTTTGCGCAAAATCAACGGCTTCGGCAATTTCATTTTCGTTTTCCGCTAGAACGAAAAAACGCGCCGCGCCGCCGACTTTTAAAGTCGTCAGCGGCGCGAGCGCGTAGTTTTCGATTACTTCAAAACCCACGAAAATTACTTGATGCCGCCTTTTCTTTTCACGTCGCGGATAATGGCGGCTAGCTGCTGCGCGCGCCCTTTGTCAAAACGGCTGAGTTCTTTCATTTCTTTTTCGGCATCATTGATTTTGTCATCCAAAGCCAGTGAAACGCCGAGATTAAAACGCGCTTCCGGCGATTCCGGTTTCAATTTCAAAGCCTTGCGATATTCCTCAATGGCAAGTTTGTGCTTGCCGGCAGTGGCGTAAGCGTAACCGAGATTATTGTTCGCTTCCGCCCAATTTTTTCTTAATTTCAGCGCTTGATTATAGCTCTCAAACGCGGCTTGAAAATCCTTGCTTCGCGCCTGCGCGTTGCCGAGATTGTAATAAGCCGGGGCGAAATTCGGGTTCAAGCGAATCGCTTCCTGTGCGGCGCGTTTCGCTTCTTCAAACAAAGCCGGATTGCTGGTTGAAACGGCGGCGTTGTTATAAGCCCAGGCGAGATTTGTGTAATCATCGGCGTTGGGTTCGAGCCGGACGGCTTCTTTGAGCATCTCAACGGCGCGCGTCCAGTTTCTCGTTTTCCCCAAAGCGTAGCCAAAATCGCTGTAAACATCTCCCTTTTTCATCAGGGGCGCGACAATTTGATATTGGTCAACCGCTTGCGGGTATTTTTCAAGCTGACGATAACTGTCGGCTAAATTAAGTCTGGCTTCGGCGTTCGCGGACTTGATTCGCAAAACTTCCTGAAAGTTTTGGGCGGCTTCATCGTATTTTCGCTTGTTGTAAAGCAATGTTCCCAAATCAAAATATGCTTCGTCGTAATTTTTGTCCGCCTTAATCGCGCTTCGCAGCTCGGCGATTGCGTCGTCCGGGCGATTGTTCTGCGCGTGAATTTTCGCCAGATTGTAATGCGCCGCCGCGTTGCTTTGGTTTAATCGAATCGCTGCCTGAAAAGCGCGGGCGGCTTCTTCGGCGCGGTTCTGTTTGAGCAAAACTTCGCCGTAGAGGTTTTGTAAATCGTCGTCGTTTGAATTGATTGCAGCGGCTTTCGCCAGATATTTTTCGGCGTTTGAAAAATCGCCTTTTTCGTAATAAAGCGTGCCGAGCGGCGCATTGATTTCGGTTAAGCTGTCATCGAGCTGCATTGCCTTCAAATACGCTTCGATTGCTTTGTCGTTTTGATCCTGTGCCTCGTAAGTTTCGCCTAGAGCCGCATAAACATCCGCATTATTTGGATTAAGCGCGATTGATTGATTAAAGCTCAAGGCGGCGTTCAGGTAGCTTTTATCTGCATAAGCGGCGTCGCCTCGCACGGCGAAAACTTTGGCTAAACCGAGCTTGGCTGTTTGATTGTCGGGGCTTATCGCGCGGGCTTGAGCATAAAGATTTTCGGCTTCGTCCAAATCTTTATTATTAAAGGCGGTTTCGGCGTTTTTGGCATATTCTTCGGCTGATTTTTCTTTCGCTATACGCGTCCCGTCCGTTTTTATGGGTTTCGGAGTCGGTCGCGGAGTTACCGGATTTTTCGGTCGCCGCGTGACGCCGAGCAAATTGCTTTGCTTAACGCGTCGCTCGCGCGCTTCCATTTTTTTCTGGAGCGGGCGCGATTTTACAACCTGAGTGCGGAGAGCGCTTTTTGGCTGACGCGACGACGCGCGAAACACAAAAACGCTCGCGCCTTCGGAAATATCTTCACCCGCACCGACTTGCGCGTGCGCAGTTGAAACCGAGTTGAAAAATAATGAAAAAAGCGAGATCAAGGCTAAAAGAGCGTTCGATTGTTTGCGTTTCATTTGAGATTTCCTTTCTTTGGCGGAGAAAAATCGTTTGTATTTTACTTTGTTTGCGAGCATATAACCAATTCGACAAAGCGTTTTTCGCTTTATCGGGACGCAAACGTTTTCTGATTTTTGCCAAACAAAAACTCCGCTGAGATTTGGTTTCAACATTTGCCTGGTCAAAGTTGTCGCTGACTTCCCTTATCAGGCACAATCGGTTTGTCGTTATCAATTCGAGGATTTTTTGATGTTCAAAACAAAATCAGCATTTTTATTTTTATTCGCCGCGCTTTACGCGCCGATCATTTTAGCGCAAGACACTTCGCCGCCGCGCCTTCGCACTTTTGATGCGGAACATTATACGATTCGCACCAGCTTTGACCGAAAAACGAAAACCGTTTTCGGCGAAACGACCGTCGTCGTCAAACCGCTGAAAGACAATTTTCGCACTCTTTCGCTCGACGCCGTCAATTTGCGAGTCGAATCCGTAATGCCCGAAAATTCAGCCAAACCGCTCACGTTTCTGAATAATCCCGGCAAGCTCGACATCACGCTCGACAAAACTTACAACGCAAAAGAGACGGTTTCCGTTCGGATAAAATATCGCGCCGTTAATCCGCGCGCCGGAGTTTATTTTGTCGAACCGCTCAGCAACAGTGGAAAGCCAGTGCGTCCGGCACAAATCTGGACGCAGGGCGAGCCGGAAGATAACCGCCACTGGTTTCCGTCATACGATTTTCCCGACGACAAAGCGACGACCGAGCAATTTATTACGACGACGAGCGCCGATGAAACGGCAATCGGAAACGGCGAATTAATCGAAGTCAAAAACAATCCGAACGGTACGAAAACCTTTCATTATCGAATGAATCAACCGCTCCCGACTTATCTGGTTTCTTTTGTCGTCGGCAAATATCAAAAATTTTCGGATAAATACGGTGCAATTCCGCTCGGCTATTTTCTTTATCCTGACCGCCCCGAATCCGAAAAAGTTCTACCTCTTGCTTATGGGAAAACGCAGAAAATGTTTGCTCTGTTTGAAAAAACGACGGGCGTCAAATTTCCTTTCGCCAAATACGATCAAACTGTTGTCGGCAATTTCGACGCTTTCGCCGGAATGGAAAACGTCACGGCGACGACGATGGCGGACACGGAAATTTATGGCGCGCTCGAACCCGCAGGGCGGCGCGACACGGAAAATCTGGTGACGCACGAACTGGCGCATTCATGGTTCGGCAATCTCGTAACCTGCAAAAATTGGTCGGAACTCTGGCTCAACGAAGGTTTTGCCACGTTTATGGAATCGGTTTTTATTGAAAACGAATATGGGCGAGCGGCGTATCTCGAAGAAATGCGAAGCAACGCCCAGCAAGCATTTGCGCAGGAAGACATAAATTTAAAACATCCGCTCGTCAATCTGCGCGCTCGTCCCGATCCGCTGCTGTTCGATTCGATCACTTACAAAAAAGGCGGTTTCGTCGTTCATATGCTGCGCGAAACAGTCGGCGACGAAATGTTCTGGAAATCAGTTAACGCTTATTTAAACGCTCACCGATTTGGGAGCGTCGAAACAACCGATTTGCAGCGCGCTTTTGAGCAGACGACCGGCAAAGATTTGAATTGGTTTTTCGAGCAATGGACGCGCAAAGCGGGCTATCCGAAATTAAAAATCGAACCGGCTTACAGTCCGGCGGCGCAGCAATTGCGGTTGATTGTCAAACAAACTCAAAAAGCGGATTCGCAAACTCCGCCGTTTTTCCGTCTTTCAGCAGAAGTAATAATTGAAACGCCGGATGGTGCGAAAACCGAACGAATCGAAATGAACCAGCGCGAGCAAACCTTTACGTTTTCCGTTCCGAGAACGCCGACGAAAATCGTTTTCGACAAGAACGAACAGATTTTGAAAAAAGCGGAAATCGAGCCTCTCGCTAATTTTTAAAACCGAGCGCAGACGCGTGCGTCTGCGCTCAAAATTTTATTGCTTGCGATATTTTGCCAACAGATTTTCCCAGGTGCGGACGTTTTGTTGAAACTCGCTCGGACAACGGACTGCACGCGGTTCGGGCAACGTTCCGTCCTTAACCAAAACCTCGTATTTATTCGGATTTGAGCCGAAAAGCTGGCACAGGATGTTGTAAAAACGCTGCTGATCGAGCGCGTGTTCGTCGTAAAAAGGCAAATCTTTGTCTCCGGTCATTTCCGATTGCATACCGAAAGCCTGTGCGGCAGCAATTGCAGCCCGCGCGCCGCCGCCGGATTCGCCCAATTCTTTGATATTGATGTACGAAGAAAGCTTGTCGGCGGCGTCTTCCTCGTTTCCGGTGACGGGCAATTGATAAGCGTCAATCAATGCGTGTCCAAGCTCGTGCAGGAAAATAAATTGCAGCGCTTCAGCCATTTTTTGATTCGCTTCTTCCTGATTGTATTTTTGACCGAACAATTTCGAGTAAAACTCCATCATCTCGTAACAAATCGTAATCGAGCGCTCAGACGGCTGATAAAATGCGTTGATTTGCCCGCAATCTTTCGTCACGAGCGTGATGTCGTAAGGCAGCGCGAGAGCTTTGTTTAGATCGCGCGAAGCGCTTTCCAAAATCTTTTCCTGCCGCATTTCCTGATTCAGGCGTTCATACGCCGGATTTTCGACATCAACGTATTCGACTTGAAAATCGCCTTTATCTTCTTCGGTGCTGCGCTTTGTCGTCGTCGTTTGCGTGTTGGCTTTGGTGCGTCCTTTATTGGATTGTTTGCCGGTTGTATTTGTTTGTGATTGCGGCGAATTGGTTAAATTTTTACCGCGATTGCGGTCGTCATCGCCGAGATTCGAACAAACACAGCCGAATCCGAAAATCAACATCACAAAAACCATTAATAAATTAAAAGCGTTTTGACGCATTGAATGGGGAAGTTTTGACATATTTGAATTGATACCTTTTTCAAAAGAAAAAATAGAAATGACGCGCCAGATTTTACCGCAGAAACTGTCAGTGTCAAATTAAAATCGAACGTTTTATGATATTCTCGAAAACGATATGGCAAAAGAAAATTCATTCGATATAGTCTCGAAAGTTGACTATGCCGAGGTCACGAACGCGATTAACCAAACAACCAAAGAAGTCGGTCAACGCTTTGATTTTAAAGGCAGTCACGCGACTGTTGCACTCGAAGACAAAGACCTCGTTTTATCAGCCGAGGATGAAACCAAGCTGCGAAATATGAACGACGTTTTGCAGAGCAAACTGGTCAAAAGAAACGTTCCGCTCAAGGCTCTGACTTACGAAAAAATCGAACCCGCCGCGGGCGGAACCGTTCGCCAGCGCGTAACAATCCAGCAAGGCATTCCGGGCGACAAAGCCAAAGAAATCGTCAAATTTATCAAAGACGCAAAACTAAAAGTCCAAGCCGCAATTCAAGGCGACGTGGTTCGAGTTTCCGGCAAAGACCGCGACATTTTGCAGGAAGTCATCGCGGCTTTGAAAAAACAGGATTTCGGCATTGATATGCAGTTTGATAATTACCGCTCGAATTAAATCTTATGAAAAGGTTCCTCAAAATAGGATTTTTAATTTGTATATTTTCTTTTTCGATTTTCGCTCAAATAAAAATCGAAACCGACACGGATAGTTGGAACAAACTAAAAATCAATGTCACGACTCCCGAAGAAGCCCTCGCCATAATGGGAAAGCCCAGCGAGGATTCGACTGAAAAGCTGGATTTTGCGCTTTTGCCGCACAAATCTATTGTTAACTTCTTATTGGGAACCGATATAACCGTTCCTGATTCCTGGTTGACGCCGAAAAAGAACGAAAAGATTTTCAGAAAACTGGATTTTAAACGAAACGGAACGTACAAGAATATAGAGCTGAACTTTTTAGACAACAAGCTTTATTTGATTGATTTAACTTTCAGCCACGACAAAGACGAAAGACTGTGGGCGGCAAATTTGGAAGAACTCTACAAAACGAATTTCGTTTCCCTTATCGGGATTCCGGCAGATGCAAGCGTTTCCGATTATGAAGGACAAAAAGAGCCGACAATGCCCAAAGTATATCCAATTTACTACGCGATGTTGTCCGTTACACCAACGAGCATTTTGCGGGCTTTCGTGAATAATGTCAGCACAAAAAAAGCATTTGGGACTGAGGCGGGCAAAACTAAAAAGGAACTTTTTCCCGGCTTTGTGATGAAACTCCAAATTATCAGCCGCATTCCCGAAAAGGATAAAAATTCGGCTCAAAAATAATGCAAACTTTTTCTCCAACCGCCGCAGCATTTGATCCGCGATTAGCGGCGCGGCGAGTTTTTTCTTTGATTTCCAGCGAATTGGCGCTGGTCGAGCAGGAATTTGAGCGGCAGGCTCGTTCAAACGTGCAGGTTATCGCTTATCTCGGCGATTATCTGCGGCAATCGGGCGGCAAGCGCGTGCGTCCGGCGCTCAACATTTTGTCGAATTACTCGGTCGGCGGCGACGGTTCAAAACCGAATGCGATCAGATTGGCGACCGTGATGGAATTCCTGCACACGGCGACATTGGTTCACGATGACATCATTGACAACGCCGACACGCGCCGCAATCGCCCTTCGGTCAATGCACGTTTCGGCAATCAAACCGCCGTTTTGATGGGCGATTGGCTTTATATGTCGGCGTTTGAGACGAGCTTGCAGGAACGCTCTCTGGAAATCCTCGATATTTTAACTCGGCTGACCAGAAAAATGACCGAAGGCGAATTGATTCAACTGACGATGCTCGGTCGCACGGACATTTCGGAAAAAGAATATTTCGACGTTTTGCAGCGAAAAACCGCGTTTCTGTTTAGCGCCTGCTGCGAAATCGGCGCGATTCTCGGCGGCGCAAACGAACTGCAAAAATCGGCGCTCCGCGATTACGGAATGAATCTCGGAACGGCTTTTCAGCTTGCCGACGATTTGCTTGATTTCACTGCCGAAGAAGACGTTTTGGGCAAAGCGGCGGGCGTGGATCTTCTGGAAGGAAAATTAACCTTGCCTTTGATTCTGCTTTTGAAAGATAATTCCGAATGGCGCGCTTCGTTGGAGCAAGTAATGCACGACGGCGATTACCGGCGCGTCTCCCGCGAAAATTTGTTAAAAGAGCTGGAAACCGGCGGTTCTCTTGAAGCAACCAAAAAGCGAGCGCATTTTTATGCGACCGAAGCGAGACAAAATCTTGACGTTTTGCCCGAATCGAAGTACCGTAATGCTCTCACGGAAATTGCGGCGTATATTGTTGAAAGACAAAAGTAAGTCTGGAATGCGGAGTAATTATTTTTTTGACTCTGCATTCTCAGACTCGGAGTTATGGCGATAGATAATGAAAATTTGATTGCGACGCTTGAGCAGAGTCTGCGGCAAATGCGTCAATCGCGCAGCCAGAAGATGCGCCGCCTTCGTGAAATCGAAGGCGAAGTCGAAGGTTTGCGGCAGGAAATTCAGATGCTCGATGCGAGCGCCAAACAAATCGAGACGACAATGCACAGCTTGTTGTTTTCGTCGCGCGGAAACCGAAACGATGTCGTCGGCAATCAAAAATACTCGATGCAGGACGAGATGGCGGATTACGAGATGGACGATTTGGACGAAATGCCGCCGCGCAATTACGGATCAAAATCGCATTCGCAAAATCCCTACGCAAATTCGCGTTCGGTCGTCCCGATGCGGAATCAAGGCGGCGGCTCAAAGCACGTTACTCCGCCGATTAATCCCGACACGGAAATTCGCAGCCATCGTTTCGCCGACCGCACGATTACACAAGCCTGCACAATTTTAATGCGCGAGGCGGGACGCCCGCTTCACGTCAATGAGCTTTATAATCGCCTGCTCGAAAACGGTTTCAACTTCACCGGCAACAATCCGACAATCAGCATCGCGGTTTCTCTAAATCGCAATCGCCGGTTTCGCAAAGTCGCGCCCGGAACTTTCGACCTCGTGATGCGCGACGCTTCACAAGCGGTTTCATAACTCAATTTCACTGCGCTCTAAATGTAGAATTTCGTAAAATCTCGATTTTACGGGCATCAACTTCATTGAAAAAGGCATCTCTTTTGATTATACTTGTTGAGTATAACCGCAAGGATTATCCGTAATTTTATAATTCCGAGGAAAAATAATGTTTAATAAACGCGGAGCAAATCTCATTTGGCTGGCGTTAGCAGTTTTAGTTTGTTTAGCCGACACCTCAAGCTCAATCGCCCAAAATATCCGGCTGCGCGCGCACCGGGACCCGGCGACGGCAAGTTTTTCCGCCACCGCGAAATATGCTGACATAACCGCCGACGGCAATATCGCCGTGATGGGCAGCTATTTTGCGCGCGGAGCCTGGATTTACGATGTTTCAAATCCGGATAACCCGGTTTTAAAAGCACATTACAATCCGGGCAATAACCAGCAATTTCTGGAAGCCGTCGTCGTCGGCAATCGCGCTTATTTCGGCAGCGGAAACAATGGCGGCGAAAACGGCGGCGTGCATATTGTTGACATCAGCAACCCGTCCAATCCGGTTCTGCTCGGCAGATCATCTTCAGCCAACGGCGGTTACGACACGATTCACGAAATGTTTGTCGAGGGCAATTATCTCTACATCAATTCAAACACGACGGCGAACCGCATTTTAAAAGTCATCAACGTTTCCAATCCGGCTCAGCCGCAGCTTGCTCACGATATTACTCCAAACAATTCCGGTTGGGTTCACGGACTTTTCGTCAAAAACAATCGTCTATATCTGTCCGGTTTTAACGGTACCGGTTTGACCGAAATTTACGATGTGACCAACATCGGAACACAAGCTCCGCATCTGCTCGGTCAGGTCGTTACGGGACCCACCACGCACAGTACTTGGGTCAGCGAAGACAACAACTGGATGTTTGTCTGCCGCGAGTTTTTCGACGGCGAATTGCGCGTTTACAACATTTCAAATCCGGCTCAACCACAGCTTGTCAAAATCATCAAAGCCGCTGACATCGGAGTTAACGGAATCGCGCCGCACAATCCGGTTGTTAAAGACAATCGGCTTTACGTTTCGTGGTATCAAGCCGGAGTTCAGGTTTTCGACATCACGAATCCGGCGGAGCCAAAACGCATCGGGCAATACGACACTTATTCGGCAGCTTTGAGCGAAGAAGCCGCGCGCGAAAGCGCAGCCTCTTTAGGCGGCGAGTCCTGGGACGCGGTTTGCGGAGCGCAATCTCTGATCAACAATGTTCCGATGGGCTACGACGGCAACTGGACTGCGTATCCGCTGCTCGGACACGACAGAGTTATCGCTTCCGATCTGGCAACCGGTTTGTATGTTCTCGACGCAAGCAAGATTGCGTCTCCGCGTAAAAACGAGATTACCGATTTCGACGGCGACAGCCGCACCGATTTTTCGAGCTATAATGCGTCAAACGGTTTGTGGACAATCGAAAGAAGCAACGGTGGCTGGCTTTCCAGCACGGCTTTTGGTGCAAACGGCGATCAGATGCGCCCCGGCGATTACGATGGTGACGGAAAATCGGACATCGCGGTCACGCGCGTTACTAACGGCTCTCTTTATTGGTTCGTTTTAAACAGCAGCACCAACGCTTTCCGCGGCGAACAATTCGGTTCGGCGGGCGACATTCCGGTTTCTGCCGATTACGACAAAGACGGACGCACGGATTTAGCGGTTTTCCGCCCGTCGAACGGTTCCTGGTATATCCAGCAGACCACGCTCGGCTTTAAAGGCGTGCAATGGGGAGCAAACGGCGACCAGCCCGTCACCGGCGATTTTGACGCCGACGGCAAAACCGACATCGCAGTTGTGCGCGCGGTTAACGGTTTTAAATATTGGTATATTTTGCCAAGCTCGCAGAACAGTTTGCAGGCGATGCAATTCGGTGTAGCGACGGATAAAACCGTAATCGGCGATTTTGACGGCGATTTTAAAACCGATTTTGCGGTTTTTCGCCCCTCCAACGGCTTTTGGTACATCCAGAACAGCCGTACCAACCAGATGACTTCGATTCAATTCGGCGTTGCGGAAGACATTCCGATTCCGGCTGATTACGATGCCGACGGCAAAGCCGACATCGCCGTTTTCCGCCCGTCAACTAACGGCTGGTACGGTTTAAAATCAACCGACGGCTCGTTTTTCGCCCGCGCCTTCGGAGCAAGCAGCGAGTTGCCCGCGCCTTCGGCAATGCAGCCGCGCTAAAACAAAGCAGAATCAAACGGGAAAAGGCAAAAGGTTAAAATATCTTTTGCCTTTTTCTTTTTGTCTTTATAATCGGATTATGGATTTTACATTGACCGAAGAGCAGCAAATGGCGCAGACCGCCGTGCGCGAATTTGCGAGCAAAGAAATCGCTCCGCGCGCCCGCGAGTACGACGAGCAGGAAAAATTTCCGCGCGAGCAGATAAACGGTTTAGCCGAACTGGGGCTTTTGGGAATGATTATCCCCGAAGAATACGGCGGCGCAGGCTTTGACTCTGTTTCTTATGCCCTTGCTCTTGAAGAAATTGCCAAAGCCGATCCGAGCGTATGCGTAATTGTCGGCGTGACTAATTCGGTTTGCTGTTTTCCGATTTTAAATTTCGGTACGGAAGAACAAAAACAAAAATATCTCGCCCCGCTTGCTCGCGGCGAAAAGCTCGGCGCGTTTTGTCTTTCGGAACCGCAAGCCGGTTCGGATGCGACGAATCTCAAATGCCGCGCAGATTTCAGCGACGGATTTTACATTTTAAACGGCACAAAATCATGGGTTACAAACGGCGGAATCGCCGACGTTTATCTCGCAATGGCTGTAACGGGCGAACAATCGGACGGAAAAAAGGAAATAACGGCGTTTCTCGTTGATTGGAACGCGCCGGGTTTAACGGTTTCTTCAGTCGAACACAAAATGGGACAGCGAGCTTCGCAAACTGCCGAGATGAGCTTGTCGGATGTTCGCGTTCCGCAGGAAAACGTGCTCGGAAAAGTCGGCGAAGGAATGCGCGTCGCTCTGTCGAGCCTTGATAACGGCAGAATCGGAATCGCCGCGCTGTCAGTCGGAATCGCACAAGCCGCGCTCGACGAATCAACCAAATATGCCAAAGACCGAGTTGCTTTCGGCAAACCGATTGCAGAATTTCAAGCGATTCAATTCAAATTGGCGGATATGGCTGTGCAGACGGAAGCCGCACGCCTATTAACTTTGCGGGCGGCGGCGATGAAAGACGCCGGACACAAACAAACCGGGATTTACGCGGCGCAGGCAAAAGTTTTCGCTTCGGAAACCGCAAACAAAGTCGTCGCAGACGCGGTTCAAATTCACGGCGGCAACGGCTATTCGCGACATTACGCGGTCGAAAAGCTCTACCGCGACGCGCGCATCACGACAATTTACGAAGGCACAAGCGAGATTCAGCGCATCGTAATTTCGAGAGGAATTTTACGGGATTGACATTATGAATCTTTCATCGCATTTAGATAAGTTGCGTGAGATTTGCCGGAAAAACGACGTTGTAATGCTCGGAGTTTTCGGCTCGGTCGCGCGCGGCGAAGACACGGATTCGAGCGATGTGGACTTACTCGTGCGTTTGGGAAAACCGATGGGACTTGAGTTTTTCGCGCTTGAATACGAATTTGAAGAAGCGCTCGGCAGAAAAGTTGATCTCGTGACCGAAGCGAGTCTGAGCAAATATATCCGCGACGATGTTCTGGCTGATTTGAGGATTTTGTATGAAGTTTAAAAGAGAATCATTTTACTTGCTTCACATCCTTGATGCTTGCGATGCAATCGCAAGCTATTTTGACGGCATCGGCAAAGATGAATTTTTATCGAATCGAATGAGGCAGGACGCCGTAGTCAGACAAATTCAAATAATCGGCGAAGCCGTTAAACATATTTCCCCGGAAACGCAAGCGCAATATCCTCAAATTATTTGGAAGGAGATTGCGGGAATGCGTAATCGCATCATTCACGCATATTTCGAGGTTGACTTGGAAATTGTTTGGATGGCGGCAACGAAAGACGTACCGGAACTGAAGAACGAAATGTTAAAAGTTTTACCGGAAATACAAAAAATTGAATCGTTAAAAGAAAAACAGTAAGAAATTCAAAAAAGATAATGAATGATTTTCGAATCAATTTAAACGACACGGAAACGGCGTTTGCCGGCAAAACCAACGCAGAGCTTGAGAGAAAATATTGGCTGTTTCGGATGATGAATTCCCCGCTTTTGACCGACATCGGGACAAAATCTGCGGCGTTCGGTTTGTCGCTCGGATTGCCCATCAAATTTTTTGTCAAAGAAACTGTTTTCCGGCAATTCTGCGGCGGCGAAACGATTCAGGAATGTGAGCGCGTGATTCAGGAATTGGCGCGTTCAAATATCGGGACAATTCTCGATTATTCGATTGAAGGCAAAAAAGAAGAAGCCGTTTTCGAGCACACCAAAGCCGAGATTTTGCGAACAATCAAACGCGCAGCGGGCGATCCGAAATTGCCGTTTTCGGTTTTTAAAATCACCGGAATCATCCGTTTCGACCTTTTGGAAAGAATCGGCGCAGGACGCGAGCTTGCCGAGACCGAGCGCGTCGAATGGAATCGTGCGCGCAGCCGCGTCGAGGAAATCTGCCAATCCGCCGCTTCGCTCGATCAGCCGATTTTTATTGACGCCGAAGAAAGCTGGATTCAAGACCCGATTGATGACTTAGTGCGGGAAATGATGCTGCTTTTTAATCGGGAAAAACCGATTGTCTTCAACACGCTGCAAATGTACCGGCACGACCGTCTGGAATTTTTGAAAAAATCTCACGCCGACGCGCGTGCGGGCAATTATCATCTTGCGGTCAAATTCGTGCGCGGCGCTTATATGGAAAAAGAACGCGAGCGAGCAGCGGAAATGAATTATCCCTCGCCGATTCAGCCGGATAAAGCATCAACTGACCGCGATTACGACGCCGCAATCGAATATTGCGTCGAAAATGTTGAAGAAATCACTTTCGTCAATGCCACGCATAACGACGAAAGCGTTCAGCTTCTCGTCCGTCTGATGAAAGAAAAGAATTTGCCGAACGACGACCATCGAATCCATTTTTCGCAGCTTTACGGAATGAGCGACAATCTTTCGTACGTTTTGGCGAAAGAAGGTTACAACGTCTCAAAATACGTGCCTTACGGTCCGGTGAAAGACGCTTTGCCGTATTTGATTCGGCGCGCAAAGGAAAACACGGCTGTTGTCGGACAAATGAGCCGCGAGCTGGAAATGATTGATCAGGAAATCAAACGCCGAAAATTTGCCAAACAACAGCCCGCGCTTGCTCGTAATCAAGAGAATGAAAATGTTTTGCCCGAAATGCGGAAAAGGTGAGCAGATGCCGGAAAGCTATTGTCGCGCGTGCGGCGAATGGCTGCCGGATTTGGCGAAACGCGGACGAAAGAGCTTTGGCGGCGATTCGCCCGAAGAAAGCCTGAACATTTCGCTTTTTTTGAGCGCGATTAGTTCAATTGCGGCGCTGCTGCTCGGCATCTGGCTTTACGCAACTTATCTCGGCAGACCGGGCGTTCCCGGAATAATTTATGTGACCGCCGCATTTTTACTGGCAATTGCCGGATGGCAGGCGTCGAATTTTTACATCGGAATACGGCTAAGTAAAAACCTGGCGCGGAGGCGGAAAGGAAATTTTGCGGACCGCTCAAATGAACTAAACAATGCTTCGCAAGCAAACGCGGGTTTGCCAGCCGCTGACAATTCGCAATTTGTTCGCCCTGTTTCAAGTGTGACGGAAAATACTACCGAGTTTTTGGAAGCGGTTCCGCGCAAACGAACTGATTCTTAAAGTTTCAAAAAATCCGTTTTTCAAACAATTGAAAGGCGAAAGTTAAAAAGTGATAAGATAAGCGCATCGCAACCATTAAATTTTTCTTGCCGCTCTTTTTAACAGCGGATAATTTTTATGGCGGATTTAACTGCACAAAAACAAAAATTAGAAGTTTCGGGACAGCTAGACGTTTCCGAACGCCCAACCGCAACGCGCATAAAAAAAGAATTGCGCGGAGTCGTCAATCCCGAACTAGTCCGTATTATTTCGTTTGTCGTGATTACAATTTCGCTCGTCGCTTCGACTCTTTTGTGCATTCTGGCGATTTGGGATTTTACGAAATCCGACGCCATCTGGCGCGCAATTGCGACGTTTATCGTCGTCATTATTTCGACGGCGATTTTCACCGTCGTGAACGAAAAGCTCGGTTAAAAATTTATCTCGCCAAATTTTCCTGCAAAATCTGCGACAAACGCCAGAGCATTTTTAAGCCCGGATTTTCCTGGTTGTAATGAACAACCGGCATATCGTCAACCGTTATTGCTATCACGATTCGCCCGCGTCTGGTGTAAATGATTCCGACATCGCTTCTCAAACGGTCGAGCGCGCCGGATTTTGAAGCAACGGGCGTCGTGTCGAGCAGCCCTCGCCCGATTCCGTCTGTGTATTGCTGGCGTCTTAAAATTGCAATCATTTCCGCCGACGCTTGTTTTGAAACGACTTCGCCTTTTTCCAGCATTTCGAGCAATCTCGCCATCTCGCGCATCGTTGAAACGCCGATTCCGAACAGACGATTAACGCCTTCGCCCGCAATGCGCGCGTCGCCTCCGCCGCCGATTTTTCTTAAAGAGCGAATATTTGCGAAACCGAGCTGCTCCATTCGCGCGTTTACGGCATCGCTCGTAATTTTATCCAAAATCAGATTCGTCGCCGTGTTGTCGGAAACGACGATCATCAGATTAACAAGCGTTTTTAAATCAACCTCAGTTCCATCGGAAAACTCTCCGAGAATGCCCGAACCGCTCTGTTTATTTTTCAAAACGAATTTATCAGTCCATTTCAATTTCCCTGCTTCGACCTGCGCGAAAACTTCGACCATAATCGCCAGCTTGATCGTGCTGGCTGTCCGCACGCGCTCGTCGGCGCGAAATTCATACGTTTTACCGTTGTCGAGATTTTTGGCATAAATCCAACCGCTGCCTTGAAAATCAGCGAGCGCGGTTTTGATTCGTTCATCCAAAGTTTGCGCTGCGCCGGAAGCGGGCGTTTGCGGTTTCGTCCCCGCAGAGTTTTTCTGCGCGTTTCGCTGCGCCGAAACCGTAAACGGAAACGCCAGAATCAATGCCGCACAAATAATTCGGTAAACCAATTTGATTTTCATTTATTTTGTAACTCGCGCAATTTTTCGATTTTTTCAATATGCTCTTCGACGAACCAAGGATTTAAAAGCGGCATATATTCAAGCTGTTTTTTCACGGGCAGATCGAAAAAGCTTGATGGAATCGTTTTCCGGCAATTCGGGTGTTTGCAATTACATTCCCAAACAATTCCGCCGTCGCAATCAATAATGTAATCGTAAGTTAATTCATCGCCCTTTTTGATTTCCCTTCGCGCAGCGATATATCTGATTCCGTCAATGGTTTTGACAAATGTATTCGGTTCACAGCACGAATTAATATGGCGTTCGGGCGAACGCATCAAAACGATTTTTCCGTTAGCCAAATAATCGCAATGATAATCGTATTCGCCGAGTTCGGTTTTGAGCGGGTGTGTGTCGTCTACAACACGCGAATCGTCAATTTGCAGAATAATTTCATCAATCGCGAAATCGCGTTCGGCGAAAACGCCGATTCCGTGAATTCTAGATTTGCCAACCGAAACATTTTCCATTTTTATTTCGGCACATCCAGCGCGGGATTACGGCTGAAAAATCCGCCGGGAATCATTTTGAAACCAACGTGCGTGACCGGCATTACAGCCCATTCTTCAGGTCGCGGAATGTGCGTGACGCCCAATGTGTACCAGACGACGACATCGGTGTTTTCAATCGCTTCGCCGTTTGCGGCAAACTGCGGCAAGCCTTCGCCGCCGCGACTCTGATTCGGATAAACTCCGGCTGCATTCGTTTCAAGCGGGTTGTAGCGCGTCGCCCAGAAATGATTGTTGATAAATCCGGCGCGTTTTCTGACCGAACTTTCGGGCGCAATATACGGAAGCGAATTTGCGCCGGGAACCAAAATGTAACTCGTATTGTGTCCGAGCGAATTTTTCGCGGTCGGATTATTCACCGTCCAGACGCGAGCCGCCTGCATATCCATTTTGCGCTGCGCGTCGCGTTCGGTTTTGAAAACGCTTTCGCGCATCACAAAACCGTTCAGATAAGGATTGTTCGCGCCCGCGGGCATCGCCGAAGTATTCATTTCCGTCACAGAATTGTTTGTGCCGTCAACGTCGAAATCGAGCCGGAAATTGAAAAAATGCTGGTGGTGCGGCGCGACGATGTATTCGGCGACGAGATGCCCGTTTGCGTCGGATGAATGCTGTGAGCCGTGTTCGTCCGCGCGTTTTTCTTTAACTCCTTTGGCGAGCATAATTCCGGTCAACGCCAAATCAACTTCGAGTGAGCCGTCCTGTTTAAAAATATAATTTACGGCGTAATCGTAATTCCCGATTGTTGCGACGAAAGACATTACCAATTCTCTAGCGCGGCGCGATTCGTTTTTGCCCGAAACCGTGTCGAAATGTTTCCACAAAAGCCCCCCGTCGCGCTCATAAATCGCAACGGCGCGTTCGAGCGTGTAAGGTTTCCCCTCGTCATCGGCAAAAGCGGCGTCAATCAGCAAAGCGTTTTCCGGCGCATCCAATTTTGGTTCGAGTGGACTTGCCAAACGCCCGACGCTGTATTCGCCAACATCAAATGCCGCCCGCCAACGCCAATTCTCATCGGGGTCGCCGTAAGGCACGACCATTTCCGAAAGCGAAGCGCGATACAAAATCGGTCGTGTTTTTCCGCCGTCTTCATAACCGACGGTGTGCAAAACAAGCCCTTCGCGCGGGTGCATCGCGTAGCGAAAACGCCATTTTTGCCAGCTTACTTCCTGTCCTTTGATTTGAAAGCTCGCGCCATCGGGTTGCGAAATCACGAGCGGTTTCGGTTTTTCGCGTAATTTGCCGACCGATTTTTCGTCGAAATCCTGGCTTGTCTGAGAAATTGGAACGACGCCGGTATCGGTTACGTCCACGATTTTTCCGGTGTTCATATTGACGATTGCCACGACGCCTTCAATCGGTCGCCCGTAATAATTTGCCGTGTCGCCTTTGAAATAAGAGAGACCTCGCAACAATCTGCCCGTAAATCTATCGGGAACTTGTCCGACCGCCCAGCCGTCAACTGCAACTTGTTCGAAATCCGTGATTCCGCGTTTACGCATCGCCGCCTGCCAGCGCGGATCGGCTTTGACCAATTCTTGGACAATCCCATATTCGCCCTGAAAAACGAGCGGCTGAACGCCCGGAACTTCTTTCAACGAGACGACGCGGTTTGTCCGTAAATCAACAATCGCCTCGTAAGTTTTGTTCTTTTCCCTGTCCAAAACTATAACGAAAGCATCGCGGCGAAACGGAGCGCTGGTTTTGAAATTCAAAACTTCCGACTTCGGCGGTTCGTTGAGTTGTACGGTAGAAAACAGCGCAGTTTTCGGGAAATTCGGAGCAGCTTGCAGAATTTTGACCGCATTCGCAATTTCTCCCGCATTCAATGAATCGAGCGGATGTTTAGTTTCGACGGTTTGCGAATTTGCCTTCAAACTCAGCAGCGATGCAGACAGGATTATGATTTGAAAGAAAATTTTAAGACGTTTTTTTTTCATTTGAGTTATACCAATTAAGCGAATCAAGGCGGAACTTGAGAATCATAAATCTTCTTTGCGTTCTTTGCGAAACACTTTGCGCTCTTTGCGGTTTAATTCGGAAAAAACTTAACCGCAAAGGACGCAAAGAATTTTCTAATTTTGACGCTAAACGAAAGAATCGTATCAATTCTGAGTTCGCGGTCGTCCGATCAAACCGATTTGTTCAGGGGGCGGAATCGTTCCGGTTTCGTTATATTGCGCGAGAGCTTCGTTGATTTGTCTGGATTTACCGATCCACATTTGAATCGCGTTGTCGTAACGCTGCAAAACGCTTTCGAGATGCGACGGTTTGTTTTCCGCCAGATAAAGCTCGCGATATTTTCTTTTCAGTTCCGCCGATTCTTCTCCCGCTTCGCGCAGCCAGTTGTAAATCGCGCCCGAAAACCATGAGAGTTTCCTTACGCGCCGACGGTCGGACATATTTAAATACCCGTCCCAATAGGTTTGGCTGAGTTGATCTATGAGCGTTAATCGCCGCCCCAGATGATCGAAGCGCTCGGCGGCAAACTGCATTGCGGGAATCATTTCGCGGTTGCGTTTAGCTTTTGCGGCGTTTTTGATTAAATTTTCCTCGACCTCTTCAACCTGCACGCGCAGATTTTTTGCTTTGTCGAGCGACGAAAACGCGCGGCGTTGAAACTGCGGCGTAAACGGGTCTTGCCAGAACACGGCGTTTTGCGTAACGTTCTGCAAATCGAGCGTTTTGCTCGCCGCGCCTAACGTGCGAATGTTTTTTGTAAAACCCGCGTTTTCAGCGCGGAAAAATGCCCAATCAAATTTCGAGTCGAAATCTTCGATGTTCAAAGGCGCGCTTTCCCAGCCTGCGGCAGCGCCCAGAGCGACACCGTACCAGGTCATTTCAAACAGAGTTTCGCCGTCGTCGTCCCAATTCGTGTTCATTATGCCGAGCGCGCCTGCGGCTTGCCCGTCGCGAACGAAATTGCGAATGTTGACTGTCGCGTTTTCATTGTTCGGAAAAATCAGATTGAAATTCCAGACCGATGGGCAGACAAACTGCTCAAGCCCGGCTTTTTGAAACGGCTCGATGCGGTTTTGATAAGATTCGCGCGCGCCGTATTGCCAGTTCATCACAATCACGTCTTTCGGAATCTCGCCGATCAATTCCGGGTGATTGAGCGCGATGTCGCCCCACATCATCAAACGGCGGTTGTAAGGTTTCAGGATGTCGCGGACGCGGTTGATATGGTTGAAATAAACTTTGCCGACGCCTTTTTCCTTGACTTCCGCGCCGCTGCGCCCTTCACCAAGCTCGAAAGTTTCGTCCGCGCCGATATGGAAAAACCGCGAAGGAAAAATTTGGTCAATTTCTTTGTACAAATCCGCAACGAGCTGATAAGAGCCTTCTTCCTGCGGAGTCAAAACATCGCCGTAAGGAATTTCGGCGAGACGATTGTATTTTTCGTATTTTAAAACTTTGTGAAGATGCCCGAACGCTTGTTGTTCCGGCACGATTTCGACGTGATATTTTCGGGCGTATTCGACAATCTCTTTCAGTTCGGCTGTGTTAAAACTGCCTTCTTCGGGCGCAAACAGCGGATGCGATTCGCTTTTAAAACTGTGTTCCATATAAAGCGAATGCATATTCATTTTGAAAAACGCAAACGTGCGAATCTGCCGTTTGACGTATTCGACCGTCGGGACAAGCCCGCGAGAAACGTCGTCGGAAAATGCGCGATAACGCATCGTCGGAAAATCAACAATCCGCGCGCCCTGCACAAATGCGTTTGCGCCTTCGCCGCGAATCATCTGCTTTAAAGTCTGCAAACCGTAAAAAGTTCCGGCTTCCGATTTTCCGCCGATAATGATGCGGTCTTTCGTGACAATCAGCGCATAGCCTTCGGCGTTTAAATCGGCGGGAATTTCGAGCTTTGCGCGCTCAAATTCGTTTTGAATGCGGCGGTTATCAAGCAAACCGATAAGAATCCGCCCGCCGCCGATTTTTAGATTGACGCCCGACGTTTTATTTACGTCTTCGATAAAATCTTCGGCGGCAAAACGGTCGTTTTCCGAGCGTGAATTTGCCAGGGAAATACGCGCGCCGTTTTTGAGCGGAAAATTGTCGCCGGTAGCTTCCGCTTTTTTCGGTTGCGGAATTATTTCGAGTTGTGCGGCAAACACGCAGTTTGCGGCGAGAAATAGAACAATTATGCAAAAGAGTTGACGAATTAAAATTGACACTCTTTTCGTGTAACCGAAAACAAAAGCGGCTGTCAACTCAAATCAGTTGACAGCCGCTTTTCGATTAAAATTATTCGGCAAATTAAAAATTAATTACCGGCGGATAAGCCGGAATCGGCTCCGGCGGTCCGGGAAACGGCTGCGGACTCGGCATCGGATTCGGATCGGGCGATGGGTTTGGATTCGGATCTGGTGTCGGTTCCGGCATTGGATCAGGCATCGGATCAGTCGGCGAAATCGGCGGCTGAATCACCGGCTCGACGTTTGGATTTTCAATTTGTAAATTCATCAAAATATTCTCCTTTTTTTAGATTCCGGTTGGAAAAGTTTCCGGCGGGTCTTCGTGCTGCCAGCTCGAAACTTTGTCGAGCGGCTCGACGGCGCGCGTTTCGTCGAAATGAATCACGGCGTCGAATTGCACGGCAAGACGCGCGTTAAAATAATGACTCACGCGCTCCGATTCCGGGCGGTAAATGACGCCGATGGCGCGTTCGAGCCGCGGCTGGCGCAGGATTTTGCCCGCTTCATCGTCTCGCAAATTCAAATAAAATCGCGGCAAACCTGTTTCGTGAAAAAGCTGTTCGTAGCTGTTTTCCAAGGCGGGACGAACCTTTTTGAGCTGCGGCGGCTCATCCCAATTTGTCGCTGCTGCGACTGTTCCGGTGTAAGTCGTAAATCCAAGCAAAAATGCCGCATCGTCGTATTTTTGCCTGACTAATTGTCCGACGTTCCATTCGCCCTGCTCGCCCATTTCCGTCGCTCGCGCATCGCCGAGGTGCGAATTGTGCGCCCATACAACTATTTTCCCGCTTTGTCCCGATTGTTCGAGATGTGCCGACAGCGCGTGCAGAGTTTCCGCCATATGCCGGTCGCGCAAATTCCACGATGAGGCGCGCCCGCGAAACATCGAGCGATAATATTCTTCGGCGTTTTTCACCAAACGCGCGTTTTGCTCGGCGTAAAAATATTCGTCTTTGGCGACGAAACCATCGCGATTGGCGTATTCGGCGGCGCGGCGTTGAATTTCAATCAATTGATTGATGACTTCCTTTTCGCAAGACATCTGCATATCGAAGCCAGCCGCGTAGCCGTAACTTTGCGGGTCTTCGCCGAAATCTTCAAAACAGCCGTAACGGTAACGCGCGCGACGCGCCGCGTCCGGGTCAACTTTGTCCAAATATCCCAAAACGGCTTCAATCGAAGCGTGCAAACTGTATAAATCAATCCCGTAAAATCCGGCTTTTTGTTCCTGCTTCTGGAATTTGTCGTTATGCGCGCGGAGCCAGCCGACCAAATCCAAAACATCTGCGTTGCGCCACATCCAAAGCGGAAATCTGGTGAAATCCGAAAGCGCGTCGTTTGCCGTTTGGTCTTTGCCAACAGCGCGAATATAGCGGTTGACGCGATAAGCGTCGGGAAAATCGGCTTCGACGGCGACGGCGGAAAAATCTTTTTCGGCGATTAATCTTTTCGTGATTTCCGCCCGCGCTTTGTAAAACTCGTGCGTTCCGTGCGAAGCCTCGCCCATCAAGACAAAACGCCGGTCGCCGATGTCAGCCAGCAATTGATCGAAATTACCGCTCGCGCCTTCGAGCGAAACGGCTTTTTCTCTGATTACATTTGTCAGACGTGAATCAACAGGCATATTAAAATTGTAGCCGAGCAAAATTTGAAAATTAGTACGCTTGCGTACTCGTAAAATTTGCAATACTAAAACTAAAAAAGTGCATCTAAAAGTCGAATATTAAAAGGGTTTGTGCGATGTCTATTAATTGGATTGACGTTTTGCTGTTTTTGATTGTCGCTTTCAGCGTTTGGGGCGGCTGGATGCGCGGTTTTGTTTTGGGCGCGCTCGATTTGTTGCGCTGGATTTGCAGCCTTCTGGCGGCGTTGTTTTTTTATCAAACGGTTGCC
>DASVQU010000097.1:0-10676 GCA_036388995.1 Pyrinomonadaceae bacterium | reverse complement strand
CGACGCGCAGCGTTTATTTGATGACGCAAGCCGACATTTCCAAAAAACAACAAACCGAACAACAAAAATGGGCAAGCGGAGTTGTCGGGCGCGTCACGGCGATCAATCCGGCGACAAATGAAATTACGATTGCACCTCGCGGCGCAGTTCCAGCCGGTCAAACGGTTACCGTAGCCGTCAGCGATAAAACACAATATCGCCGTTACGCGCCGAATTCGGTCAAGTTCAGCGACGCTAAAATGAGCAATCTCGCTGAATTGAAAGTCGGCGACCAGCTTCGGGCGCGCGGCGAAAAAACGCCGGACGGCATTCGCGTAACAGCCGAAGAAATTATTTCCGGCTCGTTCAAAATGGTTGCCGGAACAATCACGGCTGTTGATATTGCCAAAAACGAAATTACTGTCAAAGAAGCAAATACCAACAAAATAGTAGTAGTAGAAGTTAATAACGGCACGCTCCTCAGACGTTTTCCGCCGGAAATGGCGCAGCGTCTGGCAATGGCTCAGGCGATGCGCGCCAGCGGACAAATGCCGCAGGGAATGCCGATGGGCGGCGGAAATGCCGGCAACGCCGGAGGACAACAGCCGCGCCCGGCTAATCCGAACGGCGGAGAGCAAGGCGCAGGAGGAGCGGGCGGCGGCGCTATGCGTCAGAGCGGCGGCGATGTTGACCAAATGCTCGAACGCCTTCCGGCTTTGACTTTAACCGAATTGAAAGTCGGTGATGCGATTGCAGCTTCCAGCACGAGCGGTGCGACGCCTGACCGCGTGACCGCGATTAAATTCGTCGCCGGCGTCGAGCCGTTTTTGAATCCGCCGCAAATTCCGGGGCAAAGCCCGCGACCGCAAGCCGCCGCGCCTTCGATTAACATTCCGGGACTCGACGGCATCGGCGCGCCGTAAAACAAAGGACGAAGGCGAAAGGATAAAGGATGAAATGAAAGCCTTATCTTTTCGCCATTCTATTTTATTTAATAATTCTGTTTATTCACAATTTGATTATGAAGATTTTATACGCATTTATCTTAGCTCTAACCGTTTCGACCGCTGCTGTTTTCGCGCAGGGAAACGGAAGCATTGCCGGTCAAGTGGTTGACGCGCTAGGCTCGACTGTTCCGAACGCGACCGTGACTATAACAAACAACGGCGGTTTTGAACGAACCGCAACTTCGAGCGAGAGCGGTCAGTTTACCGTTGTCGGAATTCCCGCCGGAACTTACACCGTGCGCGTGTCGGCGACGAATTTTGCGCCCTATGAAAACGCGGGCGTCGTAATCGTTTCAGGTCGGCGCGAAGAATTGATAGTCACGCTGACGCCTGCGGAAGTACAAGCCGAAGTTCAGATTTCAAACGAAAATCAGGTCAACACCGACCCGATTAATAATCAAAGCGCCACGGTTTTAAAGGGCGCTGATTTGGAAGCTCTGCCAGAAGACCCCGACGAACTGGCGGCGGCTTTGCAGGCTTTGGCGGGACCGGGCGCAGGACCGAACGGCGGACAATTTTACATTGACGGTTTTTCCGGCGGACGCCTCCCGCCGCGCGAAGCGATTCGCGAAATCCGCGTCAACCAAAATCCGTTTTCATCCGAATTCGACCGTCCCGGTTTCGGGCGCGTCGAGATTTTGACCAAACCGGGCGCTGACAAATTTCGCGGACAGGCTTTCTTTAATTTCAACGACGAGAGCTTAAACTCGCGCAATCCGTTCGCGCGCACTCGCGCGCCGTCGCAAACTCGTTTTTACGGCGGAAATCTTTCCGGTCCGATTATCAAAAACAAGGCTTCGTTTTTCCTAGACGTTGACCGTCGCGAGTTTGACGACAACGCAGTCATCAACGCGACGATTCTCGACCAGAGCTTGAATCCGACACTGTTTACCCAATCGCTCGTCGTGCCGACTCGCCGGTTTTCGATTAGCCCGCGTTTCGATTACGCCATTAACGAGCGCAATACTTTGATTGCGCGTTACAGCTTCCAGCGCAGCAAATCGGAGAATCGCGGCGTCAACGAATTTTCTTTGCCGAGCAGAGCTTTTAACAACCAAAACACCGACCAGAATTTTCAATTGACCGAGACCGCGATTCTTTCGCCGACCGCGATCAACGAAACCAGATTTCAATACAACCGCAGCCGCAGCGAGCAGCAAGGCGACAATTCGATTCCGGGGATAAATGTTTCCGGTTCGTTTACCGGCGGCGGCAGCAACGTCGGCTTGAGCTTCAACGAAGAAGACCGTTTCGAGCTGCAAAATTACACGACTTTAGCGCTCAACACGCACAGTCTTAAATTCGGCGCGCGTCTGCGTCACGTTTCGCTTAAAGACCGCTCGGAAAGCAATTTCGCGGGAACGTTTACGTTCGCCGGAGTTCCTGGAGGGCTGTCTTCGATTGAGCAATATCGTCAGGCGATTTTGGGCAATGCTCGTCCTTCGCAGTTTACGATTACGGCGGGTGATCCGCTGGCAACGATTAAGCAAACCGATTTCAGTCTTTTTCTCAATGACGATTGGCGCGTTTCGCCTAAATTCACCTTAAGCTACGGTCTGCGTTACGAAGCGCAAACCAACGTCAGCAACAATTTCAATCTTGCACCGCGCGTCGGATTTGCTTATTCGCCGGGTGCCGGCGGCGCGCGTCCCCCGAAAACAGTGGTTCGCGGAGGTTTCGGTATTTTCTACGACCGCATTTCGGAAAATCTGAGCTTGCAGGAAAATCGTTTCAACGGGCAAAACCAGGTTCAATATTTTGTTACCGACGCAGCACTGCTCAGCCAGCCGATTTTCTCTTTGAACGGTGTGACAAATGTTCCGACCGCCGCGCAGGTTGCCGCTCTTGTTCCTGGCAGCAGCGTGGTTCGCCGTCTCGCCGAAGACATTCGTTCGCCTTATACAATGCAATCCGCATTGAGCGTCGAACGGCAGCTTCCTCTCCGCACAACTCTGTCGTTCACATTTTTGTCAACCAGAACGCAGGATTTGCTGCGAACTCGTAACATCAATGCGCCGGTTTGTCCGCCGACCGTCGTTTGTCCGACCGGCGCGGCGGCAAACGCTTTGCGCCCGGACCCGACTCTTGGAAACATTTATCAGTTCGAGTCAACCGGCAAATTCGTGCAAAACCAATTTCTGGTTAATTTAAATACCAGACTTAATCCGAATGTCCAGTTTTTTATTAATTATGGTCTAAGCAAAGCTAAATCGGACGTTGACGGCGGCGGCGGTTTTGCCGGATTCGGCGGCGGCGGTTTCGGCGGCGCTTCAGCCGGAAGCTCACCGTTTTACAGCTATGATTTGAGCGGAGAATACGGAGATGCGGCTCAGGACGTGCGACATTCGGTGTTCGTTCGCGGCTCGTTCGGTTTGCCGTGGGGAATTCGTGCAAATCCTTTTATCGTTTTCCGTACAGCCTCGCCATTTAACATTATCACCGGCGTTGACAGCAACCGCGACTCGCTATTTACCGAGCGTCCGACATTTGCTCAGTTAAGCGCTCGCTGCAATCAGCTCGGATTGACCAATTCATTCTGCGACATCAGCGATGCCGCCGATCCGAATGCGATTATTCCGCGCAATTATGGACGCGGCGCTAACTTTTTCAGCGCTAATATGAATTTGACTAAAACAATCAGTTTTGGCGGCTCGCGCGAAACTGCGGCAGCCAATACGCCGGCTCAAGGACAAACAGCAACAACCGGCGGACGCGGAGATGCCGGAATTTCGGGAGCTGCCGGAGGCGGTCGTCGCGGTGCAGGCGGACCCGGTGGCGGAGGCGGTCGCGGCGCGCAAGGCGGCGGACCAGGTGGCGGGTTTTTCGGTCAAGGCGGCGCGCGCAATGACAAGCCGTATAATCTGACCTTGGGAGTCCAAATAAGCAATATATTTAATCGAACCAATCTCGGCAGCCCGATTAACAATCTCAGCTCGCCGCGTTTCGGCGGGTACAATACGGTTGCCAGATTCGGATTTGGCGGCGGCGGCAGCAATGCCGGAAATCGCCAGGTTCAGCTTCAACTCAGATTCAGCTTCTAAAAGCAGTCTCGAAAACACTATAAGTTAAAGCGCCTTTTACGTGCGACAAAGAAAGTCGGGTAAAAGGCGCTTTAACTTATAGAAAAGCCAAAAGCTATTTTGTCGGCAATCTATTTCTGGGATAAATTACAAAAAACCGGAAACAATGCTTCATCATTTGGCGTAATTTTTTGTCGAGTGCCAAAGTTCGTTCGAGGTATTTTTTTCACCCCTAAAGCTAAAGGAGATTTATGAAGCAAGCAGTGTTAATTCTTTGCCTTGCGGCAACAACCGCTTTAACCGTTAACGCGCAGCAGGACAAATCAAAAGCGCCGGAAGCGACCGCCGCGACAAAAGTTGTAATGATAAAAGCGGACGCCGCTCCGCTCGATCTCGCCAAAGCCGCGATTGCGGCACACGGCGGCGATAAATTTAAAGCGGCAAAAACCATCATCCAGCGTGGCTCGGTCGAAGCAACCGCGCCCGGTTCGGCGCAGGCGGTTCCGGCGGCTTACGCGGTCGTCACCAAAGGCGATAGATTCCGTTTTGAAATCACTTCGCAGTTTTTCAACTTTCTGCAAATCTTCGACGGCGAACAACTTTACAGTTCGATTGCCCGTTTCGACGTGCCGCCGCTCAATAAAATGGGATTCATTTTATTAACCAGAGCCGAAGAAAAGGGCTACACGGTTACGCCGCTGCCCGACAAAAAGAAGCGGCGCGGATTTCGCATTTCCTCGCCCGACGGCTATTCTTCGGATTACTACATTGATCCGGCGAACGGGCAAGTGTTGAGCTATGAAGCTAAATTCACGGTCGAGGGCAGAGAAATCACAACTGCGGTCGAAAACGATAAGTTTCGAGATGTCAGCGGAGTTTTGATACCGGAAAAATATTCGCAGCGTTTGCAGCTTGGAGCAAATACTTTTTACGCGAGCTTTAAAGCCAAAGAGATTTTGGTTAATTCCGAAATCGCGGACGACGTTTTTGTGATGAAGTAAAAACAGGATGAATTGAAATATAAAAAGGGAAGGCGTTAAAACCTTCCCTTTTATTTCTCATTGTTCAAAATTGAACAGAAAATTTATAGAAAGATGTGTTGACATTATAACTTTCTTGGTGTAGATTCCTCTTGCTCTTTTACCTTTGTGAAATTTGTCTTTTCAGAATAACAAATAAATATACTCTCAACGCAGAGTTATTAAACTAAAAACTATTGTCCGGCAACTCCGAACAGCTAAACGGCAAAAGCTATCCGGCTGTTTAGTAAACCACGCTGCACCCGAAAAAGATGAATCGAAAAACTCTATATTGCTGCTCGTCACAGCTCTCTGGCTGGCAAGCGCGTTTATAATCCCTTTAGTAAAAACCGCCGGTATAAGTATATTTTACGCTCAGACGGCGACTAACGTCGCATTAGCTGCAAACGGCGGCACGACGGCGACGGGATTGTGCCAGGCTGGGCAAGAGACCCGGATAATTTAAATTCGCCGGTTTACGTTCATTTTTATATGGGCGATTCAAACGGCAATAACCAGAAATATATCGGTTTGGCTTTGGCAAATGAATACAGGTACGATGTCGCAAATCACTCTTTCAACTGGCGGATTCCGGAGAAAGCGCCCGACGGAACTCCGGTTCGAGATGGTAATCCGCACCGATTGTTTGCTTATGCTATAGACCTTACTCAAGGCTCTCCGCACGGTCAGCTTACGCCAATCAATGGAATTCCTTTTACGCTTGCGCCCAAAGTAACATCAGTCACTCTTGAATCAAAATTTAATTGTGCCAATTTTACGGTTTTAACTCCGGGTTGTTTATATTTTAATCCCGGCAACGGTAACAGCGGAACGGATGTCGGTTTACGTATCTTTCCTGAAAGATTAAATCCTTCCGATTTAGATATAAACCGAAAAACCGTTACTGTAAAAGCTACTGTCGGCGTGGCTAATACTTGGGTTTATTTTAGAAATTTTGATGTTGATGATCCGTCTTACAGCAATGCGCCAGTTGATGATGATTCAGGCACAAACATTGATATGCAGGATAATAGAGGAGCAGTTGGGGGCTTAAAAGAGGGATTACTAATTTGCCCGCAGACTTCTGCTTTAGGCACTTGCCAAGCTAAAACGGATGCTAACGGCATTGCTACTGTTGATTTTAGAGTAACAATGCAGCCGGGAGATAATTTTGAAATAGCGGCGAGCACGGACGAACAATATTTAAGAGGCATTCGGGTTTCTGCCACTGATTTGCGTGATAGTGCCGGTCAGTTAATTCCAACTAGCGAATCCGTATCAGCAAACGCTAAACGAACTCATATGTTAACTGTTTGGCGATTCGTTCATATTGAAGTTGATTCAATGGGAACAGTCCAAAACAACCATTTCAGTCGCCTGATAGGTGATACTGTAACTGTCGGCAGCACATCGGTGACGGTTCCCTACTATAATATTACAAAGGGCATACAGCCGAATAGATTCGAGAGCGGTAAAATGGTTGTCGGAAGCGATATTTTAGAGATTGATAGCAATACGGCTATTGATTTCACACTTCGCAGCGCGGGTGCTCCTGTAAGTCTTTTTTACGGTCAGACTTTCGTTGCATTTGATGATGACAATTACAACAAGGTTCATGTCCCCGGAACATTTGCCGATAACGGTGAAGATATAGAGGAACAGGAAGAAACATTTAGCAAAATGCGCGAAAGCGATTTGGAGAGCAGGAATTCCTTTATAAAAGCATATATTCGTCCAGAATATTCATGGGCGGCAAGCCGGAATTACAATCAAAGCAACGTACCCTTTGTCCTTAACGTTCAGAATGGAACTTCATTAGTTCAAATAAATCCATACAGAGGGTCTAGATATGATGAAGATGATGAGTTTTGGGTAGCGTATCTACAACTTTCGTATCAAGGTGATGTTTATGAGGATAACGATCCTTATACTGAAGAAGATGTAACATTAGGTGTGTCGTCCGGCGGAAGTACTGACGACGATCCGCCGCCCCCGCCCCCGCCGGGTCTTCCTCCTCTTTTCCCACCAGGACATGTCGGATCTCTAGTGTATATGGAAACTTGTAGAGATGTAGATAGAATATTTGATGGTGTTCTTCCAAGACCATATCCAAACATTCAATGTGTAAGTACGCCGGTTCATGAATTAGGGCATCAATTTGGTTTAAAGGGAGATACAACTACAGGAGATCCTTCGAATACAAATTATTTCGGAGTCATGGGATACAGTGGCACCAGCTACTCTTTTGTCGAGCGTCATATAAATTTAATGCGGCTTAGAGTTAAAAGTCCCGGCGAGGATTACGAGTGATTACTAGAGAGGAGAATTATGAAACAAAATTTGTCTATTTTTTCGACGGTATTAACAATCTTATTTTTGGTAATAAGTTTAGTTGTTTTTGGACAGCAAAACAGTCAAAACAACACCCGCCCATTTTCGGATCTAACTTTTGTTGTAACTCCAGAACGCGATGCGTTTTTACCGATGGAGCCGATTGTTTTTAGGTTAAATCTAAGCAACAATACAGATTCTCCGATTCTCGGACGCACGGATATTGATTTCAATTCAGGTTTTGTTGATATATCCGTTTCCGACAAACAAGGATATAAAAGGAAAATAGGAAGCCTCCCTACTGAAACAGCGAACAGAAAGCCACGGGAGAATAAATTGATTCCACCCCATTCAAACACAGAAGTGACTGATGTTTTCTACACTTTGCATCGTTATTTTCCTGACACCGGAACATATACCGTTGAAGCAGTTCTGCACGACGCAACAGGCAGTCAAGAGATAAAGGCTGCTCCTTTCAATATTAATATTGTTGAACCGACCGGACGCGACCGTGCCGCCTACAATTTGTTGAAAACAAAAAGATTAAGACCTTTTTTCTTTGCCGGAGACGATAATGCAGATCCCGAAATGTTTAAGCATTATGATAATCTCGCAAATCAATTTGGCGATACCAGCTACGGTGATTATGCAACTTGGGTTTTAGCTAATAAATATCGTTTTCGCGGCGACAAAGTGAAAGCGAAGCAAATGTTAAAGCGATTACAATCAAGACCGAACTTTGTTTTTAAAGAAAAGGTCAAAAAACTTTTGGAAGAATTGGAAGAAGAAGAAAGCGAGCCTTAACGATAATAAATTATCAAACTTAAATAAAGAAGACACTCAGCATAAAGGTGAGTGTCTTCTTTATTTTCGCAGTTTTGCGAATGCTCGCTCAAACGTGCATTATTTCCGTTTCTTTGTGTTTCATCAACTCGTCAATTTTGGCGATGTAGCTGTTCGTCAATTTTTGCACTTGATCCAATCCGTCGCGTTCGTTGTCTTCGGAAATCTGCTTATCTTTGAGCATTTTCTTGAGTTTCTCGTTTGCATCGCGGCGGACGTTGCGAACGGCGGTGCGGTGGTCTTCCGCAAATTCGTGAACCTGTTTCGCCATTTGTTTGCGGCGTTCTTCGGTCAGCGGCGGAATCGGGACGCGAACGGTTTTGCCGTCGCTTGACGGATTCAACCCCAAATCCGAATTGCGAATCGCTTTTTCAATCGCGCCCGTCTGACTCGTGTCCCAAGGCTGAACCATCAACAATTGCGGTTCGGGAACCGAAATCGAAGCCATTTGATTGAGCGGCGTCGGCGTTCCGTAATAATCAACCTGAACGCCGTCCAAGATTCCGACTGTCGCGCGCCCCGTGCGGATGTTCGCCAGTTTGCGTTTAAAATCCTCGACCGCTCCTTCCATTCGCGGTTTTGTTTCTTTGATTACGTTTTCAATCATAAATTTAATCGGTAATTAATAGCTGATAATTACCTTTTCATTGTTAATTATCAGCTATCCGTTAACTAAGGTTCCAATTTGTAAATCGCCGTTGACGGCGCGAATTATATTACCTGATTCCTTCATATTGAACACCAGAATCGGCAGTTTATTTTCGCGGCAAAGCGAAATCGCCGAAGTGTCCATTACGTTTAACTGCTTTTCGATGACTTCCTGATAGCTGACTGTTTCGTAGCGAGTCGCAGAGGAATCTTTCATCGGATCGGCGGAATAAATTCCGTCAACTTTTGTCCCTTTCATCAAAACTTCAGCACGTATTTCGAGCGCTCTCAAAGCTGCTGCCGAATCGGTCGTAAAATACGGATTTCCGGTTCCGGCGGCGAAAATCACGACGCGCTTTTTCTCAAGATGCCGGATCGCGCGGCGGCGAATAAACGGTTCGGCGAGCTGCGGAATGTCAATCGCCGACATCACGCGCGTAAAAATTCCGACTTTTTCGCAGGCGTCCTGCAACACGACCGCATTCATTACGGTGGCGAGCATTCCGATATAATCGGCGCTCGAACGATCCATATTTCCGGCGGATTTTGAAACGCCGCGAAAGATATTGCCGCCGCCGACGACAATCGCCGTTTCGACGCCCAAATCGTAAATCGCTCTGACTTGCTGGGCGACCGAGCGTGCGACTTCTATGTCAATGCCGTAATTTTGCGCGCCCATCAGAGCTTCGCCCGACAGTTTAAGTAAAATTCGATTGTAAGCCGGTTTTGCGGCTTCCATCCGCGCTGCCTCTTGAACCATAAAAAATTGCCCTGCTGATATTAAAACACAAAAAAGGCGGAGACAATTTCTCCGCCAAAATAATTTGAAATGTTATTGATTTCCGCCCGCCAACGACGCAACTTCGGCGGCGAAATCATCGGCTTTTTTCTCCAAGCCTTCGCCCATTTTGTAGCGCGTAAAACGGCGAACCGTGATGTTTTCTTTAATCGAGCCGACTTTTTCCGCGACCAATTCGCCGACGGTTTTCGACGGGTCTTTGACGAACGGCTGTTCGAGCAGCACGTTTTCTTCATAATATTTATTCAAACGACCTTCGACGATTTTACTGATTACGTCAGCCGGTTTGTTGGCGTTTTTCGGATCATTTTTAAGCTGTTCGCTCGTGATTTCGCGTTCTTTATCAAGAATATCCTGCGGCACTTCTTCCCGCCGGACATAAGTCGGTGTCGCAGCCGCAATGTGCATTGCAATGTCTTTGACAAGCTGTGTAAAATCCTCGCCGCGAGCGACGAAATCCGATTCGCAATTGACTTCGACAAGAACACCCACTTTGCCGCCCATGTGAATGTATGAACCGACGACACCTTCTGCGGTCACGCGACCGGCTTTTTTACCGGCTGTCGCCATTCCTTTTTTGCGAAGAATCTCAATCGCTTGATCTTCGCTGCCGTTTGCTTCGACCAGCGCGGCTTTCACGTCGGTCATTCCGGCGCCGGTTTTCTCGCGCAACGCTTTAATTGCCGCCATTGTAATTTCTGCCATCTATAAATCTCCTATGTAATAACAAAATAAAACGATATTCTAACAAATTAACATTGATTTGTCAGAGTGATAACGAAACGGCGACATGCGCCGGGACAAGAAAAAGCAGCCCCGAAACGAAAGTTGAGGACTGCGTTTTCAAACTGAGTTTTCAAATTCTTTAATGCGGTTGACTCCAAGCCGCCGCGCCCGGACCGGGATATTTCTGCGCCTCAGCATCGTCATCGCCGCGCTCCGGCTGGACGCTGAAACCGTCGGGTTCGGCTTGATTGATGTCCATTTCGGCGCGCGATAATTCGAGCGTTCCGTTTTGAGCGTTAACTTC
>DASVQU010000096.1:0-32319 GCA_036388995.1 Pyrinomonadaceae bacterium | reverse complement strand
CCGGATTAATGTATCAATTAATTGAATACTCAAATCTTTTCACTTTGATTATCGCCGCAATTATTGTCGCACTGGTTTACGTCACTTATCGCCGATACATCAAGGAGCTGGAAAAAACAATCGAGCAAGCCGAACAAGCCGAGCGTCAAAAAGCCGAACTTGAGCGTTTGCGTGCCGTTGAAGCCGAAAAACACGTCTCTGAGCTATCCGCCAGCATTGCCGAGCAAAAGCGAATCAGCGAAGCTCTCCGCGCGAGCAAAGAACGTTTTCGACACGCGGCGCTGCACGACGCCTTGACGGGTTTGCCGAATCGTTCGTTTTTCACCGAACAACTTAAATATTTGCTCGATAACGCGAGGCTCGATCCTGCAAAGGGATTTTGCGTTTTGTTTATTGATCTCGACCGTTTTAAAAATGTCAATGACAGCTTGGGTCACGCCGTCGGCGACGAGCTTTTGATTTTAGTCGGGAAACGGATCGAACACGTAATTCGGCAGGGCGACATCGTTTCGCGTCTCGGCGGTGACGAATTTGCCATCGTTCTGGTTAACATTAGTACCGCCGATGATGCCGTTAAGTTTTCCGAGCGGATTTACGAAGCAATCGCGCAGCCGTATCAATTGCACGGTTTTCAGGTTTATACCGCGCCGAGCATCGGAATTGCGATGAGCAACGACGAATACGAGCAGCCCGACGATATTTTGCGCGACTCGGATATTGCGATGTATCACGCCAAGGAACGCGGCGGCGGCTGTGCCTTATTCGACCGCGAGCTTCGCACCAGAGCCGTCGGGATAATGAAAATCGAAAGCGAATTGCGCGATGTCTCCGAGCGCGGAGAATTAAGAGTTTTTTATCAACCGATTATCTCGCTCGATTCCGGTCGGCTCGCCGGGTTTGAGGCTTTAATGCGGTGGCAGCACCCGGAGCGCGGGCTGATTTCTCCGGCTGAATTTATTCCGGTCGCGGAAGATACGGGTTTAATTGTGCCGATGACGATTTGGATTCTGCGCGAAGCCTGCACGCAATTGAGCCGCTGGCGCTGGCAATCGCCGGTCAATCGTTCGCTTCTGGTCAGCGTCAATCTTTCGGGCAAACATTTTACCGAGCCGAATCTGGTGGAACAGGTCAGTCAGATTTTGCACGAAACGGGACTCGAACCGCATTGTTTAAAGCTCGAAATTACGGAAAGCGCGGCAATGGAAAATGCCGAAGCAACGGCGAGAATTTTGTCGAGTTTGAGAGAACTCGGCGTCCGGCTTTCGATTGACGATTTCGGAACGGGTTATTCGAGCTTGAGCTATCTGCACCGTTTTCCGATTGACACGCTCAAGATTGACCGCTCGTTTGTTTCGAGAATGGGCGAGGATGGCGAAAATTCCGAAATCGTGCAAACGATTCTCACGCTGGCGAAAAATCTCGAAATGGACGTGATCGCCGAAGGCGTCGAAAAGAGCCACCAAATAGAGCTGCTTCGAAAATTCGGCTGCCGTTACGCGCAAGGTTTTTTGTTCTCAAAGCCGCAGCCCGCCGCCGACATCGAAAAATTAATGAAGCAGCAATCCAATTGGCTGCCTGAAGAAATCGAAGTTTTACAGCACATTTCCGCAAGCAATGTCGTGCCGTTAAGATAAATCTCATCACTCACCGGTGTTTAATTTATCAAACCAGTATTCGGCAAAATCATCCGCTCGAACATAGCAGTCTAATTGAAAATCGAAAGTGAAATTGTCAGTTATAAATTGTCAGACAATTGACGGTTGATAATTTACAACTGACAGTTTCGCCTTGCTTGCAGAATTCTTAATTCTTTGAAATCGGCTCTATCAGCGTTCAACCGAAAAGTTTCGTAAACGCAAACTATTTGCCACGACGGACACAGAGGAAAGACTCATTGCCGCGCTTGCCAGAACGGGCGACAACAAAATGCCGAAAAACGGATAAAGCACGCCAGCCGCTACGGGAATGCCGAGCAGGTTGTAAATAAAAGCCCAGAAAAGATTTTGTTTAACGGTGCGAATCGTCGCTTTTGATAATTTGAGAGCAGTCACGACGCCTCTCAAATCGCCGCGCAGCAGAGTTACATCCGCCGCTTCAATCGCCGCGTCGGTTCCGGTCCCGATAGCGATACCGACATCAGCCTGCGCGAGCGCGGGCGCGTCGTTGATTCCGTCGCCGACCATTCCGACTTTTTGATTTTCGTTTTGCAGCCGTTTGATTTCTTCCGCTTTCGCCGCCGGTAAAACTTCAGCCAAAACGCGCTTAATTCCAACCTCAGCGGCGACAGCTTCTGCCGTGCGGCGATTATCGCCCGTGATTATCACAACTTCGATTCCTAAATTCTGCAATGCTGAAACAGCCGCTTTCGCTTCGGGTTTTACGCGGTCGGCGACGGCGATAATTCCGGCAAATTTTCCGTCGAGCGCGGCAAACATCAAAGTTTTGCCGGAATTCGAGAGATTTTCGGCGGCTGCTTCAAAGTTTTTCAATCCAATTGCGTGCTCCTTCATCAAACGCCGATTGCCAAGCAGCAAATGATAATTTTGGATTTCGGCTTCAATTCCGCGTCCTTCGAGTGCGACGAAGTTTTCGGTTTTTAACAAATCCAGATTGCGGTTTTTAGCCTCTTTGACGATTGCCGCCGCAAGAGGATGTTCGCTGCTGTTTTCCGCCGAAGCCAGAATTTGCAGCAATCGGTTTTCATCAATTTCGTTCGGAATAATATCGGTCACGGCGGGTTCGCCGAGCGTCACGGTTCCGGTTTTGTCCAGCACGATTATGTCCAGCCGATGCGCGATTTCAAGCGCCTCGCCGCTTTTAATCAAAACGCCGTTTTCCGCGCCCTTGCCCGTTCCGACCATAATCGCTGTCGGTGTAGCCAAACCGAGCGCGCACGGGCAGGCGATAATTAAAACCGAAACGAAATTAACGAGCGCGAGCGACAGACGGGTTTCTTCGGGCGAAACCGCGAACCAGACAATAAAAGTTACAATTGCAATTCCGATCACAATCGGCGTAAAAATCCCGCTGATAACGTCAGCGAGCCGGGCAATCGGAGCTTTCGAGCCTTGCGCTTCGCGCACGAGGCGAACGATTTGCTGAAGCGCCGTGTCTTTTCCGACTTTTGTCGCCTCGAATCTGAAAGAGCCGCTTTTGTTGATTGTCCCGCCGAAAACCTGATCGTCCGCTCGTTTTTCAACCGGCAGACTTTCGCCCGTCAGCATTGATTCGTCAATCGCCGAAGCGCCTTCTAAAATCGTGCCGTCAACCGGAATCCGCTCGCCCGGACGGACCAAAATGATGTCGCCGGGTAAAACTTCGTCTGCCGGGATTTCGATTTCCCGATTATTGCGGACGACGCGTGCGCGTTTGACCTGCAAATCCAACAGGCGACGAATCGCCGCGCCGGTTCTGCCTTTGGCGCTCGCTTCGAGCAATCTGCCCAAAAGAATCAAAGCGATTATCACGCTCGCGGCTTCAAAATAAACCGGAACGCGCATCGCTTCCGGCATTCCGCTCATTGCCGAATGAGTCGCAACTGCGAAAAAGCCCAGAAAAAACGTGGCGAAAACCGAATAAATGTAAGCCGCGCCCGTGCCGACGGCGATTAAAGTGTTCATATCGGCAGACAAATGCCGCGCGCCCGTCCAAGCCGCGCGGTAAAATTGCCAGCCGCTGTAAAAAACAACCGGAGTCGCCAGCGCAAGCTGCAAATAGTTGACGCCCAGAAAATTTAAAAAATAAACCGCGCCGTGCGACATTGCGATTATCAAAACCGGAAGAGACAAAACGGCGGCAATCCAAAATTTTCGTTTTAGTTCGCTGTATTCCGCCTCGCGCTCGGCTTCTTGGGCGTCTTCGACAGCGTTTTCTTCGGCTTCGATCACGCCGTAACCGATTTCCTCAATCGTTTCGCGCAAGCCTCGGCGGTCAATTTCGGCAGTCGAAAATTCGACTGTAGCGCGCGCGGTCGCAAAATTGACTCCGGCGACGCGCACGCCCGGAGTTTTTGATAAACGACGTTCGATGCGCCGGGCACAAGCCGCGCAGGTCATTCCCGTGATCGGCAAATCAATTCGTAAAACGCCGGTTAATTCTTTTTCTAAAACTTTGCTTTTGACGGCTTTCATCAGAAGTTTAGATGAGAAAAACGGGTGCGGTGCTTGAACAAAATCCTTTTGAAAATGCAGCTTTTACTCAAATTGTTTTCTGAAATCTTCAAACATTTGCCTGAGGTTTTCGAGTTCCGTAGTAAGCGTTTCGACTTGTTGTTCGAGTTTTGAAATTCTTTCGCCTTGCGCCGGAGCTGTCGGGGAGCGTTCAAAAGCCGCCGGGTTTTCGGACGCCGCTGGAATTATGATTTCACCGGCAAGAAGATGAGCGAAACGCGATTCTTTTTGTCCGGGCTGGCGCGGCAGACGCGCGACGAGCGGTTGAATGTCGTTTGAAACGAGGGAATTTAGCGCTTCTTCAACCTCGCCAAAATCCGAAAACTCGTAAAGCCTGCCGGTTCGCTCTCGCAGCTCGCCGAGAGTTTGATGTCCGCGCAGCATTAAAATGGACATCAAAGCGACTTGTCCGCCGGAAAGCTCGAAAACCTCCGGCATCATATGTTTATATTTCGGCGTGCGGCTGGTGCTGCCGTAGAAAACGTAAACCAGATTTTTGTCGCGCAAATCGTCAACCGCGCCCAAAACTTGCGTTTCGTTGTAATTGACGACCGGATCGCGGCTCGATTTCTGGTTGCAGGCGGCGACCAGCGCGTTTAGCGTCAGCGGATAATATTCGGGCGTGGCAAGCTGTTTTTCAATCAGCGAACCCAAAACTCTGATTTCAATTTCACTCAAAACAAACGCCATATTCGATTATAAATTCACTAGAAAATCGGCGAAAAGAATAACATAACTGATGCCGTCTAAAAGCGGAAACTTAGCGCCCTTTGCGTTAATCCTTCGCGTCCTTTGCGGTTAAGTTTTTTCAGAATTAAACCGCAGGGCGCAAAGGCTTTCGCAAAGGGCGCTAAGAAGTTGAATTTTTATTTTGTTCGCAAGTATTTAATCAAATAAACCGAGCTGCGGAGTCGGACGACGAAAAGTGTTTTCGCGATTGGTTTCTTCAGTCGGCTGATTTAATCCGTGTCGCTTGCAGGCGAGGCGAAACATTTTTTCGGCTATTTTCCAATGTTCTGTCGTGCCGCGCATTCGCTCGCCGAAATTTGATGAATTGAGCTTGCCGTTTCTTTCGGCTCGAATATGATTCACGATTCGTTTTTCTCTGGTCGGCAGACGTTCGGCTAGTTTTTGGAGAAAATACGGGCGCACGTTTCCGGGCAACCGGAGCAAATTGATAAACGCGGTTTTCGCTCCCGCCGCCGCCGCTTTTTCGACCAGCGCCGGAATGTCAGATTCGTTCAAACCGGGAATCACCGGCGCGATTGCCAGACCGACCGCAACGCCTGCGTCCGACAATGTTTTCATTGCGTGAAAACGCGCTTCAGGCAGCGGCACAAACGGCTCGAGCGCGCGGCAAACTTCCGCATCCAAAAAAGGAATTGAAAAGAAAACCTGCGCCGACGCTTTTTGCGCGAGTTCGGCAAGCAAATCCGTGTCGCGGCGAATGAGTGCGGATTTCGTGACGATTGCGATTGGATTGCGAAATTCGAGCAGAATTTCCAGACATTTTTTTGTTAATTCGTATTTCGCTTCGAGCGGAATGTACGGGTCTGAAGTAAAAGACATAGAAATCTGCTCGCCTTTCCACGAAGGCTTCATCAATTCTTTTCTGAGCAGTTCGGGCGCTTTTGTCTTAACGACTATTTTCGTTTCAAAATCCGTCCCCGCGCCGAAACCCAAATATTCGTGCGTGGGGCGCGAGAAACAGTAAGTGCAGGCGTGCGTGCAGCCTCGATAAATATTCAGCGAAACGTCAAAACCGACATCAGGCGAATTGTTTCGCGTCAAAATCGTCCGCGAGGCTTCGTCCTCAAAGACTTCAACCTGCGCTTCGGGCGGCTCGCCGATCCATTCGACCGATTCGGTCAGCCACGGATTCGGCGGATTGTTGATGTATCTGAGCGGCATCAGTTTCATTATAGAAAATTTGTTTCAAATTCGGGCAACAAAATTTTAATACAGCGTCACTTTCCGCTTTCGCATCATTTTTAAAGTTCTCCCAAATCTAATTTGTCAAAGAGGAGAAGAAATGAAGAATTGGAATAAATTTCTATTTTTAGTTTTGATTTTGTGCGTCGGATTTTTTGAAAGCGGCGCACAAGCGCAATGGCGAGCGAGAAACGAGCAAAGTCAGTTCGATTCCGCGCTCGTGCGTGAAGCCGAAAGAATTTCGGGCGACCGATTTACGATTTCGACCAAAACTCCGAACGGCGCGACCGTTTACGCCGTCAGGCAGCCGAGCCGGGCGACTTTGCAGGCGATTGACGATGGTTTTGACGACCTTTTCGCCCTGGCTCGAAAAAACAATTATCGCTCGCGGTTGAGTTATTCGGATTACACGATTTTCATTGCACGCGCCGACCGCAACAAAGACAGTGCGGGCAATTATTCGCCGGACATCGCGGTTGCCGCCAATCAATACGCGGGCAGCGTTTATGACCAGGGCGGTTATGTTTACGCCGCCGGAATGGTCGTCGGTTATAATCCGTCGGCGTTTATGATTGCCGAACACGAACGAAATTTACAGCGCATCACGGACGTTGTTCGCTACGAAGGCGAACATATCGTTCTCTACCACAACGACCGCCGCAAATATCGCCAAACCGCCGACCACAGCAAAGGCGGCGGGCATCCGATTTTGAACTGAACAAAGTTTTTACCACAGAGACACAGAGGCACAGAGTTCTTATTGTTTTTTAATCCCTGTGCCTCTGTGTCGCGAAGCGAACGGTTCGATAATCGTTAATTTTTCAACGCCGCCCAAGCCAGACACATCCATCCGCCCAAAAACGCGACTCCGCCAAGCGGAGTGATTGCACCGAGCCAGCGCGTTTCGGTCAGACTCAAAAGATAAAGACTGCCGGAAAACAGAATTGTTCCGATGACGAAAAGCCAGCCCGCTGTGGTGAAAAGCGAGCCGGAAAAACGCGAGCTTGCCCACGCGACAAAGAGTAACGCAAAGGCGTGATACATTTGATAACGCACTCCCGTTTCAAAAATCACCAGCATTTCCGCGCTCAAACGAGATTTCAAACCGTGCGCGCCAAAAGCTCCGGCGGCGACGCCGATAAAGGCTGAAATTGCGCCGAGGGCGAGAAACAATCTTTCGGAATTCATAAGCATCATTGTAGCCGATTTGTTTTCCACCCGAAAAAACAAAAAAGGCGAAACCGCTAAGTTTCGCATTAAAAAGCTGGTTTAAAACTAAATTTTACCAGCGCAAATTGCCAATCCGGGTTAGTGAAATTTAAAAAGGTTCAAAATGATAGTTTTTTGCTTTGTTCGGGGCGTTAATAATAAATCGGCATTGTTGTTTTTCGGCGACGAATTTTATTTTTATGCGTAAAGCAATTCTCCAAATTTGTTCAAGGGAAATAAATGAGCGAAAAAATACCTTTACTTAATTCTCAGGGAGACGAAATATGGTGTCCGGTTTGTCGGGAGTATGCTCGCCTCATAAAAATCGAAAAAGCTGCCCGGCTCGCGGATGTTAGCTGCCGAACCATTTATAGATACATCGAAGAAGGTAAAATTCACAGCCTTAAAATTGCCGGGAAAACTCAGCGCGTTTGCAGCAGGTGTTTATTAAAGCAGGATGACGAAATTTAATTGAAGGGAAATTGTCAAACTGTGACATTTAGTATTGCTTCGAACTGGGCTTAAGTGTATTTTCTTCCTTTCACAATTCAGAGCAGGTAATAAGATAATCGAGTATCTCTCGTTACCACCAGACGACAAAAAACTAAAACTTTTTGAGGTTAAAAATGTTCAAAAAAAACTAAGCTCCATATTGCAAACCATATTTCTGATTATGGCAATCGCTGTTTGCTATTCTTTTTTTAATGATGATCTTTCTAATGATCCTGTTCCCTTTGGGACAGGGGATGACCCGGCTGGCTGGACATGTCCGGCTGTTTCTTCTGGGTGTACTGCTAGTGGATGTACAGGTTCAGTCAGAAAGAAATGCACTTATACTCAAGTAGGAGATGCAGAGTGTCCTACCGAAAATTGGTGTCAATACCGTTTCTAAAATTGTAACTTTTACTGCTTTAGCAGTCGAATTCCATATAGTGCGAGCGACAAGTAATATGCCTTTGGCTATATTACGTTGTGTCGTAAAATTAGAAATGTGCAAATTTTCGTCTGCACATTAATCTAAGCAATTTTTGCGATTTGGAGCAGTAAAAATGAAAACAAATAAATCCTCAATTATTAAGGTCTGTGCTTGTTGCCTACTTATTCTCATTTTGTCGTGGTTATCGCCTGCACAAACAAATAATCTTCAAGAGCGTCGCGCTTTCTGGCTATCACGCGCGGAAGAGATTAGTTACGATTCGTTGAAAGACGCCGTTTTTCTTTCGCCGCTTGAACAATCAATTCTTTATGCAAAGCTTGGCGAGGCTTGGCGGAAAGAGAAACCGGAACAAGCGCGTCTTTGGCTGCAAAAAGCCGTTTATGCAGTCGAACAAGTTCCTAATCGAGAAAATCCGACTGAAAAGCAGCAACGAATTGCGACAGCCAGATTACTTTTCAAAATTGTTTCTCGTGCCGATAAAAGCTTGAGCGAAAGATTACTTAACGTTTTCACTGCGGATTCCGGCAGGGGTGAGAATCAGCAAATTGCGGATGCCTTAATCGAATCGGCTTTATCTCTAGTTGATAAAAACCCTCAACGTGCAGCCGAGCTTGGAATAGTTTCAATGCGCTTCGGCACCCCAAATTCATTTGCGAGCTTGATATGGAGTTTACAGATTCGCAGCCCGGAGCTTGCAAGGAAACTTTTTCTTTCGGCTTTAGCTGTTGCGCGCGACAGTCGTAATGAGCGATTGTTTAGTTTGTTAGGTTACACCGCTATTACCAAAGGAGATGATTCTAACCTAAAGTCTGCTTTGCCGCGAGATTTGCAGAGTGAGTTATTAAAGCTGTATCTTGACCCACTACAAGGCACGCCGATAACCGAGGAAAATCAAAAGCGTATTTGCAGTTACGTTTCTTCTTTTATCATTACTTTTCAAGCTAAATTTAATGAATTACTTCCAGCGCAAGTAGAACAGATAAATCCAATTATTGCCAGATGCCAAACAGTTTTCAGCCCCTTGCAAAGGGAGCAGGCTGACGAATCTTCCGAAACGCGCACCTTGAAGACAATCGAAGACTATCTAAAAGCTGCTGAAGAAGAAAAGGACTTGAAGGTTAAAACCTTTTATCAATATAAAGCCGCTCAAATGGCTTTTGGGCAGCGCAAGTACGAAAGAGCCATCTCAATACTTGACAGTATGAGCGAAGAATCGCGCAAGTCATTTCGCGGCATTTGGGAAGGTCATCGCTGGGAATGGGCAGCAGAATTTGCTTTTCAACTTTTCAAAAAAGGTTCGGAACTGGAAATGAATCAAGTTGTGGAAAGGGTTCCACCGGATATAAGAGGATTCGCGCAGGTTGCATTAGCCGACAAATTGCCGAATAAAAAGCCCGTAACTTTTATTGCAGAACTTTTGGGCAACGCTCAAAATAACCTGGCTCGTTCAAAGCGACCTAATACGGAAAGGCTTGAAGGATATTTGGTGTTAATGCGTTTATATGCCGAGTATAAGCAAATTGACGAAGCAGTTGGTGCTATAAAGGAAATTATAAAATTAGTGAATCAAACTTATTCTAATGAGACTTCAGAAAACAAAAAGAATGGTTTGTCCGTCTTTTTGGAAGATGAAAAAATATTTCTCGAAGGTATTCCATCAGCGATATTTGAACCCCGAGAATTTGCGGTAAAAGATGCCATCGCTTCAATTAATCTTTTACAAAAACGATTGCTCGCACGTCTTGAGCTATTAAATTTATGTTTAGCCCAGTACAAAACACTTTCAGCCGAGCTTCAGAAAATTAAACAGGTCGAGTAAATCAAATGAAAATACTAAAACGCTTTCACTACTTGAGTTTTCAAATGGGTGTGCTCATAGGAGTAATTATTGCGTTTACCCTCTCGTCCTGGTCCATTAAAAATTCCGGCTTTTTTTTACAGAAAAATTCTGAATGGAACTCGCTACTAACGGAAGGTTATAATTTTCGCAAAATTCGCAATTCAAACATTAGCTGGCGCGGTCCAAATCTCGGTGAAAGAATTAATTTGCTGCAATTAAAAAATTCTGATGGTAGATCGCTCGCAGAAACCGTGAACACTTCCTATATTATGCTAATTACTATAGACCCGGAATGTGGATATTGCAGAGTTTCCGACGATTTAATGAATTCAGTTCGTGAAGGTCTTAAGCCGATTAATATTGAGTACTATCCTATTTCTTTTACCAGTTTTGATGATTCATCTAATATCGACAAATTCGCAATATCTTTAGGTTTTCAATCGAAAACATTTACTTGGGCAAAAGACAGCGAATTACCGCAAGAGTCCTTACAAAATATTGTTACTCCTTCACATTTACTTTTGGATAATACAGGAAAAGTTCTTCAAGTTTGGGCAGGCTCGAATCGAGAAAAAGACATTAGAAAGAGAATAAGTCAACAAATTATAGCTGATACTATTATTCTTAACGATACACTAACGGCTTTAGAGCAAAAATAACTGCGACACCTAACAAGTCAATGAGTAAGGACAGTAGAATAGATTGTTATTTATCATTTATTATTCAACTAATGAAATGATAAATGTAGAAAGTGCGTCCCGCAAGTGCCTTCATAACTAACCTAAATCAGATTGCCGTTCGCCGTTGATTGTTAATAAGGATAATGATAATTTGCGTTTGATGAATCGCAAATTATCATTATCCTTTCTTTTTTTGCTGCTGATTACATTTATGGTCGAAGCTCAAACTCCGAATGATTGGAAAACGCCCGCCGAAAAGACGGATTACCGGACAACTCCGACTTACGATGAAACGAGGGCGTACATCGAACGCATTGACGCAGAATCCCCGCTGATTCGATTAACGAGCTTTGGCAAAACCGGAGAGGGAAGAGATTTGATGCTCGTCGTCGCGGCGAAAAATGCCGGTAAAATGACGCCGGAATCGGCGCGGAAGCAAGGCAAAGCCGTTATTTTAATTCAAGCCTGCATTCACGCCGGAGAATCCGACGGTAAAGACGCCGGACTCGCTCTGCTGCGCGACATTGCGATTACCAAAGCTCGCCAAAATCTGCTCGAAAATGTCGTCGTTTTGTTCGAGCCGATTTATAACGCCGACGGTCACGAGCGCCGCTCGCCTTACAATCGAATCAATCAAAACGGTCCCGAAGAAATGGGCTGGCGCGGCAACGGCAGAAATATCAATTTAAACCGCGATTATGTGAAAGCCGACGAATTGGAAACGCGCGCCTGGCTAAAACTCTGGAATCAGTGGCAGCCGGATTTGTTCATTGATTGTCACGTTACGAACGGCGCCGATTATCAATACAATTTGACTTATCAATTCGAGCATCACGAAACCGTCGCGCCGAGCGTGCGAAATTGGCTCGCGGAAGCGGTCGAAAAACGAATCGTGCCGAACACGGAAAAAGCCGGAAATCTGCTCGCGCCGTATCTGAGTTTTCGCGATAACCGCGATTTGACACGCGGAATTGACGAGTTTCTTGCAACTCCGCGTTTTGCCACGGCTTATCCGGTTTTGCGAAATCGCCCCGCCATATTGCTCGAAACGCATATGCTCAAAAATTACAAATCGCGCGTGCTGGCGACTTACGATTTTCTGCGTTTTACGCTCGAAGAAGTTAATCAAAATAAAGAAAGTTTATTAAACTCAGGGCGACAAGCGGACGCGGAAACCGTCGTCGCTTTCGGAAAATACGACGCAAACCGGCGTTTTCCTTTGAGCCTGGAATTGACCGATAAATCTAATCCGTTTGAATTAAAAGCCGTTGCGTCGAAAGTCGAAAAAAGCGATGTTTCCGGCGGAAATTGGGTTCAGTTCGACGCGACCAAACCGATAACTTTGACAGTGCCGTTTTACAACGAAGCCCGCGTCGCGGCTGCGGTTGCGCCGCCCGTTGCTTACATTGTTCCGCCCGTTTGGGCTGAAGTTATCGAAAGATTAGAGCTGCACGGTTTGAAAATCGAGCGAACAACGAAACCCCAAATTTTTGAAGTAGAAATGTATCGTTTGACGCAGCCAAAATACGCTTCGGCGTCGTTTGAAAGCCGCGTGTTGCTGACCGATTTTAAATCCGCGACTTTTACCGAAAAACGGGAATTTCCGGCAGGATCGGTCATAGTCAGGCTCAATCAGCCGAACGCCAAAGCCGCCGTTCATTTGCTTGAGCCGATTGCGCCCGACAGCCTGCTGCGCTGGGGATTTTTCAACCCAATTTTCGAGCAGAAAGAATACGGCGAAAGCTATGTTCTGGAAAAATTAGCGCGAGAAATGCTGGCGAAAGACGCCAATTTAAAACGCGAATTTGAAGCGCGGCTAAAAACCGATGAAAATTTTGCCAAAAGTCCGCGCGCTCGTTTAAATTTCTTTTTTGAACGCTCGCCGTATTTTGATAAAAATATAGGTTTATATCCGGTCGGAAGAATTACGAATTCGATTAAATGAACTTTCCCATCTCAAATCGTTTAGAGCTGCCGATTTTGCAGGAGCTTGCTGCGACGGGCGGGCGCGATGACGTGCGTTTTTTGTATTCGCGCCTTGTCTCTTATTTTCCGCAGTTGGACGCTAATTCGATTCAAAACGGCAGACTTGAACGTTGGCGTCTGCACGTCCAGCGCGCGGGAAAAGAATTGGACGAACAAGGTTTGATAAAACGCGAGCGCGGAATCTGGACGCTGACTAAGCAGGGCAGAGAGCGAGTCGAATCCGAACAAACCGAGTTTGCCATTTTTCAAAACGAAATCGCGGCTCAGGATGAAGAATTAACTCACCAAAAAGTTCAATTGATGCTCGTCGAAATCGGGCGCGTTTTGGGTTTTTACGCTCAAGCCGAGTTTGAATATTACGATGTAGTCTGGCGCGAGACCGAAAAAACACCGCGTTTGTCGCACGTTTTTGAAGTCCAGCACAAAGGCAACATTGATTCCGCCTTTGCCAAATTAAAACGCGCTTACGACACGCAGCGTTCGCGCCCGTTTTTGATTCTCGCTTCCGAGCGAGACACAAACCGCGCGGCTCGTTCAATTAATCCGGCGCAAACCGGCGCTTTTCACGAGCTTGAAACCGTTCTCACGGTTTTGAGTTTTGAGCAAATCCGTTTATTGCATCGTTCGCTTAATTCAATTTCCGATATTTTGCCGCATTTTTTAGGGAAATAAATGATTTTTTAGGAACAAAATCCGGTTTATGATGTCTAAAACAAACAGAGGAAAAGACTATGAACAAATATTTATCGGCAAGTTTAAAATTCTTCTGGTTTGCCGCTACTTTCCTGCTTCTCGCTCTGCCAATTTTCATTCCTTCGTTCGGCGGTTTGATTAACGTCATAAATATTTGTTTATTGGCGATGATTTTATTGTCTTTTCCTTGCAATATTCTTGTTTTACCGTTTTTTTCGCTGCCGGATTTTCATCATTCGGTTTCAATCAATCTGCTTTATACACAGTTAATAATTTGCAGCGTCATCAGCTATTATCAGTGGTTCATTCTTTTCCCGCGAATCGTCAAATACGGTCGAAAAATAAATGCGAGAAAATATCAAACCGCGTCCGACGCCAATTTTTCGCAGCTTGAACAACCGATTGAGAATTGGCAAAAAAACTGGTACGACGAGCAAAAACGCACGCCGGTCGAGCGTATTTTTGAAGATAAAAACGAATAAATTTGGCAAATTCAATAAGATTGGTAGAATAACGGGCGGAAAATAAAATTTCCGCCTTTTTTGTGAATGAAAACAGAAACGCCGATTCGCCGGCAGTATCTCGAAATCAAAAAACGTCACCGCGACGCGCTTCTGCTTTTTCGCATCGGCGATTTTTACGAAGCGTTTGACGACGACGCCCGGCTTTTAGCGCGAGAATTGGACATCGTTTTGACTTCCAAACCGATGGGCAAAGGCATTCGCGTGCCGCTTTCGGGCGTTCCTTATCATTCTCTCGAAAGACATCTCGCAACTTTAATCGCCAAAGGTCACCGCGTTGCAATCTGCGAACAATTAACCGACGTGCCCGTTAAAGGCGAAGACGGAAAACGCTTGATCGAGCGCGATGTCGTCCGCATCGTGACGCCCGGCACGGTTCTCGAACCCGGACTTTTAAACAGCAAAACGAACAATTACATCGCCGCTTTTTGCACCGACGGACGGCGAGCCGGAATCGCCTACGCCGACGTGACGACCGGAGATTTTGCCGCTACCGAAATCGAAAACAATTACGCTTTGACCGAATTGCAGCGCATTGCTCCGGCGGAAATTTTATTGGCAAAAACCGAGCGCGAATTTTCAAATCAAGCTCTGCCGGGTTTTGTGACTGTGATTGATTCAAAAATTTTTGAACCTGAAACGGCAAACAGGATTTTACGAAAACATTTCGCGTCAAAATCGCTTGTTCCTTTCGGTTTGGAAAACCAGCCGCTCGCAGCTTCGGCAGCCGCCGCGATTGTCTTTTATTTGCGCGAAACGCAAATTGCAGCCGCCGAGCAATTAACCAGATTGACGAGCTACGACGCCGGAAATTTTATGATTCTGGACGCGCAAACCGTCCGCAGTCTGGAAATTTTCGAGAGCCAATCAGAAGGGAAAAGTCTGCTTGCGGTTTTAGACAGAACCAAAACGCCGATGGGCGGAAGACTGCTTCGCCGCTGGCTCAGACAGCCTTTGATGAACGTTGCGGAGATCGTCAAAAGACAGGAACACATAGCCTTTTTTAAAGAAAACCGGGAAGCGAGAATTGAGCTGTCGGCTGTTTTGGAAAATCTGCACGACATCGAGCGAATTGCCGGGCGCACACGCGCCAGCCTTTGTTCGGCAAACGAATTGCTCGCTTTAAGCCGAAGCTTGCGGCAAATTCCGCGCGTTCGCGGAATTTTGCAAAAAGACCCGGCGCGGTTCGGCACAACGCTCGTTAATTTGCCCGCGTGCGAACAAACCGCAAATTTAATAGAAAAAGCAATCTCCGATGAAGCGAGCGCGTCCGAGAAAATCGGAATCATCCGCGAAGGTTTTAACGACGAATTAGACCGGCTGCGAAAGCTCGTCAAAGACGGCAAAAATTATCTCGCCGATTTGGAATCAAGGGAACGGGCACGGAGCGGAATCAAAAGTCTGCGCGTCACTTACAACAAAGTTTTCGGTTATTTTATCGAAGTCTCGAAATCGAATCTGCATCTCGTCCCGGCAGATTACGTCCGCAAACAAACTCTGGTCAACGCCGAACGCTTTGTCACGCTCGAACTCAAAGAATACGAATCGCTCGTTTTAAATTCGCAGGAACGTCTTGCCGAATTGGAAAACAGCATTTTCCGGCAGGTTTGCCACGAAATCGGCAAAAATCGCCAGCAAATTTCTGCCGCCGCGCAAATTCTCGCTTATCTCGACACCATTTGTTCACTCGCCGAAGTCGCCGACGAATTGAATTACTGCAAACCGCACGTCAACGACACTTCGCTGCTGCGAATCAAAAACGGGCGTCATCCGGTCGTCGAGAAAACGATTGAAAACTTTGTCGCTAATGACGCCGCATTAGGCGGAAACGGCGCGCCGAACGTCGCTTTAATTACGGGACCGAACGCATCGGGCAAATCAACTTATTTGAGACAAATCGCGCTCATTGTATTAATGGCGCAGATCGGTTCTTTCGTTCCGGCGGAAGAAGCCGTTGTGGGATTGACCGACAGAATTTTTACGCGTATCGGGCTTTACGACCGCATAGGCGCGGGCGAATCAACTTTTATGACCGAAATGGTCGAAACCGCAGAAATTCTGCATCACGCGACCGGGCGGAGCTTGATTTTACTCGATGAATTAGGGCGGGGAACATCGACTTACGACGGTTTAGCTGTGGCGCGGGCGGTCGTCGAATTTATCCACAATCACCCGAAACTGCAATCGCGGACGATTTTCGCAACGCATTATCACGAGCTTGCGGAACTTGCGGAAATTTTGCCGCATCTGGAAAATCTGCACGTCGAAATCGAAGAACGTGGCGACGAACTGGAATTTTTGTACAAAGTTTCGCCCGGCGTCGCTCTCCGCAGTTACGGCGTTTACGCGGCGAAATTAGCAGGGCTGCCAAAACCGGTGGTACGCCGCGCCGAACAGCTTTTGGGCGAGTACGAAAAGGACGATTTGAAATCGCAAATTTCAGATTTCAAATCTCAAAATCTGACCGAAACCGAGCGCGCTTTGCTCGAAACTGATCTTGACGGAATCTCGCCAGTCGAAGCGTTGATGAAGTTGTACGAATTGAAAAAACTTGCAGAAACCAGCAGAACAAAAACTACAAGTCAAAAACGGTCAGCCGCATAAATAAAAAGTGCGGCGAATCATCTCGCCGCACTTTTTATTTAACTTGGAACAGCTTTTACTGAGACGCGGGTAATTTTCTGTCTTTAAATTGGTCGAAAAGCTCTGTGTGCTTCGTGTTCAGAGGCATTTTTCGACCGTTGATGAAAAGATGCCGGATGTGCGTTCGCGGGTCGAGAATGTCGCCGTCGGCGACAACGACGTTGGCAACTTTTCCGACTTCGAGCGAACCCATCCGGTCGGCGATTCCCAAAATCTGCGCCGGATAAAGCGTGACGCTTTTTAAGGCTTCGTCCGGCGTTAAACCGAAAGCGGCGGTCATACCGGCTTGATACGGGAGGTCACGCGCGTTTGCGCCTTCGTCGCCCGAAGCAACGGCAAAACGAACGCCCGCTCGTTGGAGCTTTGAAGCGTTTTCAAACAAAACGTCATAAGCGTCGTCTTCGCGCGCGGGCAATGACCAGATTCCGGTGATAATTACCGGGACGTTTCTTTGTTTGAGCAAATCAGCCGCTCGCCAGGCGTCGTTGCCGCCCATCAAAATCATTTTTAATTTATTATCGTCGGCGAACCGAACGGCGTTGCGAATGTCAATTTCCCGGTTGGCAATCATAATCACAGGCTTTTCGCCGCGCACAAACGGGACGAGCGCCGCAAGTCTTAAATCGGTTTTCGGTCGCGGCAAAGTTTTGTTTTGCGCGTAAGCGTCGTGCGCTTTGCCGTAAGCCTCGGCGTCTTTGAGCATCCGGCGCAAATCGGTCAAACGCTGGTCGCGTGTGCGGATTGCTTCTTCAAAATTGGGTGTTTGACCGCCGAATCCGCCGCCAAAACCACCACCAAAACCACCTGCTACGCGCGGAAAATCAATCACCAGCGCAAATGCCGGATTGACCGCCATTTCGCCCTGTGTCGAACCAACGAGATTGATGATTGCGGCTTGACCGGAAACGATTCCGCCTTGCGGCATCGTCAAAACGGTGGTTGTGCCGTTTACGCGCGTGACCGGAATATGCGTCAGATGCGGGTTTACGCCGACGATTGCGCGAGCGTTCGGGTTCATATCGCCGACTTCGGCGTCGTCATCCGTGCCGGGCGCGCCGAGCGGAATTTCCATCAAACCCATATTCGTCGCCGCGTCAATCATTCCCGGAAACACCATCAAACCGCTGCCGTCAATCGTTTCCGCACCGGCTGGCGCGTTAACGTTTGCGCCGACGGCGGCAATCCGCCCGTTTTGAATCAAGAGCGAGCCAGTTTCGACCGGCGCGCCGGAAACAGTCACAATTCGCGCGTTGCGAATCAAAAACGTCCCGGCTTGCCCGTTCTGATTTTGCTGCGACGGCGGCGACAACTGCGCGCTGACAGTGAGCAGTGAGCAGTGAGCAGTGAGCAGAAGAAGCGCAAAAATTAACTTTGAACCTTGAACTTTGAACTTTGAACTCATTTGTGGTTTCCTCCGTCAATGTCATCGGCGTCGTCGAGGTCTGCTTTGACGCGCTCGCGCGGAACTGCGGGCTGCGTGGCGCGCGGGCTGGTCGAGGGACGATTGGCTTCGTCGCGTTCGAGCGTTTGGCGCTCGGCGGCGAGCGCGGCGCGGTTTTGCACATCCTGTTCGCGGTCGAAAAAGGTTTCGCCTTCGATCATCGTTCGTTCTACGCGCGCATAAGGACTAAACGGGTGCGCCGTCCAAATTACGATGTCTGCGTCTTTGCCGACTTCGATTGAACCGGTTCGATTTCCGATTCCGAGCTGAGTCGCCGGATTGAGCGTAATCATTTTGAGCGCTTCTTCCTCCGGCACGTCGCCGTATTTCATCGTTTTGGCGGCTTCGAGATTCAGTCGGCGGTGGCGTTCGTTCGAGTCCGAGTTGATTGAAACGCTGACGCCGTTTCGGTATAAAATCGCCGCGTTATATGGAATCGCGTCGAACGCTTCGATTTTATAACCCCAATTGTCAACAAAAATCGAAGCTGCTGCGCCGTGTCGGGCGATTTCCGGCGCGATTTTGTAGGCTTCGAGACCATGCTGCAAAGTTTTGACTTTAAAACCGAATTCATCAGCCAAATTAAGCAGCATCAAAAATTCGTCCGAGCGATAACCGTGCGAATGAACCAGACGCCTGCCTTCCAGAATTTCGACCAGAGGCTCAAGCTCTATGTCGCGGCGCGGCGCGGTCAAATTTTTATCACGTTTTGATTTCTCCCGAAATTCGTCCCATTCGGCTTTGTAATCGCGGGCGCGAATGAAAGCGTCGCGGATGGTTTCTTCGACGCCCATCCGGGTTGCCGGATAACGCCGCGTTTGTCCGGGCTGAAGATTTGAGTGCGAGCGTTTCGGATTTTCACCGAGCGCGAATTTTATTCCGGGCGGCGCGTCCGGTATCAAAAAATCCTGCGCCGGTCGTTTCCATTTGATTTTGATTGTCGCGTTTTGCCCGCCGATTGAATTTGCCGACCCGTGCAGGACGTTAAGAACCGTCACGCCGCCCGCCAGCGCGCGATAGAGATTGATGTCGTTCGGATTTATCACGTCGTGAACTCTGGTCATCGAAGTCACCGAATACGACGTTTCATTAACCGAACCGTCAACAGCGGCGTGCGAGTGTGCGTCAACGATTCCGGGCGTGACAAATTTTCCGGTGGCGTCAATCGTCTGCGCGTTTGCGCCGGCACGCAGATTCTTACCGATTTGCGCAATTTTTCCCGCTCGAATCAAAATGTCCGTTCCTTCGAGACGCCCGCGCGCTGCCGTCAAAACGGTCGCATTGCGAATTAAAATTTCATTCGCGTTGGCGGCAGTGTTCCGCTGCTGCGCCGAAAGCGGCGCGGAAACGAATAAAACAATCAGAAATAAACTAAGAATTTTTTTCATCCTTGATTCCTCAATTCTAATCAATCACTTACGGCGTTTTCGTTCCTGTAAACGAAGTTGTTCCCTGCGGTGCCGTGACGGTTCCGGTCATTTGATTTTCTCCGGTAATTCTGCCCGCGAAAACGGCGTCAACCTGTTCGCCCACGTTTAATTTGACGACGAAACGAAAACCTTCAGCCGATATTTCGCCCTGCGAGATCGGCGCAGCGCCGAGCGTTGATTCAAACTGCCCGGCGAGCTGATTTCTCTGCGTTGTCAAAGTTACGGTCGCCTGGACGGTTTGACCTCCGAGCTGTATCGTCAAATTCCATTTTCCGGCAATTGCCTGCGCCGCCGCTGCGTTTGCCCCGCCTCCGCCGGTCGTTGTCGGCGCGGCGGCGGGAATTTCATACATCCGCCCGTCAACAAAAACGTGCGTCACAGTACGGGCGCGGTCGAAAATGTCGCCGCGCACGACTGTCAGATTGGCAATTTTGCCCGGTTCGATTGAACCCATTCGGTCGGCTACTCCAAAAATCTCGGCGCTGCCCAAAGTCATCGCGCGGATTGCCGCCGGGCGAGCCAAACCTGCCTGCACGGCTCTTCCGGCGTTCGCCCAAAAATCCGTGTAATTCGCCATTCCGCCCGATTGAAACGCGAATCGGACTCCGGCTGCCGCCAGCCGCGCGGCGGTTTTCGGCGCTTCGGCGCGGGCGCGCAGCACGCTCATACTTTCCGGGTCGGCTTCGGGCGAAGTCGAAGAAGTGCGGCGCGGAAAATTGAGCGACAGCAAAACCGGAATATCCTGCGCTTTTAATTGCTCGGCAAATCGCCCGCTTTCCGCGCCGCCCGCAATTATCGCTTTTAAGTTAAATTCGCGGGCAAAATTTAAAACTCTGCCGATTTCGCGTTCGGTGTTCGCCTGAAAAACGATTGGAGCCTGACCCGGAGTTTGGCGAGATAAATACGGAAACAAAGCTTCGAGCGATTTGTTTGAATCGGGGCGGCGCGTGCCGCGCGGATTTTTTTCGTAATTTCTCTGCGCTTCCTGTAATTGCTGTGCGTCCAGAAACATTTGGCGAACGGCGGCGAAAGAACCCATTAAGCTGGTCGGAAATTGTCCGACTTGCAGCGGTACGAATGTGAGATGCAGCGCTACGGGCGCGCGGACGATTGCTTCGCCAGCCGTTTCGCCCGACAGATTTATGAGAGCCGATTGACCTTGAAAAATTCGCTCGCGGGGAACTACAAGGACGGTCGTAAACCCGCTGTTGCGCGCGGTTTCAATCGAAGAATCCGACGTGCGTATCAAATCAGCCGCCGCGATTTCCGGCAGCAAACCAGCCGGATAAGTCGAATTCGATTGCGCCTGCGCTTGCTGTTGAGCTTGCTGTTGCTGCTGCAAAAACTGCGCGATGTTTTGACCGCCTCCGCCGGCTTGCTGCGTCGGGCGAGGTGCGGGAATTCCGGTGCTGGCGCTCGCGTCAATAATTCCTGGATAAACGGTCAAGCCATTGGCATCAATCACGCGCACGTCAACCGGAACCTGCAAGTTTCCCGCGCCGACGGCAACAATCAAACCATCGCGAACGATAATTGTCCCGCGCTCGATGTCGGCGCCGGAGGTGGTGACGATTCTGGCATTCGTAATTGCAAAAGCCCGCGGCGCGTTGGCGCTGCTTTGAGCCGAAACTTGTTGGTAAAACAAGGACGACAGAAGCAAAACGGCGCTGGCAAAAACGGCGAAAAACCTCGATAAATTAATTTTCATATTCTACGGGTTGGAAAATTTTATTGAGCGAAGATAGAACGAAGCGGAGTTTTTTGCAAGCGCTTTTTTTGGAAAAATTTTACGCTTTCGTAAGATTCCGCATTGCGGCGGCGATTGCCAGCGAATTTTCATCGGCGTTTTCAATTAGTCCGCCGATGACTCCGGCGTGAAATTCGGGGCGGTGCTGGCTGAGTTTAAAAGCGGCTTCAAAACGCGAAACCGCAATGCGAAAACCGACGATTCCTTTCACCAGCTTATCAACAATTTCCGGTGAGATAGTTTCCAAATCGTAGCCGGTATTCGGCTCGAATTTTGCGATTAAACGCCGGAGCATTTCAACGAGCGCGCTTTTTTCTTCGACAATTTGCGGTTTTCCGTAGGCGTGAATGGATTGATAATTCCAGGTCGGTACGTTTTGTTCCGGCACATCGTACCAGCGCGGCGAAATGTAAGCGTGCGCTCCGGCGAAAACTGCGAGAATTTCTTCCGCAGCGGCGAAAGTTTTCCATTGCGGATTGGCGCGGGCGATGTGTCCGACGAGATAAATTTGGTCGTTTTCGGCTCGTTCAACTAAAAGCGGAATGTGAGTGGCAATCGGTTTTTCGCCGTCATAAGAGATTAAAGCTGCAAAGCTGTTTTGCTCGACGAAATTCAAAATCGTTTCGCGGTCGGTTTCCAAAAATCTGGTCGGGATATACATAACGCGCAATCCAAGCTATACAAAAGGATACTAGCCGAGATTTTCGCCGCTTGCCAAACGGCGCCCGTCTCGTTATAGTTTGTTATTCCTTATGAACAGCAAAACGCGCAAAAATCATTTCCAAACTTTCACGCAAATTCATTCTGCGTGGCGCGCGACGGCTTTCTGGTGGGCTTAGCGCCCAATCATCTTTTTTCTCCACCCAAATCGTAAATTCGTTCGTTTTTCAACCCTTTGTTGACTTGTATTGCCGTTTTTGTCGGCAAAACTGTACTGAATTTGGAAATGCCGGAAAGTTTTAATTTCAACGCCGAGATTTTTAGCGCCAGCAGCGACAGCACGACACCCGTCGCGCTTTACGCCAATTTGCGTCAAATTTTTCCCGAAACTCTGCTGCTCGAATGCGTCGAGCCGCACACGCCGGAAACCGCCAGCTCGTTTGTCTGCGCCGACGCCGTTGCGCGGTTTTCAATCAAAAACGGAAAAGCCGAAATCGAACGCGAGGGACGCAAAATCTCCGAGATTGATTTGGCGGCTAATTCCGCCGTCACCGCTTTTGACGAATTTCAAAGCTCAATAAAAATCGAATCGGGCGAAAACAACGATTCAAGCGGTTTGTTCGGCTACGTCGGTTTTAGCGCGATTCCGCATTTTGAAGACATCCGATTTTCCAAATTGCCGCAGCCGGACGAGCAAATCGCGGATATGCAGTTTGCTCTGTATCGCTATGTCTTTCGCTTCGACCATTTCCGGAATTCGCTGACGGCGACAAAGCTGAGCGATGCGGAAAATCCTTTAAACACGACGATTGCTCTTTCCGATTTGTTTGCAAAAATCACTCGCCGCCGCGCGGTCGAGTTTCCGTTTGCGGCGGAAGGCGGGGAAACGGCGGAGATAAGCGACGCGGATTTTGCCGAAATCGTCCGAACCTGCCAGCGGCATATCAATCGCGGAGATGTTTATCAAATCGTGCCGTCGCGCAAATTCTCGGCAAAATATCGCGGCGACGAATTTGCCGTTTACCGCGCTTTGCGCCGCATCAATCCGTCGCCTTTTTTGTTTTTCTTCGATTACGGCGGTTTTTCCCTTTTCGGCTCGTCGCCCGAAGCGCAGCTTTTAATAAAAAACAAAATTGCAACACTGCATCCGATTGCCGGAACTTATCCGCGAGGCAAACACGAATCGGAAGACCGCGAATTTGCCGCGAAGTTAATCAACGATTCAAAAGAAAACGCCGAGCACGTAATGCTGGTTGATCTGGCGCGCAATGATTTGGGTCGCCATTGTTCGGGCGTACAGGTCGAAAAATTCAAAACCGTCGAATTTTATTCGCACGTCATTCATCTCGTTTCTCAAGTTACAGGCAAATTGAACGACGATGTTTCTGCGGCGCAGGTTTTTGCCGACACATTTCCGGCGGGAACTTTGTCCGGCGCGCCGAAATATCGCGCGATGCAGATTTTAAATGAATTAGAGCCTTCGGCGCGCTCTTTTTACGGCGGCAGCGTCGGGTTTTTCGGTCTGGACGGAAGTTGCACGCAGGCGATTATGATTCGCTCGTTTCTGGCTCGGAAACGGCAACTGATTTTCCAAGCCGGTGCAGGCGTCGTCGCAGATTCCGTGCCGGAAAAAGAAACCGCCGAAGTCCGCAACAAGCTAGCCGCGCTCAGACGGGCTATCGAAAGTGCGGAAAATTTTCACCACAGAGACACAGAGGCACAGAGAAAATAAAAGTTTTAAAGCTCTGTGCCTCTGTGGTTAAGATTATGAAGATTTTGCTTTTAGACAATTACGATTCGTTTACGTTCAATCTTTTCCAGCTTGTCGGTGAAGTCGGCGGCGTGACGCCGGATGTTGTGCGAAACGACAAAATCACGCTTGAAGATATTGAGAAATACGACAAAATTTTGCTTTCGCCCGGTCCCGGTTTGCCTTCGGAAGCCGGAATTATGCCTGAACTAGTCAAACACTTCGCCCGGAAAAAAAGCATTTTAGGCGTTTGCTTGGGGCATCAATGTATTGCCGAAGCTTTTGGCGGACAGCTCGAAAATTTGGAGCGGGTTTGTCACGGGTTGGGAATCGAAACCGTCGTCGAAGATGAAAGCGAGCAGCTTTTTCGCGGGTTGCCGAAAACTTTTCAATCCGGACGTTATCATTCGTGGACTGTTTCGCGCGAAAATTTGCCCGAAAGTTTAAAGGTTACGGCGAGCGACGGTGAAGGACGAATTATGGCTTTAAGTCATCAAGAATTTGATGTTCGCGGGATTCAATTTCATCCCGAATCCGTGCTGACGCCCGAAGGCGCAAAGATTATTCAAAATTGGTTGGAATTATGAAAGATATTTTAGCGTCAATTTTGAGCGGGCAGATTTTGACCGAGCAGGAAGCTGCTGCGGCTCTGCGAATGATGCTGTCGGGCGAAATTCCGCAGGCTCAGGCGGCGGCTTTTCTGGCGGCGATCACAATGCGCGGGATTTGGCTCGAAGAATTGCGCGGTTTTCACGGCGTTTTGCGCGACATCGGGAATAAAGTTGATTTTTCCGATTTAGCGCCGATTGACGTTTGCGGGACGGGCGGCGACGGCAAACACACTTTTAATATTTCGACGGTTTCCGCGTTCGTTTTAGCTGGAACCGGCGTGCGCGTTGCGAAACACGGAAATTCGTCGGCAACTTCGGGCAGCGGCTCATCGGATGTTTTGAAATATCTCGGTTTTGAATTTACTAATGACGAAAGCATTTTACGCGGACAGCTTGAAGAATCTAATTTTTGTTATCTGCACGCGCCGCTTTTTCAACCGGCTTTGAAACAAGTCGCGCCGCTCCGCGCGGAAATCGGTTTTCGCACGTTTTTCAATCTCTTGGGACCGTTGCTCAATCCGGCAACGCCGCCGTTTCAATTCGTCGGAGTTGCCGAACCGGCGGTTTTACGGCTTTATCGTTATTTTCTCGAAACTACGCCGACAAAATTTGCGCTCGTTCATACGCGCGACGGTTACGACGAAATTTCACTGACTGCCGCTTTTGATGTAGTCACAAATGACGGCGCGGAAACTTTTTATGCAGAAGATTTGGGATTTGAAACTGTACACGCAGAAGAATTGCGCGGCGGCGAAACGGTTGAAGAAGCCGCCCGACAGCTTTTAAATATTTTGCGCGGGCAGGGAAGCCGCGCGCAAAATCAAACGGTCATTGCTAACGCAGCTTTTGCGATGCGCGTGGCAAAATCGGAATTTTCATTTGAAGAATGCCGCGAACGCGCAGCGGAAAGTTTGCAATCCGGCGCAGCTTTTGAGGTCTTTTCAAAATTAATAAACCGCCGAGACGCGGAGACGCCGAGAGAAAATAAATGATAAAACCTCTACGTCTCCGCGTCTCGGCGGTGAAAATTTAATTGTGATTTTAGAAAAAATTATTGCTCATAAACAAAAAGAAGTTGCCGAACGGCGCGAGCTTGTGCCAATCAAAAAACTTGAGCAAAGCGAGCATTTCGGCGCGCCTTGCGTGTCGCTCGTGCATTATCTGAATCGTGCAGATAAAGTCGGCATCATCGCCGAAATCAAACGCCGCTCGCCTTCAAAAGGCGCGATAAACGAATACGTTTCGGTCGAAAAAGTTTCAATCGGTTATATGCAGGCGGGCGCAAGCGCGCTTTCGATTTTGACCGACACGGAATTTTTCGGCGGCTCGAACGACGATTTGATTACAGCACGAAAATTTAATTACTGCCCGATTTTGCGCAAGGATTTCACGATTGACGAATACCAGATCGTCGAAGCGCGCTCAATCGGCGCGGACGCGATTTTGTTGATTGCGGCGGCTTTGGATGAAAAGCAAATCAAAAATCTGGCGGCTTTCGCGGCTTCTTTGGGATTGGAAGTTTTACTTGAAATTCACGAATTTGAGGAATTGCCCGGCGATTTGGAAAACATTTCGGTCATTGGCGTCAACAACCGAAATCTCAAAGATTTTTCGGTTGACGTTAATCGTTCGTTTTCGATTGCCGAAAAGCTGCCCGCCGAAATCGTCAAAATCTCCGAAAGCGGTTTGAGCGAAGCTGAAACGATTGTCGAGCTTAAACGAGCCGGATTCAAAGGTTTTTTAATCGGCGAAACATTTATGCGCGAAAGCCAGCCCGAATTGGCGTGCGGTGAGTTTATTCGCAAACTTCAGGTTTTGGAAGGGAAATGAACAACCCGAAAATCAAAATTTGCGGAATGCGCGAGGCGGAAAATATGCGCAAAGTTGTTGCGCTTGAACCCGATTTTTTCGGGCTGATTTTTTACCCGAAATCGCCGCGTTTTGTTTCCGTCGAGCAAGCCGAAAAACTCCCTGAATTTCAAAACATCCGGCGCGTAGGCGTTTTTGTTGATGAAAATTTGGAGAAGATTACGGAGATTACCGAGCGAGCGAATTTATCATTCGTCCAGCTTCACGGCAGCGAAACAATGCGGTTTTGTGAGTCTTTGAAAAAACAAAATCTGCAAATCGTCAAAGTTTTCAAAGTTGATGAAAATTTCGATGGCGAGCGGCTTAAAGAGTTCGAAACAATTTGCGATTACTTTTTGTTTGATACGAAAACCTCTCGGCACGGCGGCAGCGGACACGCTTTTGATTGGCGGATTTTGCGCCGGTTTTCAATCAACAAGCCATTTTTCCTGGGCGGCGGAATCGGCGTTGAAAATGCTGCGGAAGCAATCGAGGCTTGTCGAAATTTGCCGCTGTTTGCTTTGGATATTAACAGCCGCGCTGAGATTGCGCCGGGAGTTAAATCGCCCGAAATTATTTCTGAAATAATAAAAAGTTTATGAATTACAAGGTTGATGAAAACGGATTTTACGGCGAATTTGGCGGCGCATTTGTGCCGGAAATGCTCCAGCCCAATATTTACGAGCTGCAAACGCGCTATCTGGAAATTATCGAATCGGACGCATTTCAACGCGATTTTCAAAAGCTCCTCAAAGATTACGTCGGGCGACCTTCGCCGCTTTATTTTGCCGAAAGATTATCGGAATCGGTGAATCAGCGCGTTTATCTCAAGCGCGAGGATTTAAATCACACCGGCTCGCACAAAATCAACAACACAGTCGGTCAGATTTTGCTCGCTCGTGCTCTTGGCAAAAAACGAATCATCGCCGAAACCGGCGCGGGACAGCACGGCGTTGCGACGGCGACGGTTTGCGCGCTTTTAAATCTCGAATGCGTTGTTTTTATGGGCGCGGTTGATGTCGAAAGGCAAAAGCCGAACGTCGAAAAAATGAAAATGCTCGGCGCGACTGTCGTGCCGGTTCATTCGGGGAGCAAAACTTTAAAAGATGCGACAAACGAGGCTCTGCGAGATTGGATTGCGCATCCGACAAACACGCATTATTTAATCGGTTCGGCTGTCGGACCGCATCCTTTTCCAGATATTGTGGCGCGTTTTCAATTTGTCATCGGACGCGAAACCAGAGCGCAATTGCTCGAAAAAGAAAACCGTGAAACGCCCGATGCCGTCGTCGCCTGCGTCGGCGGCGGAAGCAACGCAATCGGCGCTTTCGGAGCGTTTTTGGAAGATGAAAGCGTCAAATTATTCGGCGTTGAAGCCGCCGGGCGCGGCGTTGATACGGGCGAAACGGCGGCGACAACCGCGCTCGGCAAACCCGGAGTCTTGCACGGCAGCAACACGCTGCTGATGCAAACCGCCGACGGACAGGTTCTCGAAGCTCATTCGATTTCCGCAGGGCTTGATTATCCGGGCATCGGCGCGCAGCACGCGCATCTTTTTTCAACTGGGCGCGTCCGATACGTCAACATCACGGACGAGGAATCTTTAAACGCAGGACTGCAACTGACCAGACTCGAAGGCATCATTCCGGCAATCGAATCAGCGCACGCGATTGCATATTTGCCAAAAATGGATTTGCCGAAAAACTCGCTCGTCGTTGTTTGTTTGTCGGGGCGCGGAGACAAAGATATGGCAACATATTTGGATTATTTCAACCAAACTACAAAATGAACAGACTTGAGCGGCTTTTCGCCCAAAACAAAAAGATTTTCTCAATTTTCGTGACCGCCGGTTTTCCGACTCTCGAAGCGACAGTTCCGATTGTCGAAACTCTCGCGGCAAGTGGAGTTGATTTAATCGAGCTTGGAATTCCGTTTTCCGATTCAATCGCCGACGGAGCGACGATTCAGCACACCAATGAAATCGCTTTGCGAAACGGCGCGTCGCTCAATTGGACGCTTGAAGTTTTGCGCAAAATTCGGGCAAAAGTTGAAATCCCGATTATCTTGATGGGAAGCCTCAATCCGGTTATGCAATACGGTGTCGAACGGTTTTGCCGGGACGCGCGGGCGGCGGGAGCTGACGGCGTGATTTTGCCGGATTTGCCGCTCGAATTTTATCTCAAAAATTATCGCGAGTTGTTTGAGCAAAACGGTTTAGCAAACATTTTTCTCATCACCGAAAATACGCCCGAAGCGAGAATCAGAGAGATTGACGCTTGCAGCAGAGGCTTTGTTTATGCGGTTTCGATGGCGGGCGTAACGGGAAAGAATTTACAGTTTGACGAGAACAGAAAATCGTATTTGGGGCGTCTTGCCGCAATGGATCTGCGTTCGCCTTTAATGGTCGGATTCGGAATCGAAACAGGCGAACATTTTCAAGAGGTAACGAAATTTGCTGCGGGCGCGATTGTCGGCAGCGCCTTTTTGAGAGCAATAGAAAAAGCGCCGAACGTGCGGCAAGCGACCACAGAATTTGTCGGTAAATTTATTTGATTTGAGGTTTTTATGATTATTCAATGCGCCGAAAATATAGAGCAGAATGAGCTGGTAATTCTGCGCGATCAGATTAAAAGTTTTGGTTTGAAAGTTACTGAAGTCGTAACGCAAGTCGGGCGATATTTGATTGCTTTGGGCAGTTACGACGTTGATATTCGCCGGATTGGCGGTTTGAAAGGCGTTAAAGACGTACATCGCGTTTCTGACGCTTACAAGCTGGTTTCGCGCAAATGGAAAGTCTCATCAACCGTAATTGATTTGGGCGATGGAGTAAAAATAGGCGATGGGAATTTCGCTTTTATGTTCGGACCTTGCTCGCTCGAAAGCGCCGCGCAAATCGAAAGCGTTGTTGGTTTTTTAAATAAAAACGGCGTTCGCATTATGCGCGGCGGCGCTTTTAAACCGCGCTCGTCGCCTTACGCTTTTCGCGGGCTTGGCATCGAAGGCTTGAAAATGTTTGCCGAAATCGCCAGACCGCACGGCATCAAGCTGACGACCGAAGTGATGGACGCCGCGCAAATCGAAGCGATGTATCCTTATGTTGACGTTTATCAGGTCGGAACTCGAAACGCGCAAAATTTTACTCTGCTCGACGAGCTTGGAAAAATTGACAAACCCGTGCTGCTCAAACGCGCGATGTCCGGCACAATCGAAGAATTGCTGCAAGCCGCCGAATATATTTTTATGAACGGCAACGAGCGAATTTTGCTCTGCGAGCGCGGCATCCGAACGTATGAAAAAGCGTATCGCAACACTCTTGACATCAACGCGATTCCGGTTTTAAAAGAAAAAACGCATCTCCCCGTAATTGTTGACCCGTCGCACGGAATCGGCGTCCGCCGCCACGTCGAAGCGATTGCGCTCGCGGGGTTAGTTGCAGGCGCGGATGGCGCAATCATCGAAATTCACGAAACGCCGGAAAAAGCGGCTTCCGATGCGGCTCAAACTTTAAATTTCGGCGAAACCGAAAAGCTCTTGAAAAAGGCAAAAGCGATTAGCGTGGCGATGAAATCTGTTTGAGAAATACGTTTGAGCTTAAGGTTAGATTGATGGAAAATACGTATCAAAACGATAAAGCAATTGTTCTTTTCGACGGCGTGTGCAATTTCTGCAACGGTACGGTCAATTTTATTATTCGCCGCGACGGAAAAGATAATTTTCGTTTTGCCGCGCTGCAATCGGAAATCGGGCAGAAGCTTTTGCGTCAATACGATTTAAATGCGCCCCGTATTGATTCGGTCGTTTTAATTGAAAACGGGAGAGCTTTTACGCATTCGACCGCAGCTTTGAAAATCGCTCAACATCTCGGCGGCGCCTGGCAAATTTTTTCGGTTTTTCAATTTGTGCCGCGCCCGGCGAGAGATTTCTTTTATCGCCTTTTCGCCCGAAACCGTTATCGTTTGTTTGGCAAAAAGGAAGTTTGTATGATGCCGACACCCGAAATAAAAGCGCGATTCTTAAGCTAAAATCCTGAAATTAATTAGCAGCCCTCTCAAAAACCGGATTTGGACGTTCTGAGTCCCGGCTTTAGCCGGCTAAAGTCGGGACTCAGAACGCTTTGAACTATTTTTGAGACGTTTTGTTTTACTGCTTTAATTTGAAATTGTTCGGCACAAATTCGAGTGCGACTATTTCTCCGGCAGCTTTAGCTTTCGCGTCGTTTGATGTGCGGTAGGTAGCGACGACGAAATTTTCCGGTTTGCGTGTGCCGCAGTTGATTTGCCCGCCGTTCATTTCGGGTGTGAAAGCCATCATTAGCAGGCTTTGTGCTGCGCCGAGACGCAGTTTGAGCGTCTGATTGTCGGCGCGCACGATGAAGGCTTGACCTTTCGAGTCGCATTCAATCTGGGTCAAATAACCCAAAACGCGCTGTTCTCCGGTTTGCGGTTTTCTGAGAGCCTGATTGATGGCTAGATTCATCGCTTCTTCCGGCGTCGTGGCTTCGGATTGTCCGATGACCATCACATTTTCGCCGCGTTCTTTCAGGGCTTTGATATGCGCCGTTTGTTCAGCCATTGAGTTTATTTGACCTAAAATCGCCTGCGAACCCGAACGCAATTCCGGCTCGACGGCGGTTGCCGCGATTTTTTCGGCAATCTTTCTGGCGTCGTCAAATTTTTCCTGCCACGCGTAAATCTGCGCCATATCGAGCGCGAACCATTGATTCCCCGGTTCGTATTGCAGAGCGCGTTTGAGCAGCGCAATTCCTTCGTCGAGATTTTCGTTATTGACCAGATTAACGAATGCCGCCAAACGATACGATTCGGCAAAATCCGGTTTGAGCTTTATCGCCTGAACCAGAGAACTGCGAATCTTTTCAGCCGCGCCGGATTCGTAACGCGAGACATAACCGTTTTCGCCGCCCATCGGCTCGCGGCTCAAAACATAGGCGTAATAATAATGCGCCAGATAATTGTTCGCATTGAGTGCAACGGCTTTTTCCAAATGCTTTTTGGCTTCGGGGAAATTTTTCTGCCGCATTCTGGTCATTCCCATCGAAGCGTGCGCCATCGCCAATTTGTCATCGGCTGCAATCGCCTGCTGCAATCTTGCGGCGGCATCGTCCAAACGGTGCGTGTGGAGCAGCAGATCGCCGAGAAAAGCATTGGCTTCCGCATCGGAAATCGGGATGGATTTGATTTCGGCGTCAAACGTCAGTTTTTCTTTAAAAGTGATGGTTTCGTAATTGAAAGAACGCCGCCCGACGTAATCGCGCAATTCTTTTTCCATCGTTTGATAATCGGTTTGAAACGCTTCCTGAAAAGCCTCGCGCGGCGTTTTGTTAGCTTGCAGCAAAACGATAAATTTGCTTAATTGCCCGCGCCGCGCTCCTTTGTTTCCCTGCTGCAAATAATGCTGCAAAGCCCAAGCCTGCGCGTAGAAAATATTTCTGCCGTGATTTCCCTGATTGTGGAGCGAAAAATTGTCAATCGCAAAAAAAGTTTCGAGCGGAATTAATTTATTCTCATTTAGAAGAACCAGATGTCCGTCCTGAAGCTTGCCGAGACTGACTTTCTGGTCGTTTTCGATGCCGAAAGTCTGGTAATATTCCGCCAAACCTTCGTTGAACCAGGGCGGAACGGTCGAGCGTCCGAAATTATTTTCGAGCATAAAATGGACGTATTCGTGAAAAATCGTGCCGAAAATTTCCTGGTCTTCGCCCTCAACTGAAAGCGTGATGTAATTTACATCCTCGCCGGGTTGAAAATATCCGGCAATCCCTTCATCCGTTTTTCCGTTGGCGCGAACGGGCTTAAAAGGCTTGTAAGTGCGGGAATTTTTAAAAACGACCACCCGCGTCGGAATCGCCGAATCAAAATTGGCTTTGGGAAAAAGCTGGCGAAACGTTTCGCGGAATTGTTCGAATTTCGTTGCTACGCGACGAATATCTTTTTCGGCGGCGTCGCCGATGATTTCAAAATTTTTTGATTTAACGCTCGTCCATTCGTCTTTGGCTGATGCAAAAACAGGGGAAATCAACAGTCCGAGGACAAGAAAGAGCAAAAGGTGAGTTTTCATTTTTTATTTCTCCGAATTTTAAGGTTGTGCTACGAGGAGTAGAATGGAAAATTTAGATAATTACCATTATTTTGTCAACACTTAGGACAGAAACCGAAAATAACTCGGCACAAACTCGATTGAAACGACTTCGCCTTTGAGTGTCGT
>DASVQU010000095.1:0-23377 GCA_036388995.1 Pyrinomonadaceae bacterium | reverse complement strand
GACGCAGAGAGAAAAATGAAAAGAGAAAAATATAAAAACTCTAATTTCTTTTGTTTTACTCGGCGTCTCCGCGTCTCGGCGGTTCAGATAAATTGGAATTGTTAGGCAAAAAAACTTTGGTTCTCGGAGCGGGCAAATCAGGTGTAGCGTGTGCGCGTTTTTTGCGCGAGCGCGGCGCTGTAGTTGCGCTGCATGACCGAAAATCGATTGCCGAATGGACGGATGAAGCCAAAAGTTTGAAAGAACAAAACGTCGGTTTGATGGACGGGCAGATTCCATCGTGGCTGCTTGACCAAATCGAGCTGGTCGTAATTTCGCCGGGCGTTCCGACGAACACGATTCCGGCGCGCTACGTTGATCGCAAAGACGGCGAGGTAATCGGCGAAGTCGAGCTTGCTTACAGATTTTTGAAAGGCAGAATCGTCGGAATTACCGGCAGCAACGGAAAAACGACGACGACCACGCTCGTTTACGAATTATTGAAAAATTCCGGCATTGAAACGCAAGTCGGCGGAAACATCGGAACGCCTTTGCTTTCGTTGACCGAAAGGGCGACGGTCAGCGGCTGGACGGTTGGGGAATTGTCGAGTTTTCAGCTTGAAACGATCAAGGAATTTCGTCCGAACGTCGGAATTTGTTTAAACGTCACGCCGAATCATCTCGACCGCTACGATTCGTTTATGGATTATGCGGCGGCGAAACACCGTCTTTTTATGAATCAAACGGCGGAAGACGCGGCGATTTTAAACGCTGACGACGAAATCACAAGAAGCTGGGCGCAGGGTTTGAAAGCAAACGTCGTTTTGTTTTCGGTCGAAAAAGAAATGGAAGAAGGCTTGTTTTTGCGCGGGCGCGATTTGGTTTGCAGGGCAAACGGAGCGGAAAAAGTTTTGACGACGCGCGACGAGATGAGTTTGCGCGGGCTGCATAACGCGGCAAACGTTTTGGCGGCGCTCGCGGCTGGTCTGGCGTGCGGCGCTTCGCCCGATTCGATGCGCGAAACCGTGCGGACTTTTAAAGCCGTCGAACACCGGCTCGAATTTGTCGCGGAAGTAGAAGGAGTTAAGTTTTACAACGATTCGAAAGCGACGAGCGTTGACGCGACGCAAAAAGCTCTCGAAGCTCTGGCGGAAGAACCGGGCAAAATCGTTTTGATTTTAGGCGGGCGCGGAAAAAACGCGCCGTATCAACCAATTGCGGGGCTGGTTGAAAAAAAGGTAGGAAAGCTGATTTTAATCGGCGAAGATGCCGACAACATTGAAAATCAATTGAAATCTGCTGCCGAAATCGAGCGCGCCGTTTCGATGCGCGACGCGGTGGAAAAAAGCTTTGCGGCGGCTGAAAACGGCAACACGGTTTTGCTCTCTCCGGCTTGCGCCAGCTTTGATATGTTCGACTCTTACGAGCAAAGGGGAAAGATTTTTAAGGAAGCGGTTTTGGAATTAGCAAAAATCCAAAATCCAAAATCCAAAATCCAAAATGGCTAAGAGGCTTCAAATTGATTGGCTTTTATTCGCGGCTGTGGCGGCGCTCGCCCTTTTTGGCGTGGTTATGGTTTATTCGGCGTCGGCTATGCTCTCGCTGAAAGAAACAAACGGCGCGAATCAGTATTTGTATGCCGTCAAACAGGGAATTTTCACTGTTTTGGGTTTGGGTTTAATGCTCGCCGCAACCAGATTCGATTATCGCTGGCTGCGTCAAAGCTGGTTTGTTTATTCGGTTGTTGCGATTGCAATCGTTTTGCTGGCGGCGGTTTTCGCGTTTCCGCCAACAAACGGCGCGCGGCGCTGGATAAAATTTGCCGGGATGTCGTTTCAGCCTTCGGAATTTGCCAAGCTGGCGGTCGCGCTTTTTCTCGCATTTTTCTTTGCCAAAGGCGAGCGCGAAATGTCTGACGTAAAACGCACTTTGCTTCCGTGCGGTCTGGTTTTGGCTGGTTTGATGGGTTTGGTTTTCCTTGAGCCGGATTTGGGAACGACGATGGTGATGGCGGCGATTTTCGCGGCGGTTTATTTCGCGGCGGGCGCGGATTGGCGGCATTTTGCCATTGTCGCCGCGACCTTCGTCATCGGAGTTCTGGGCGCGCTCGTGTTGGTTCCGTGGCGGATGAAACGCCTTTTCGCCTTTATTGATCCTTGGGCTGACGCCGAAGGCGCAGGCTATCAGCTCGTTCAATCACTGTTGGCGGTCGGTTCGGGCGGAATTTGGGGCGCGGGTTTCGCGCAGGGGCAGCAGAAAATCCATTATCTGCCCTACGCGCATTCGGATTTTATTTTCGCCATCATCGGCGAGGAGCTTGGATTGGTCGGCGCTTTGCTCGTTTTGACGGGTTTCGCGGTGATTTTATGGCGCGGCGCGCGTGCGGCTTTTGCCGCGCCCGACCGTTTCGGCAAGCTTCTGGCAATCGGAATCACGAGCGGAATTGTCGTGCAGGCGTTTTTTAATATGAGCGTGGTCGTCGGATTGCTGCCGACCAAAGGCATTCCCTTGCCTTTGATTTCCTATGGCGGCACTTCGATTTTGTTAACTCTCGTTTCCTGCGGTTTGCTGCTCAACATTTCGCAATACGCGGGAACGATTTCGGATGAGTGATGAAAGTGTTGATAGCGGCGGGCGGAACAGGCGGACATATTTATCCGGGCATTGCGGTGGCGAATGAGATTATGCGCCGCGATGCCAGATCGGAGGTTCGTTTCGTCGGAACGGCGCGGGGTTTGGAAACAAAATTAGTTCCCGATGCGGGTTACAAGCTCGAATTGATTGAAAGCGCCGGGATCAAAAATGTCGGTCTGGCGGGAACAATAAAAGGCTTGTTATTGATTCCGAAAAGTTTTTTTGCGGCTCGTTCTTTGATTAAAAATTTTAAGCCCGATGTGGTCGTCGGCGCAGGCGGTTACGTTACGGGCGCGGTTTTGCTGGCGGCGAGTTTTTTGCGGATTCCGACGCTCGTGATGGAATCGAACGCGCTGCCCGGATTTACGAATCGGCAGCTTGCCCGGTTTGTTGACAAAGCAGCCGTGACGTTTGAAGAAGCGGCGAAATTCTTTCCCGGAAAGGCAGTCGTGACCGGAAATCCTGTCCGCAGAGAGTTCTTTGACATTCCGGCGAAGGCTAGAGACAATGAACGTTTTTGTCTGCTAGCTTTCGGCGGCTCGCAGGGCGCGCGGGCGATTAATCAGGCTTTGGCTGCGGCTCTGCCGCTTTTGGAAACGGCGAAAAACAGACTCAAAATCACGCACCAAACCGGCGAGCATGATTTTGAAACGGTCAAAGACGGTTATGCAAAAGCCGGTTGGACTGAAGCAAATGTGACGAAATATATCAAAGATATGAATCGTCAATTTGCCGAAAACGATTTGATAATTTCCCGTGCCGGAGCGACGACCTGCGCCGAATTAGCCGCAGCGGGAAAAGCCGCGATTATGATTCCGCTGCCGACCGCTGCCGACGATCATCAGCGCAAAAACGCCGAAGCGATGCAAACAGCGGGCGCGGCGAGAATGATTTTGCAAAAGGATTTAAACGGCGAAGTTTTAGCGGCGGAAATAAAAAGCTTAATTGATGCGCCGGAGCGCATTACGGAAATGGAACGAGCGGCGAAAAAGTTAGTAAAAGGCGATGCTGCCGCGACGATGGTTAATTTGATAGAGGAATTGAGCGTCGTTCGTCGTTCGTAGTTCGTTGCACTTTTTTTGAAGTTGAGTGTTAAAACAAACTCGCCTTCGACAAAGCTACAACGAACGACGAACAACGAACGACGAACGACGAACGATTTAATGTTTAGGCATGTAAAACAAGTTCATTTTGTCGGGATTGGCGGAATCGGGATGTCCGGCATCGCGGAAGTTTTGTGCAATCTCGAATTCCGCGTGACCGGCTCTGACGCGAAGAAGTCGAAAAATACGGCGCGTCTGGAAAAATTGGGCGCGACGATTTTTGAAGGTCACGCGGCGGAAAACGTCGGCGAAGCGCACGTCGTTGTGCGTTCGACCGCGATTAAAGATGACAATCCCGAAATTGTCGAAGCCCGACGCCGTTCGATTCCCGTTATTCCGCGCGCCGAAATGCTGGCGGAATTGATGAGCTTGAAACCGTATCGAATCGCCGTCGCCGGTTCACACGGGAAAACTTCTACGACTTCGATGGTCGCGACCGTGTTGGGACACGCGGGGCTTGACCCGACGGCGATTGTCGGCGGCGTGGTCGGCGCTTTCGGCTCTAATGCACGTCTTGGAAAAAGCGATTGGATGGTGGCGGAAGCAGACGAAAGCGACCGTTCGTTTTTGATTTTGAACCCGACGATTGCCATTGTCACCAATGTTGACCGCGAGCATATGGATTATTACTCGGATATGCTCGATGTTCTGGGCTGTTTCCGCGATTTCGTCAACAAAGTTCCGTTTTACGGCGCTGCGGTTCTCTGCCTCGATGATCCGAATGTGCAGGCGATTATTCCGAGCGTTAAACGCCGCCGAATCACTTACGGACTTTCGGCGCAGGCTGACGTTTCGGCGCATTACATCAAATTCGACAACAATTTCGGCTCGACTTTCGAGGTTTGGAAAGGCACGGAGGTTCTGGGCGAGATAAGTTTACCCGTTCCCGGCAGACACAATGTTTACAATGCGCTGGCGGCGATTGCGGTCGGCTTGGAATTGGATATTCCTTTTGAAAAAATTGTCGCCGGATTTAAAGATTTTTCAAACGCCGACCGACGTTTTCAATTTAAAGGCGAGGCGAACGAAATTACTGTAGTTGACGATTACGGGCATCATCCGACCGAAGTTCAGGCTACGCTGGCGGCGGCGAAAACAGGTTCGGGTTTGCGCCGCACGGTCGTGCTGTTTCAGCCGCATCGCTACACCAGAACGCACGATTTGATGGAGGATTTCGCGCGCTCTTTTAACAACGCCGACGTGCTGTTTCTGACAGACATTTATCCGGCTTCGGAAGAACCGATTGAAGGCGTCACGGCAGAGGTTTTGTGCGAAAAAATTCGCCAGTTCGGGCATAAAAACGTGCATTACGTCGGCGCTTTGGAAGGCGCAGCGGAACGAGTCGCAGGCGAATTGCAGCCCGGCGATTTGTGCATTACGCTCGGCGCGGGCAGCGTTTCACGAGCTAGCGAACAGATTTTGGAGATTTTGAAAAACCGTTAATTTAAGATTTGAGATTCGAGAAAATGGCAGTCAAAACAGCAACCAAATCAACCGCCGCAAGCAAACGCACAGCGTCGAAAAAACCCGTCGCGCGCAAGCGCGTGCAGACTCCGGCGCCGTTTTCGACCGGGCGGTTTTTGCGCGAAAACGCCCGAGTTTTGCTGACCGTTTTTGCGGCTGCGGTTCTTGGCGTTGCATTGTTTGCCGGTTATCGCGCGGCGACGGCGAGCGAGGTTTTTCAAACAAACCGAATTGACATCGAAGGCGCGCGGCGCGCTTCGACTCCGGCGATTGAGACGATTGCCGAGCGTTTGACCGATAAAACCGGAGTTTGGAATGCGGATTTGGATTCGATTCGCCGCGAAATTGAACGGCTCACCTGGGTGAAAACGGCGATTGTATCGCGCGTTTTGCCCGACGGTTTGCGCGTGCGAGTGATTGAAAGAAAACCGATTGCCGTTGTTCGCGCCGAAAGCGGAAAGCTCGTTTGGGTTGACGAAGAAGCAAAGATGCTAGGCGTAGTTTTGCAATCGGAAAAAGCTCCGCCGTTCGCTCTTGTCGGCTGGAACGAAAACGAAACTGACGCCGCGCGGAAAAATAATCAGGAACGCTTGAGTCTTTATCTCAAGCTGCTCGACGAATTTCAAACGGCGGAAATCGCCAATCGAATTACGGCAATTGATTTATCGGATTTGCGGGAAATCGGAGCTTTGATTCAAAAAGACGATTCGCACGTCACAGTTCAAATCGGGCGCGAAGATTTTGTCGAGCGTCTGAAGCTCGCGCTCGAAGTTTTGGACAGAATGCCGGGCGAACAAGCGCGGGAAATCGAAAAGATTATTGCGAACGGTTCGCGCCTCAGCATTGTTCCGCGAAAAGGCGCGGTTGCTGTCGAACGCGCTCGAAATCCGGCGAACGACAAACAAAAGCGGGAATCGCGTTGAACCGGAGAAAGTTGTTTTTTTAATTGTTCGGAAGATATGACACAGAACCCAACATTTGCAGTCGGACTGGATATTGGAACGAACCGCGTCAGATGCGTCGTCGGCGAAGTCGGCGAATACGCGCAGATGGATATTGTCGGTATCGGGCAAGCGGAATCAAAAGGCTTGCGCCGCGGCGTCGTGGTCAATACCGAAGCTACGGTTGACTCGATTCGGCGCGCTGTCGAAGAAGCCGAACGAATGAGCGGTCTGGAAGCGCAGCTTGTCACCATCAACGTCTCCGGCGAGCATTTGCAGGGCAGAAACAGCACCGGGCTGGCGATTATTGCAGGGCGCGAACGCGAAATCGGCGAGGACGACGTTGAACGCTCTCTGGAATCGGCTTCTGCCGTCCAGCTTCCGGCGGGTTGGGAAATTGTTGACCGTCTGCCGCAGGAATTTGTCGTTGACGGGCAGGACGGAATTACGAATCCGGTCGGGATGAGCGGAACTCGTCTGGAGAGCCGCGTGCACCTCGTGGTCGGTCCCGGCGCCGGTCGGCAAAATTCGGTTAAAGCTGTTAACCGAGCTGGTTTAAAAGTCGAGTATATGATGCTCGAACAGCTTGCCGCCGCCGAATCTGCGCTTACGGACGATGACAAAGAATACGGCTGCGCGCTTTTAAACATCGGCGCGGAAATCATCGGTTTGACGATTTACGGACGCGGGTCGGTGCAGCATACATCGGTTTTTCCGCTCGGCGGCTCGTTTTTTACCAAAGACATCGCGCACGGTTTGCGCGTTTCGCCGCAGGAAGCCGAGCGCGTTAAAAAAGAATTCGGCTCGGTCGCGCCGTTTCGATTATCGGATCACGAGCGACAGGAACAAATCGAAGTGATGCCCGTTGGCGGGCGCACGTCGAAACAGCTTTCGCGCCAGATTTTGTGCGATATGCTTCAGCCGCGCGGCGAGGAGATTTTTCAGCACATCGCCGAGCACATCAACCGCGTTAACGCCGGGCGGCAGCTTTCGAGCGGAATAATCTTAACCGGCGGCGCGGCGAATTTGAGCGGAATGACGGAAATCGCCGAACAGGTTTTCGATGCGCCGGTGCGCATAGGTTTTCCCGAACGCGACCGCTTCGGCGGGCTGGTCGAAGACCTCCAGGACCCGGCTTGGACGGTGGCGACCGGATTGGCACTTTTCGCCTTGAAAACGCAAATAGCTGAAACACAATCGGTTGAGTCCGATGAATCGAAGAGCGGAAAATTTTCCGCTTGGATACGTCGAATTAGGGAAAATTTCAGTGGCATTTTTTGAAAATTAATTGTATGATGTCCGCCGACTGCTACAAGATACTGTTGCCAACATATTGGTCACGGTTTTCGATGAAGCACAACATCGGCGAATCTTCATCATCCGGGAATTTAGATTTTTAGCATTCATAAATCGGAAAGGCAAAAATAAGTGGAAAGCGAACGAACAACAAACCCAATCAGAATGTTTTTGGATGACGAGCCGACAGTGACGGGCGCGCGGATCAAAGTCATCGGAATCGGCGGCGGCGGCGGAAACGCGGTTAATCATATGATCGAAGCAGGCGTGGAGGGCGTCGAGTTTATTGTCGCCAATACGGATTTGCAGGCTTTAAAATTAAGCCGCGCTCCGATCAAGATTCAAATCGGCGGCGATTTGACGCGGGGTCTGGGCGCTGGCGCAGACCCGGCAGTCGGGCAAAAAGCGGCGCTCGAAGACACCGAAAAAATCATCGAAGCGCTCGAAGGCGCGGATATGGTTTTCGTGACTACGGGCTTAGGCGGCGGAACCGGAACCGGCGCTGCGCCGATTATCGCCGCGCTGGCAATGGAGCTGGACGCTTTGACGGTCGGCGTCGTCACAAAGCCTTTTACGTTTGAGGGCAAACGTCGTCAGCTTCAAGCCGAAAAGGGTTTGGCTGAGCTGAAAGGCTCGGTTGATACGATTATCACGATTCCGAACGACCGTCTCGAATTGCTCGACGACGAAATCGAGTTTGCCGAAGCCTTTAAGCAAGCCGATGAAGTCCTTCTCCAAGCCGTGCGCGGAATTTCCGATTTAATCACCGTGCCGGGAATGATTAATCTCGATTTCGCCGATGTCAAATCGGTGATGAAAAATATGGGAATGGCGCTGATGGGCGTCGGGAAAGCGCGCGGCGAAGGGCGCGGAATCGCGGCGATGCGCGCGGCGATTGAATCCCGTCTTTTGGAAGAAAACTCGATCAAAGGCGCGCAGGGCGTTCTTGTTAACGTTACGTTCGGGCGCGGAATGTCGCTCAGAGAAGTGCGCGAAGCCGTTTCGCTCGTTCACAAAGAAGCCGCCGAGGACGCGAATATTATTTTCGGCGTCGTGACGGACGATTCGATGCAGGACGAAGTAAAAGTGACGGTCATCGCGACCGGTTTTGACCGGCACGTGGCGGTCAACGATTTGCCGAGTCTGCAATACAGTCAGCCGCAAGCAGTTCCGAATCAGCCGCAAACCATTGTTTCACGATGGGGCGGCGACGGGCGCAGCGCCGCTTCCGCCGCCGCAAATCAAGCCGAAGATTTCGAGACTCCGGCGTTTATCCGTAAAAAAGCCGATTGATAATTGATTGGGAAAAAAGCCGATTCTTCAATCGGCTTTTTTTCTATTTAACATTAATTTCACATATTTTCTCTTGAAACTTTACCGGCTCTCGTGTAGCATACGCCGCAAGACTTCAACCCGAACCTCCTGTGTATCGGACGCCGTATCTTAAGTCTTCACCACGGTTGAGCTTCATTTGGAGTCCTCGACGCGCGAGCGCGACAAATCGTAATTGGTGCTGCGGCTTTGAAATAAGCTTATTCCGTTTTTTTATTTAATCTTCAGCCAGAGGTTTTCAATGAATCGAAAATTAATCCGACCGAGTTTCTCAGAAGTCAAAAACAATGAACGCGAAGTCAATGTCCGCAGAAATGAGGGACATAGCTACGTTAAACCGGCTGCGCCGCGCCCGCCAGCCGCACCGGTTTCGGACGGCTCAACGGCTTTGCCGCCCAGCAAAAGCAAAAAAATGCCACCGCCTATCGAGACAAACGCCGAAGTTTTTTATTATAAAAAGCAGATTGACACGCACACTCCGATGGTCATCGTTTTGCAGGACGGCGAAGAAATCGAAGGCACAATCGAATGGTACGACCGGCGCGCTTTGAAAATTAACTGCACGAAAGGTCCCAATCTGATGCTGCTCAAACACAACATCAAATATATGTTCAAAGCCGAAGACCGCGAGCCGTCAGTTGGCGGAAACGAAAAATAATCGCAAAAGACTAGACAAAACTGTTTCAAAAAGCCAAAATGGAAAACTGTGAGCGGACGATTAGCGGCTCGCTCGCAAATTCTTTTCGCAGCTCGAAAAATTGAAATCAATTAATCAATTCTTCATCTGGCTCTTCATCAAATCTCGCTTTCGTTCCGGTTTTTCGCAATAACAAGATGTCCGTTTCAGCCAACAAATTGCCGCGCGTCGGAATTACCATCGGCGACCCGGCTGGCATCGGCTCCGAAGTCGTTTTAAAAGCTCTCGCGCAATTTTCGCGCGACGCTTCCGTTTGTCTCCCGATTATCATCGGCGATGCGGCGTATTTACGCGAAGCCGCCGCGCAGCTCGATTTGCCCTGCGATTTTAAAACGATAAAAAAAGGCGAGATGATTCCCGACAATCAAATTGAACCTTTGATTTACGACCTCGAAAACATTTCGGAAAATATAGTTTTCGGAACGGAATCAGCCGCGACCGGACGCGCCGCGGCGGATTATATCGAAACTGCCATTGAAATGTGTCTGAAAAATGAATTGGATGCGATTTGTACAGCGCCGATCAGCAAACACGCGTTTCAGCTTGCCGGAATTAATTTTCCCGGACACACGGAAATGCTCGCCTCGCTGTCAAACACGGAAGAATTTGCGATGTCGTTTTTTGCCGGAAAATTGCGCGTCGTTTTGCTTTCGATTCACGTTTCTCTGCGCCGCGCACTTGAACTTGTAAAAAGCGACCGAATTGTCGAATTGATTCGCCTGACAAATCGTGAAATGAAGCGATTCGGAATTGAGAAACCGCATCTCGCGGTTGCCGGTCTTAATCCGCACGCGGGCGAAGCAGGAATGTTCGGCGAGGAAGAACGGGCGGAAATAAATCCGGCAATTGAACAATGCTGCGCGGAAGGAATTCGCGTTGCGGGCGCTTTCGCCGCCGACACGGTTTTCTGGCGCGCCGGACGCGGCGATTTTGACGCCGTAATTGCGCTTTATCACGATCAGGCGACGATTGCCGTTAAATCATTCGCATTTGGCGAATCAGTCAACGTCACGCTCGGCTTGCCTTTCGTCCGAACGTCGGTTGACCATGGAACGGCTTTTGACATCGCGGGCAAAAATCGGGCAGAACATTCAAGTATGAACGCCGCAATCAATCTTGCGGCAGCCCTCAGCAATCAAGATACACAAAAGAAGAAAACAAATTATGCAAACTCTGAAAGAGGTTAACAATTACGTGTCGGACAACAATTCACAATCCGAATCTTTACAAATCTTAGTCGCCGACGACGATCCGGCTATCTTGCGGCTCGTCAAAGCGATTGTCGAAAAAGAAGGCTATACGGTCGTCGCCGCGCGCGACGGGCGCGAAGCCTATAAATTATTGCAATCGGGCGAAAAATTCGTGGCGGCGATTTTCGACGTGGTAATGCCGCATATTCAGGGACCGGAGCTGGCGCGTTATATGCAGTCGGAAAAACGCCTCTTGAAAATTCCGATTATGATGATGACGGCTGAACAAAATCCGAAGCTTTCATCGGACAGCTTTGCCGCCGGAGCCGTGGTTTTTCTGCCCAAACCGTTTACGACCAGCCAGCTTCAAGTGATGCTTAGAATGCTGATTGCTAAAAGCCGCGCCGCGCAGCAATAAACTGCTGCCGCAAAAAGTGTAAGAGCAAAGTTTTTTCGGTTCGGAAATTGACAAGCGACGCAAGTGCGGACGCCCTTGCCCCGTTTATCTCAAAAGATTCGGGCGCGAGGGCGTCCGCTTTGATTGTTTCGCATCCGCGAGCATTTGCGTTAAACTGATTTCTGTTGCAGGCAACGGTTTTTCTTGACTGAAAACACTTCGAGTGGTAGTTTTCGATTTCAGAACACGGAGAGACGCGCACGGCGATTTTATTGATTTTTATTTTCTATCTCCCACCGAGAAAATAATGAGTCGCAGCAGCCCGCGCAGAATAGAAAAGGAGCTTAAATCTGGTGGCACAACGCAAACTGTTGTTGGCGGATGATTCGATTACGATTCAAAAAGTCATTAATTTGACTTTCGCCGATGAGGGAATTTCGGTAACTTCGGTTGGAAACGGCTTGACGGCGGTTGAACGGCTGCTGGAAGTCGCGCCGGATTTGGTTTTGGCTGACGTTCATATGCCCGGTTTATCGGGCTACGAGGTTTGCGAGCGAGTACGGCAGACGCCCGGTTTTGAAAATATTCCGGTGATGCTGCTGGTCGGCTCATTCGAGCCTTTTGATGAGGCGGAAGCGCGGCGAGTAGGTGCCGACGATTTTTTAACCAAACCGTTTCAATCAATCAAACAGCTCGTCAGCAAAGTTCATTCGCTGCTCGATTCGTCCGGCGGCGCAACTACAATCGAACCGCAAACCGAAACAGTCTCAAACGAGCAGCCGGCGGCAAGCACGAGAGCTAATTTCACTTTTTTTGACGATAAAACCTCAAATGAAGATTTGCTGCAAGTCAACGACGGCAATTTTAATTTTAGAGATTCCGTTTTTGACGATGAAATGATCGAAACCAGCTCGGTCAATTCAAGCTTTGCCGACACTTTCGAGGATTTGGACATTTCTTCACCCGCTTCCGCGCTCGACGAAAAACCTGAAAGTGAGTGGCGAGTGGTTGAACCGGAAAAGCTAAACAGATTCGAGGACTTTTCCGATTCGCAGCACGAAGCGCAGACCGTCGAATTGGATATTAACGAGATAAACTCGCCGTTTGAAACGCAGCAAGAGCAGTTTGAAACCGAAAACGCATTTGAGTTGGTGCCCGAAGAAAAGCCGGTTGCAGAGAGAGAAATCGTAAACGATTTGCTGGAGATGGAAACCGAAGACGATGATGATAGACGACAGGAATTGTTTGCGGAAGAGCAGGATTTCGACTTAGATGTTCGCACCGGCAAAGTGATTGATATTGAACCGGAAATGGATTTCGTCCGGCAGGAATCGCGCGATGAAAAACCGGTTTCGCCGTTTGCAGACCTTTTCGACGACGACGATTTGCTTGGAATCGAAGACGAAATCAGGGCGGAAATCGGCGAGCAGAATTTTCAGCCGCAGCCCGCAACCGAAGCTCAAACTGAAACGGACGAAGCGATTACGCCCGAAATCGTTGCGCCCGAAGCTGAAAATCAATCGCAGGAAATCGCCACCGTCAATAACGCCAATCAATCAACCGCAGTCGAAAAACCGGGCGAATACGCGACGCTGAATTTTCCGCCCGAAGTGATTGACGCGATTGCCGCCCGCGTCGTGGAAAAGCTTTCGGACAAAGTGATCGAAAAAATCGCTTGGGAAATCGTGCCGGACAGATTTGATTTGATCGTCCGCAAAACAATGCAGAACAAAGACCGCGAGCGGTAAGAGTTTAAGGTTCAAAGTTCAAGGTTTAAGGTTCAAGGTTATCGCGTTAAAGCGAAATTCCTTGAGCCTTTAATTTTGTCTTGCGACGGAAACTTGTTATTTTAACTTTGAACTTTGAACCTTGAACTTTGAACTTCTGTATGGAAATACCGAAAGCATACGAGCCGAAAACGGCTGAAGAAAAACATTACCAGCGCTGGGAACAGGCGGGCTGTTTTGCGCCCGAAATCAACGAGAATCCAAACGCCCCGAAATATTCAATCGTCATTCCGCCGCCGAACGTCACGGGTTCGCTGCATATGGGGCACGCGCTTCAGCACACTTTGATGGACGCGCTCGCGCGCCGCAAACGAATGCAGGGCTTTAGAACTCTCTGGCTGACCGGAACCGATCACGCCGGAATCTCGACGCAGCTTCAAGTTACGAAAAGACTCTGGGCTGACGAGCGCAAAACGCGCTGGGATTTGGGACGCGCCGAATTTATGGATCGGATGTGGGCTTGGAAAGAGCAGTATCAAGACGAAATCAAAAACCAGATTCGGCGCGAAGGCGCGTCGGTTGATTGGTCGCGCGAACGGTTCACGCTCGACGAAAGCCTTTCTAGAGCGGTCCGCGAAGTTTTCGTGACGCTTTATGAAGAAGGCAATATTTATCGCGGTAAAAGAATTGTCAACTGGTGTCCGCGCGATAAAACCGTGCTTTCGGATTTGGAAGTCAAAGAAGATAAAAAAGCCGGAAAACTCGTTTATCTGCAATATCCCGTAATCGGAACGGACAAAAAATTAACCGTTGCAACAACGCGACCGGAAACGATGCTCGGCGATACTGCGGTTGCGGTCAATCCGAATGATGAGCGTTATCGCGATTTAATTGGGAAAACGATTGCGCTCCCGCTTACAGACCGTGAAATTCCGATTGTCGCCGATGATTATGTTGATCCCGAATTCGGAACAGGCGCTGTCAAAATCACGCCCGCGCACGACCCGAATGATTACGAACTCGGCTTGCGTCACAATCTGCCGCAATTAAACGTGATGAACGACGACGCGACGATGAACGGCGCGGCGGGCGCGGATTTTGTCGGTTTGGACAGATACGCCGCCAGAGAAAAAGTCGTCGCGCGTTTTGAAGAGCTTGGACTTCTTGAAAAACAGGAAGATTACGAAATCGCTCTGCCGCAATGCGAGCGCTGCGGGACGACGCTTGAGCCGCTTTTGAGCGAACAATGGTTTGTGCGGATGAACGATTTGCGCGATTTGGCTTTAAATCTAATGCGCGCAGAGAAATCGCCTCGTTTTGTCCCGGAAGTTCCTTATGAAAAAACTTATACGACGTGGCTCGAAAACCTGAAAGATTGGACGATTTCGCGTCAGCTCTGGTGGGGACATCAAATTCCAGCCTGGTACGATTCGGAAGGAAACGTTTTCGTCGCGCGCAGCGCGGAAGAAGCCGCCGAAAAAGCCGGAACGAGCGATTTAAGACAGGACGAAGACGTTCTCGACACCTGGTTTTCTTCAGGTTTATGGGCGTTTTCAACCTTTGGCTGGAACGGCGAAATTACGGACACGGAAGATTTACGCACTTACGTTCCGACCGACGTTTTGGTTACGGGACGCGACATTATTTTCCTGTGGGTTTCGAGAATGGTAATGCTGACGCAAAAGTTTGTCGGCAAAAAACCGTTTGAAGATGTGGTCGTCACCGGAACCGTGGTTGACAAACACGGTAAGAAAATGTCGAAGACAATCGGCAACGTCGTCAATCCGCTCGATTTATTCGACAAATTCGGCGTTGACGCAACCCGAATGTATCTGGCGAGCGTGGCGACCGGCGCGGATATTCGTCTGAATGAAACAATCATCGAAACTTACCGCAACTTTGCCAACAAAATCTGGAACGCGGCGCGTTTTTGCCTGCTTAATTCGGACGGCGCGCGGGTTGATTATTATTTTCTCAACCCGCAAGCCGAAGTCGCCGAGATTAAAAAGCTGATCGGCGATGAATTAATTGACGATTTAGACGAGGAAGACGAAGAATATTTAGACAAAATCGAGCCTGAATTTGCCAAAGACAATCCGAAAGAAAATCTGTCAATCGCCGATAAATGGATAATTTCGCGTCTTAACCGGACGGCAATGGATGTCAACCGCGCGCTTGACCGCTACTTCTTCCACGAAGCCGTTTCGCGTCTTTATCAATTTTTCTGGAACGATTTCTGCGATTGGTACATCGAGCTGGTCAAAGACGAAATCACTGCCGAAGAACCGAACGTCTGGCGCGACGCGGCGCGTTCGCGGATTATCACGGTTCTCGAACAGGCACTGCGGCTGCTGCATCCGTTTATGCCGTTTATCACTGAAGAACTGTGGCAAATGCTGCCCGAAACAAATTCAAATTTGCATAATCCGGCTTATGCAAACGCGGAAAAAACAATTATGCTCGCCGATTTTCCGCTCGGTGACGCCGATTTGATTGACGAGCGCGCCGAATCGGAAATGCAAGCCGTGATTGAATTGATTTCAAAGGTGCGCAACATCCGTGCCGAAATGAATATCAAACCGAGCGAAAGAGTTACCTTGCTCGTTGCTGCAAACGCCGATTCACATCGTGTTTTTTCTGAAAACGAGGCGCAGATTTTAAAATTGGCGCGTGCAAACGATTTGCGTTTAACCGATAAGCTCGAAGCGCCAAAGGCATCGGCGCGGGCGGCTTTGTCCGGCGGCGCAGAATTGGCGATTCCGCTTGAAGGCTTGATTGATTTTGCGAAAGAAATCGAGCGAGTCGAAAAAGAACTCGCTAAATTAAACGCGGAGGCGCAGAAACTAAACGCGCAGTTGTCAAACGAAAACTTTGTCTCTCGCGCGCCACAGGAAAAGGTTGAAGAAATCCGCGCTCGTGTTGCAGATATTGAGCAAAGAACGAAATCATTAAATCAAACGCTGGAGGCTTTAAGGTGATAATGCGTTTATAATTTATGAAGTATAAAGGCAATTTATGAGCGAGAAATTGATAATCGAAAATTTCGGTGGATTGGCAAATGCCGAAATAGATATAAATGCAATAAATATCTACATCGGCAAGCAAGCATCGGGGAAAAGTGTATCCGCAAAGTTAATCTATTTTTTTAAAAACATATACCGAGAAATTTATAATGCTGCCTCAGAATATGAAACAAGAGACGAGATAGATAAAAGAATAATTTCTAAATTTGAAAGTTATTTTCCTGCTGAAGTCTGGAAAAATACAGCCTTCAAAATAACATATAAATATAGCGGCGATGAAATTTCTATTGAAAAAAACAAAAAGAGTAGATTGGAGTTGATTTTCAGCAAGCTGGGAGAAGCTCTAATAGCGGCTGTTTTGAAATTTAATAATCAGCTCCGCGAAACTGCAAATACGAATTACCTTCTGTCACCAACGCGGAGTATTGTATATAATGATCTTTTCTTTAGCGAAATAAAAGATAATTTTGGCGAGCGTTTCGGTAATACTCAGGTGTTCATTCCCGCTGGCAGGTCTTTCTTTGCTAACTTGCAAAGTGCAATCTTTTCTGTCTTATCATCGAACAAATCAATTGACCCTTTTCTTATTGAATTCGGTTCTTTTTATGAGAGAACTAAGGGAATTATTGAAAGAGCAAAGGAAGAACGCGCCCCAAATGGCATTGATAAAATAATTTCAAATATTCTTGGCGGAGTGTATTTAAGGGAAGGGGATAAAGATTACATAATTCACAATGATAAGCGAAAAATAAATGTCGCATTTTCCTCTTCCGGTCAGCAAGAAACATTACCCTTATCAATTATTCTAAAAGCAATTGCAAAACTGAGTTTTAGCTCTGTTGGCATTACAGTTTACATTGAAGAACCGGAGGCGCATTTGTTCCCTTCGGCTCAAAAAAGCATTGTGGAACTGATTGCCAGCGTTTACAACCTTTCTGATAGCAAAATTCAATTTGTCATCACGACACATTCCCCGTATATACTGACGGCTTTTAATAATCTGTTTCATGCGGGATTACTAATTGAGCATGGCAAAGATGAAAAGCTGGTCAACAAAGCTGTTCCAAAATCGCAGAGACTAAAGCCAACTGAGCTTAATGCATATGAAATGCGGGACGGAAAAGTTATTGATTTGATTGATAAAGAATATGGGTTGATAACGGCGGAATCACTTGACAAAGCCTCTGAGGATATTAGCAAACAATTTAGCGAACTACTCGATATTGAATAAATTATGCCCACCTGTGAAAAAGTTGAAAGCGGGAGATTGATTGTTAGAGAAGAAAATAAAAGAAAAATCGTTTTCTTAAATGAATCAAAACTTAAAATGAAAATTATTGAAGTTGACGGATGCAAAATTACAGTTGGACAGAGATGCGATTATTTATTCCTTTACCAATTAAACGGGGACGAGTATTTTGTAGAACTCAAAGGAACAGATATAAAACACGCCTGCGAACAACTGGAAGCCACAATACCTCAATTAACAACAGATATTAGAAAAAAGAAATACGCTTTCGTAATAGGCGGGAGAGTCCCGCCTGCGATAAATCCCACAATTCAAAAATTAATTGCAATGTTTCGCAGAAAATATAACGCAGAATTAATCGTAAGCAATATAAAATATTGTTTTGATTTAGCTCGAAATCAAGAAATAGATTGCTCTCGAATCTGAGAAAAATCTAATTCATGGATTTGTCATTATTTAACTATGTCTTGGCTTGATAACGGAGAAGTTTTTGCGAATATCGGTGAGTTTTTGACCGAAGATTTGGGGCGCGGCGATATTACGACGCGCTCGATTGTGCCGCGAAACGTGCGCGGGGCGGGGCGTTTTCTGGCGAAAGAGCCGATGGTTATTTGCGGGCTTGAGGTGGTCGAAGCCGTGTTTATGCATCTCGACCCGGAGCAGCCGGAAATGGAATCGTTTGTCGCGGAAGGCGACGAGGTCGAAGCCGGAAAATCGTTTGCACGGATGACCGGATTTGCCGACGTTTTGCTGGCGGCGGAGCGGACGGCTTTGAATTTGATTCAAAGAATGTGCGGAATTGCGACGCTGACGCGGCAGTACGTCAAAATGGTCGAAGGCACGAACGCCAAAATCGTTGACACGCGCAAGACGACGCCCGGTTTGAGGATGATTGAAAAATATGCAGTTGCGGTTGGCGGCGGGCGCAATCATCGTTTAGGTTTAGACGACGGCGTGCTGATTAAAGACAATCACATTGCGCTCGCGGGCAGCGTCCGCGAAGCCGTCCGGCGGGCAAAAGAATCGGTCGGGCATCTGCATAAAGTCGAAGTCGAGATTTCCAACTGGGCGCAGCTTCGGGAAGCTATTGAAGCCGGTGCGGACATTGTGCTGCTCGACAATCAAACGCCCGATGAAGCGGCAAAGCTCGTCGAAATGTCACGCGAGCTGAATCCGGCGGTTTTAATCGAAGCGTCGGGCGGCATTTCGCTCGAAAACGTGCGCCAATTCGCCGAAACCGGAGTTGATTTAATCAGCGTCGGGAAATTAACGCATTCGGCGCGCGCGATGGATATTAGCTTTAAAATTCAAACAATTTAAGAGAGGTTGATTATGAATGCGGTCATTCCGGCGAGAAAACTTTTTTCGGTTGGAGAATACGAGGAGCTGATTGCGACAGGCTTTTTTACGGGCAAAAAGCGCGTCGAGTTAATCGAAGGAGAATTAATTGAAAAAATGACGCAAGGCGATTTTCATATAAGCTGTATTCATCGGTTGACAATGTTGTTAGCTCCGGTTTTAGTCGGTAAAGCTATTGTCAGCGTTCAAAATGCAATCGTCGTAAATCCATATTCCGCGCCTGAGCCGGATGTTGCAATTTTGCGTTTTCGGGAAGATTTTTATGCTTCGGGAAAAGCCAAACCGGAAGATGTTTTATTAGTCGTCGAGGTTTCCGATTCAACCGCGCGTTTTGACCGGCAAACGAAAATGCCGCTTTACGCGCGAGCCGGAATCGAAGAAGCGTGGCTGGTTAATTTGCCGCGTAAAGCGTTGGAAGTTTATCGCTCGCCCGCGAATGGAAAATACGAAGTCGTGCAAAAGCTGAGCAAAAATGAAATCATCGCGCCGCTTAATTTCCCTAAATTGCAGGTTTCCGTTTCAAACATCATCGGTTAAATCTGATTTTAAAAAAAGCATTAAGGCTCAAGACGTTTGTCTTGAGCCTTAATGCTTTTTAATGCTAAATATTTTTTACTTTTCGCTGATGATAAACGTCGGAACCATTCCGCCGCCGGAAGAAACGTTTGCCAATTCGGTCGTTGAAAGTCTCGTAAAAGCCGATTTCACTTTGCCGTCGAAGAGCATCGGGTCTAAATCTACGAGCTGCTCGCTGAAAACGAATTTGTCGCCGACGAGCATCGGGAAACTTTCTTTGGCGGTTTTCACTCGCTCCTGCACGATATAATCTCCGTCTTCGAGCGAGCTGTTTATCGCGTCAGACCATTCGCCGGCGGAAGAATTCCAGCCGATAAAAATTCCAGTTCCGCCGTATTCGTCGTTTGGTTTGAGAACCAGCTTCTGCTGGTTTTGCCGCGTGTATTCGACCAAATCAATTGATTCGCCGTTGTATTCGGTTTGTTCTTCCTTGAATTTTCGCGTCCACGGAACGTGCGCGCGAATTGCGGTCAGTTCGGCTTCATTAAAAAGATGGGCGTATTTTTCATTCGTCAAAACGGCGAAAATCGCTTTTTTGTGAACTAATTTCGAGCGAAAGCTGTTTGCCATACAAACTGCTCCGGCGCGATAAGCTTCAAGCAGCGCGCCGAATTCGGACATAATCGGGAGAAATTCGTTGACGAGAAGGCGTTTGTAAACAATGTCAATCTCGAAATCGCCGCGTCTTAATTTTCCGTCTTTAAATTCAAGCTCATCGGGCGAAGCGATAATCGCCGGATAGCCTTCGCGCGTGAAAAATTCCTGGAACAGCTCAAACTCTTTCTGCGTCGGTAAGCCTTTTAAATCAACAATCGCAATCTGCGGTTTGCGCTCGGTTTGCCCACCGGAAAACTCTGCGTAAACCGACAGCAGAACGTCCAAAAGATGTCGTCTGCCGTACATTTTTCGCAAATTGTAACGCTCGCCGAACTTTTTCATTACCGGAAGCTCGCCGAAAATATCGTAAGCCGAATCGGCAAAAGCGATTCCCGCCGGACTTTCGCCGTTCAATTCGACAAAGCTGAAAGCATCATCAGTCAAAAACGAATCGAGCCGCGCGGAGGGCGAAACCTGACGATATTTCGGATCAATCGCCACCAGTTCTTTTTCGATATCGGTCAAGCCAAGCTCGTCCAGAATCGCTTCGTTTTCTACCGCCGCGTCTTTTACTTTTTGCAAGGCGCTCCAAACGGTTTCGCAAATGCCGATGATGCGAGTCCAATCGGTTTCGGCGACAAAATGCGGGCGCAAATAAGGCGACAAACGGCGTCCGCCGAAAATCAGCTTCGCATTTTCCAAGCCTTCGTCGAGCATTTTGCGCGAAGATTCCGCAAGCTCTTCGTCTTTTAAAAGTTCGTGGTAATAATCAACTGCTTCTTTGAGCATTATTTTTCACCGCCGAGACGCAGAGACGCAGAGTTTAAAATAAAAGAAAGAAACATTTTTTGATTTCTCTCTCGGCGTCTCTGCGTCTCGGCGGTTTAATTTCATTTTTCCGTTAATTCAATAATCGTTTTAAATTCAATTTCCGAAAGCGGAATCACCGAAAGCCGCGATTGTTTGATTAAAGCGATATTTTGCAAATCCGCATTTTGTTTGATTTCATCAAGCGTTACGGGCTTTTCAAACTTTCGGACAGCTTTTATTTCAATTGCAATCCATTTCCCTTCTTTGTCGGTCGCGTCCGCAAACGCTTCGAGCGAGACTTCCGCCAGACCGACCACAGCTTTTTCGGAAACCGAATGATAAAAAAGCACTTTATCGCCGACGCGCATTTCTCGCAAGTTGTTTCTCGCTTGAAAATTTCTAATGCCCGTCCAATCCGTGCTTTTGTCTTTGATCAATTGGTCGAAAGAATACGCTTCCGGCTCCTGTTTGACCATCCAATATTTCATTCCCGTTACGATTTAGCGGTTTTTTTCTGAGCGTTGGCGGCTTTTTTATTAAGCGATTTAGCCCAGCGTTCGAGCAGCGGGCGAAACGGTTTGAAAATTTTCGCCCGAAAGCTGTTCACCTGCTGTTTTTCGCTCCACGTGCGGACGTTTTTTTCCGTGTATTGACGGACTTGACCTTCGATTTGATTGCGTTTGACCGAATGGCGCAAAGTCAAATAATAATGCTGACCGATTAAAGAAAAAAGAATTGTTGCCAGATTCGCTTTAAAAGACATTTTCGGCATCATCCGGTTGAAATAAGATTCGTGCGGTTTTAGCAAAACGCCGAGCGCGATTTCAAAAAAAGCGTTTTGCGTTCCCTGTCGCGGGTGATAAAGCGCGGGCAAATCGTTTTTCTGTTGAATCGGAGCGTTTTTCAAACGCGGATCGGTGATGTAATCAACCAGCTTGATTTTCTCGATGCCGCGAATGTGTTCGCGCGGGACGCTGTTGACGATTTTGTCAATTTCGCTTTCGGTGTTTTTCGGTAGCTCAACCTTGGAAGCGTTTTCAATTTTGATTGCCATAAAATTATTAATATCGATTGTTCAAAATTACATCAAAATCGAACCGATTAATCAACGCGCGCTCATCCGAGCGTAAATCCAGCTCAATTCTTTTAGCTTCCGAGTCCCGGCGGTGAAATATTTTTAACCTTCTGATGACGTTTATATTTTTTAACGTCTGAAATAGCTTGCCAATTGCTTTCTCTTTCCGGCAGTTTCGAGTAAAATCGCGGCAGATTCTCCGCGAAGGAAGGAAAATAAAATGAGATTAGCCCGCATTTTGCACGTTTTTGTCGGATTGTTGATTTCAACGAGCGTCACTCTCGGACAAACGGCTGCCGTTCCTGCGCCTACAGCTTCGCCCGAAGCCGAAAAATCGCCGGAGGAAATCGAGAAAAAGGCGCTTTCTCTGCTTGAGCGAACAATCGGCGACGCCGATTCGTTTAGACTTCCCGAAAATCGGGTTTATGTTTTCGCTTCTTCTGCCGCTTTGCTTTGGACGCGCGACGAAAAACGCGCCCGCCAGCTTTTCCGGCGCGCAGCAAACGAAATAAGTGCCCTCGGCAGCGGAACTGAAGAAAACGGCGACGAATTGCCGGAAAACTTCCGTATGCTGCAAAACGTTCGCAACCAGCTTTTAAATTCGGTTTCTTATTGCGACGTTGAGCTGGCGCTTGAGCTTTTGCGCCAGACGCGCCCTCCGGTTTACGACCGCATGTTGAATTTACCGCCGGATAAAATCAAGCTTTACCGCAATCTTCACCAACAAGCCCAAAGCGAGGTTAATCTGGAAAAAGAGTTTGCCGCACGGCTGATTAAGCAAAATCCGCGTCGGGCGTTCGAACTTGCCCGCGCGAATCTGAGCAAAGGTGCATCGTATTCGGATTTAAATTTAATCAACCAATTAAAAAACACCGAGCCGGAATTAGCGTCTAAATTTGCCGACGAAGTCTTGCAAAAACTGCTCTCCACCGATTTTTCCGATTCAAATGATTACAATGCCCGCAGTTTGACTCAAAATTTTCTTTCTCAATTTTCTGCGACGCCTGATTCGGAAGAAAACAAGCAGTTTAAGATTGATAAAAACGCTCTGCGCCGACTCGCCGCAAAATACGCCGATTATTTTTCCGGCAACACTTTGCAGCAACACAGCTTTCACGATATTCAAAACGTTTTGCCGGTTTTTGAGCGCATTTTGCCCGAACGAGTCGCCGCGCTGCGCCAAAGATACGAGCGTCTCAAGCAAAACTACAACGCCCAAAATCAGCCCGATCAATTTCAAGACAGATTTAATCAATTAAACGGAAGCGCTACGCCGGAAACATTGATCGAGGAAGCGGAAAACTTTCCGCTCGAAATGCGCTCGCAGATTTACAGCTCGGCGGCAAGTAAAATGTCGCAGGCGGGCAATTATGGCGGCGGGCGTCAGCTTCTCGCCTCACTTCCCGGCAAGCAAGCGCGTCAATACGCGTTATCTCAATTCGATTTGCAAAGTTTGTATAAGTTTTTAAGTGAAGAAAAGTATGCCGAAGCCGATCAAATCATCGCCCAGCAAACCGACAGCAGTCTGAAAATCCGCTTGCTAGTGCAAACGGCAAATCATTTTTCGAGCAAAAAACAAAACGAAAAAGCCGCCGAATACATTTCTCAGGCGCGTTCTATGATCAATCCTAATCCTGAAAATTACATTGAACTATCCGACTTGATACAGGTTTTGACCGCAGGAGCAGAAAGCGAGGCGGAAAAAACGTTTGATTTGCTCGAATCTTTCGTTCCGAAGTTCAACGAGATTTTTGCCGCTATTGCATTTTTAAGCAAATATCAATTGGGCTATAACAGTTTTCGCGAAGGCGAATTAGTTTTCTCTAACCGTTACGGCAGATCTTTCTATGTCCGCGAGAAATCGGGTGGAGGTGTTTCCCTCAATATTGATTCGATGCGTCTGGATCGTTTGGGGAAAGCGAATCTGG
>DASVQU010000094.1:0-7090 GCA_036388995.1 Pyrinomonadaceae bacterium | reverse complement strand
CCAGATTGCCGCGCGCGGGAAAGAAGCCAAAGAAGACAACGAAATCGGGCGCGTGCTGCCGATGACAGCTTCGGGGTTGGAATATTTCGTGGACGTGATGGTCGAAGTTTCGTTGCAGGAACGCGACGGCGAGATTTTGCGCGTGTTTCAGGTCGTGAAATCAAATTCTCCGGCGTTTGAAGTCGGTTTTGAATTGACCGGCAATATTGGATTCAAAGATTTCTTAGATCATATGCGCGGCGAAGAAGCTCTGAATCTGGCGTTTGAAAATCCCGCGCCGTCGGCTGTGCCGGAATTTATCGAAGACAAATCGCCGATTTCGATTGCGCCGCCGCAAATGACGATTGACGATTTGGTGGCGAAAGCCGAAGCCAACGGTTTCAAACGCGCCGACATTGTGACAGGAGCCAAGGTTTATCACAACCAGCCGAACATTTATCATTTAAACGCCGAACAAATTGCCGATTTAGACCGACGCATCACTGCGAAAATTGAAAAAACGAAAGCCTCTCAAAATGAGACCGCTGCTGAGGAAAAACCAACCGCTAAAAAAATTAAAGCTGCTTAGTTTAAAATGAAGGTCGAGCAAATTTGCTCGACCTTCATTTTTTAATTGGCATTAACATATTTGGCGCACCCGTATAATTTCTTGTTAATTTTTTAAGTGTTTGCAAAATTTCAGCAACAAGACAGACTTGCGCAAACTGAGGAGAAAGCAATGTTTCAAGGATTAAGAACTGTTATTTACCATGTAGATAATCTTGAGAAAGCCAAAGCGTGGTATTCGGAGGCGTTAGGAGTTAAGCCTTATTTCGACCAACCGTTTTATGTCGGCTTTAATGTCGGCGGCTACGAATTAGGGCTGGACCCGGATATGACGGGCGTGTCGAAAGGCAACAATGCGGTCGCTTATTGGGGCGTCAAAGATGCTGCCATCGCATACGAACGGATGATTGAACTCGGCGCGAAGAAACATAGCGATGTGACCGATGTGGGCGGTATTTTCGTTGCGACCGTGACAGACCCGTTCGGAAATGTTTTCGGCATTATCGAAAATCCACATTTCAAAGCAGTCAACGAACAAAAATAGATTTTAACCAGCTATTTCGGGTGAGCCAGATATATTATTGCCTTTTAATTTTATGCTCAAAAATATTTTTGCCGTGATTGGCGGATTCGTTTTGTGGTCGGCTTTTTGGGTGGTAAGCGATTTAACTTTGCTGGTAATTTCACCCGATTGGTACGGCGATGGCTTAAAGAATTTTAGCACTCCGATTCTGCTGATTTCGCTCGCGCGCAGCATTTTTATTTCGCTCATTTCCGGCTATATCGCGGCGTTGATCGCCCGAAAAAATCAAATCCAGACGGCGCTTGTGCTTGGCGTTTTGTTGTTCGCATTTGGCGTTTTTATTCAAGCGCAATTTTGGAACGCTATTCCGCTTTGGTATCACCTGATTTTTCTGGGGCTGCTCGTTCCAATGACCTGGCTTGGCGCAAAACTGCAAGCGGCTTAAATCCTAAATTTTACAAAACTTTACTTCTCTTTCTCTGTGGGATGAAACTAAAAGCAACCGAACCGCGTCTTACTTTCGTCTAGTCTTTTCAAGACCTTTCGGATTTATAAATATGCGAAATTTGCTTTTGGTTTTTATTTTATCAGTCATTGTTGCGCCCCCTTTTTCGGCACAAACACAGCAGCCTTTAACGCAAGCCGAGTTTGTCAAATCGCTTTACGAGCTGCAAAAAAGTCCGGCGAAACGCGATGTTTTAATCGAACAAATCAGGCAGCGCGGAATCGGGTTTGTAATGACCGAGCCGCTCCGAAGTCTGGTGCAGTCGAAAAGCGGCGATGCGGTTTTAGCTCGCACGCTCGAAGAAGCCGCGCGTCGTCGTTCAAATCCGACGGCGGCGACTTTGCCTTCGGAAAAAGAAGCAAATGAGCTTTTAACCAAAGCGCGCGAAGCGACGCTTGCTTCACTGGATGAAATGCCGGATTTTGTCGTCAAACAGCTTGTCTCGCGTTCCCATGCTTACGCCAAAACCAACAATTTCCAATCTGCCGACAAATTAACTGTCGCCGTCAGCTATAGTTCTGACAAAGGCGAGGACTATAAAGTTTTAGCAATTAACGGAATTCCGCAACAAGAAGAAAAAGGCGAGCAAAGCTATATGAAAGTCGGCGGGACTACGAGCGCGGGCGAGTTTGTCACCGTTCTGGCTTCGATTTTTAAACCCGAAAGCAAAACCGAGTTTCGCGCAGTTGATACCGACACTTTGCGCGGTCGGCGGGCAATCGTTTACGAATATTCGGTCAAACGCATTAACTCGAAACAAGTTATCACGTCGGTTGATTTAATTCCACAATCAACCGTTTCCGGTTATCGCGGCAAAATCTGGGTTGACCGGGAAAATTCGCGCGTCCTGCGCGTCGAGCAGGACGCGACCGAAATTCCCGATGATTTTCCGATTCGAGCCGCGAGCCGCGAGATTGATTACGATTGGGTGGCAATCGGCGATTTGAAATATTTGCTGCCGCTCGCTTCGGACGTGCGTTTGACTTCGCGTTACCGCGATCAATTCTACGAAAGTCGCAATCAAATCCGGTTTCGCAATTATCAAAAATACGGCTCTGAAGTTAAGATTTTGGATGACGACGAGACAGTGGAAGAAACGCCGAAAGACGAGAAAAAACCGTAAAAGTTTTTTTTACCAGAGCGAATAACCGATTAAAAAAGGCACGATCAGCCAGAGCAAGCCTTTGATGAGGAAAAACAGAAAACCGGCGATGCCGAAACGTTTAAGCATTTTTTTGAACGAAGATTTTTGCGCCGGTTCCTGGTTCATTGGTTAAATAATTGGTTAAATAATCGGACGAATCAATGTTTGATGTCAATCGCCAGTCTGGTCGGATTTTTTAACTCGAGAACTTGATATTTGTTCGGCGCGGAAACTCCTAATGCGACTGTCACATCACCTTCAAAGTCGCACGTAATTTTGGCTTCTTTTAAAATTTTGTACCCAAATTTTTGCTCGCGTTTTTTCACCGTCGGTCGTCCTTTGTTATTGTGAGCCTGCGCGGGCGTAAAAGTAATTTCTAGCTGTGCATCGCCCGCAAGCGAAACGGCATTTCCCGAACCGCATTGCTGCACATCATCAACATATTCGATTTTGTAACCCGGCATCTCTGCGGTTTGAAATTCAAAAACGATTCTGTCGTAATTTTTATGTCGCGCCGCTCTGAAATTCTTTAAAACCGAGTTTTCCTTCAACCGGTAATCTTTTTTGACGATTCCGGCAGTACCTTCAAAATTGTCTTTTGCCGCATTGGCGCGCTTTTCCTGCGGCGGCGGTTGCAGATTGGCTTGTTCGTTGGTTTTATTAATTTGGTTGTTAATAGTTTGATTGTTTGACGTTAATTTAAAATTAACGCTTTCAATCGTTTCGCTTTTGCAGGCAAAGAAAAAAGCCAGCAAAAAAAATGCCGCCGAAAAAACATTCATAGATTTAAACATTCCCGCATTTTGACACAATTAATATAAATTTACGATTATTTGACGTGAATACAGGACGTAAAAAGATGAAATTTTTGACATTTGCCGCACTGTTTGTTTTGCTTTTCATTGCGCCGACCGCTTGCAAAGCGCAAACTGCGCCGCCGAAAATCGAAGGCGCGACAAAAAAAGCCGACGTGATAGAACTCAATATTTTAGACAACACAATCAAGCTCGACATCCGTTACGCGACCGCCGACAATTTTGTCGGCAAGCCGGTTTACCCGGAAGCGCGCGCTTTTTTGCAGCGTCCGGCAGCCGAAGCCGTCGTCCGCGTTCACCAAAAACTTAAAAAACAGGGTTTGGGAATCGTGATTTTCGACGGTTATCGTCCGTGGGCGGTGACGAAATTGTTTTGGGACGTGACAAGCGGCGACCAGCGCAATTTTGTCGCAGACCCGGCGAAAGGCTCGAAACACAATCGCGGGATGGCGATTGATTTGAGTCTCTACGATTTAAAAACCGGCAAAAACATCGAAATGCCGAGCGGTTACGACGAATTTACCGAGCGCGCTTATCCGAGTTACACGGGCGGTACGCCCGAACAAAATCGAATGCGCGATTTGCTTCGCAAAGAAATGGAAACCGAAGGCTTTACGGTCAATTCAAAAGAATGGTGGCATTTCGATTATAAAGATTGGGAGCAATATCAGATTTACGACGTGCAGTTTTCCGATGTGCGCGATTTGGACGCCGATTTTAAAAACGCTCCGGTCGAAGAAAGAAAAGATTGGAAACAATTTTTCGACCGCGCGGGCGTTTCCGGCGGCGTGTACATTTACGATTTGCGGCGCAACCGATTTTTAATTTACGACCGCGAGCGCTTGGACAAAGGTTTCGTTCCGGCTTCGACTTCAAAAATCGTTCACTCGCTCATTTTTCTCGAAACGGGCGCGGTCAAGAACGAAAACGAAATGCTCAAATGGGACGGACAAAAACGCTGGGTTGACGCCTGGAATCAGGATCATAATCTGCGTTCGGCTTTTAAAGCGTCGGCAGCGTGGGTTTACCACGATTTATCAAAGCGCATCGGGCGCGAGACGATGCAGCATTATTACGATTTGGCAAATTACGGCAACCGCTTAACCGACGGTTTTGGAGAAATCTATTGGGTCAAGGGAAATTTGCGCGTTACGCCGCGCGAGCAAATCGCTTTCCTGCGCCGGCTTTATCAAAACCGCCTGCCGTTTTCCGAGCGCACCGTCGCGCTCGTCAAAGATTTGATGATCGGCGAAAAAACGGACAAGTACGTTTTGCGGGCGAAAACCGGCTGGTCGCAAGATTACACGCCGCAAGTCGGCTGGTATGTCGGCTACATCGAGCGCGGTCAGGACGTTTACTTTTTCGCCACCGAACTCGATATGAAAAAAGACGCGGACGCCCCGAAACGAATCGAAATTACAAAAAATATTCTCCGAGATTTAAAGATAATTGAGTAATTTAAAAAAGCTGAACAGATTGTTCAGCTTTTTTCTTAATTTTTAGTTTCTTATTTTCCCATCGTATGTTTCAAAATCCAGTTTGAAATTGTTTCCAGCGCGACCGGCGCAATCGTTTCTTCAATGCTGCCGTATTCGGAAAGCGTTCCTTTTTGGCTGGTTTGGAAAAGATGATTGAGTTTGGGCAGAGAAACGATTGTCACGTTTTTATTTCCGCCCGCTTTTAAACCGGCTTCGATCAGCGACAGATTTTCTTTTGGCGCAACCTGTAAATCGTTTTCGCCGTTGAGCGCCAGAACCGGAACTTTCACTTTTTCGAGCGTCGGGCGCGGATTAAAATTGATGAGATAACGAAACCACTGGCTCAAATACATCGGAATCTGCGCTTTTAAAGTCGTTTCGACCGGCGCGAACTGTAATTTTTGCTCGTCGTTTAATTCCGATTTTTGTTTTTCGAGCGTTTCGCGGATTTTTTGTTGGGCGATTTTATTGTCCTTTTCGGTTTTTAAAATCGCAAAAATATTTTTGAGCGTCGCGTTGGTTTGTTTGGTGATTTCAGGATTGACGCCTTCGGCTTTTTGCAGCAATTCGGTTTGCGTATAAATCGCATCTTCGCCGATTTGTCCCATTCCAGCCATCAAAACCAGAAACGCTACATCCTTTGAACGCGCGGCGACAATCGGCGCAATCATTCCGCCTTCGCTGTGACCGATTAAACCGATTTGTTTCGGGTTGATTTCTTTGCGGGTTTTCAGAAATTCGATTCCCGCCAAAACGTCGCCCGCGTAATTTTCGCTCGTCGCAGTCGGCGCGCCTGCGTCCGTGCCGCCGATTCCGCGGTCGTCAACGCGTAAAATGGCGATTCCCCGCCGGGTTAAGTAATCGGCTAAAACCAGAAACGGGCGATGTCCGAAAACGGTTTCGTTGCGATCCTGCCCGCCGCTGCCTGTGATTAGAATCACAGCCGGAGACGGTTTGGCTGAGCGCGGCAGAGTTAAAGTTCCGGCAATTTTTACTTTGTCCGTTTTGTTTTCATAGGAAACTTCTTCCTCGTCGTAAGGATAAGGTTTTTGCGGGTCTTGCGGACGACCGAGCTTGACGGTTTCGGTTACACGCTTAAAAACGAGCGGCATCGCAGCGGCGCCTTGTTTGAACGTTCCGTTGATTTCGTCTCCGGTTTCGCTCAATGTTCCCTCATAGCTCAAACCGTAATTTTTACCCGTGAAACGAATTGTTTTTTCCTGCTGCGAAATCGAATCAAGCGGCAAATTGTTTGCTCCTTGATCGGGGCTGTCGAATTTCGCTGAGAACGTGCCGTCCGCGTTTTTTGAGACTTTGAGAACGAGCCGCAACTTGATTCCGTTAAACTCAATCGCGCCGAGCCAATGTCCTTCGATTGTCGGGTTTTTAATCTGCCCGAAAGCTGTTAAAGAAACCGTAACTAATAAAAAACCGAGCAATGATTGAATTAAATTTTTCATATTTTTCCTTTTCTTTGGCGAATTATCTTCCGCCGTTCATTTTTTCGAGAAGCTCGACGAATTCGCGCAATCGGTCGAAGTTTAAAAAGATAATAATCGGCAGGATGATAAAAGGCAGAATGCCCAAAATCATTCCGGCTTTTGCCCACGAACGATGTTCTTTAAGTTTTGGGGCGGGCGTCGCGCGCAGAGCCAGCCAGCCGAAAACAATTGCCAGAATTGCCTTTTCCAATCCTAAAAGACTGACAAAACAGGAAATACCCAAAACCAGTGAAATGGTGGCGTAAGCGTATTTCTGTCCCAGAACAACATAATCCTGCGTTTCATTATTCATAATTATTACCTCTCCAGAGTTAGCCGGGTGTTGATTTTGAACGGATTTTCTTTGAGAAAACCGAAAAGACCAAAGACGAAAATTAACGGCACGAACTTGAATAAGAAACCGAATTCCTGTGGCGCAAGCATTTCAAGCAGTTTATAAGCGACGAGAAATGCTGCTAACAGCGCAAACGCTTTCCAGCTTATTTGCCGCGCGGGTTTGCTCTGCGGCGATTCAATTCGTTTTTCAATTAAACGCCATAAATCAGCCGGCTGCTCGCGTCGCGCCTGCATTTGCAGC
>DASVQU010000093.1:0-2845 GCA_036388995.1 Pyrinomonadaceae bacterium | reverse complement strand
TCGTCTGAAAATCAAAAATCAAACGAAAAAACAATATGGCGATAATTGGAACAGTCGAAAGTTTGTGGCGTTATCCGGTCAAAGGTATGCGCGGCGAGGAGTTGACCGAGGCGTTTATGGGATTTTCGGGCATTTACGGCGACCGTTGCTATGCCTTTAAAAATTCAGCCGCGCGCAAAGGATTTCCTTATTTGACGGCATCGGCGCAGCCGGAAATGCTGCGCTATCGCCCGCAGTTTCGTTATCCCGAACGAGCTGCAAAACCGCCGAATTTGTTTGAAGCAATGAGCATCGCGCCGGGAATTATGCCAGCAAACGCCGAACCGGAAGATATGGCTTTGGATGTAGTTACGCCTTCAGGCGCGGTCGTTGCCGTTGATGATCCGCTTTTGATAAAAATGCTCGGCGACGGAATCGGTGAAAAAAATCAACTGACGCTCTTGCGCTCAGACCGCGCGTTTACGGATTGTCGCCCGGTTTCGCTGATCGGCGTGCAAAGCGTCCGACAAATCGAAGCGGAAATGAATGTTCCGATTGATAAACGGCGCTTTCGGGCAAATATTTACCTGAATCATACAGCCGACGTTGGATTTGCCGAGAATGAATTAATCGGTCGCCACGTGCGAATCGGTTCGCAGGCGATGATTATGATTCTCGAACGCGATCCGCGCTGCAAAGTGATTTCGCTCGATCCCGAAACGGGCGAACACAACCCGGCGGTTTTACGCCAGGTCGCTCAAGCACATTCAGCTTTTGCGGGCGTTTATTGCGCGGTTTTGGTCGAAGGAATTTTGACGAAAGGCGATTCAATCGAGGTTCTGGATTAAAAAAGCTCCGCTCTGATTTTTATTAAAAAACTCTTGACCATTTAAAAAAAATAAGTTTACACTCTGTCACCCGCAGACCTAAAAACTACAACAATTTAGCAGGAGACGGAAGAAATGTTGAACGACTTTAAGAGTTTTCTTTTACGCGGAAACGTCATTGATTTAGCCGTCGCCGTAATCATCGGCGCGGCATTCACCAAAATTGTCACTACGCTCAGCGAAGGAATTATTTCGCCGTTTATCGGTTTAATTACGGGCGGAATAGATTTCAAATCGAAATTCTTCGTTTTGAGCGGTCAGCTTCCTGCCCTCACGACACCGGAAGCGATTGACGCCGCCGTCAAAGCCGGAACGCTCAATATCGTGCGCTACGGTCAACTGCTCAACGACATCATCAATTTCGTGATTGTCGGATTAGTCTTATTTTTCATCGTGCGTCGTTTTTCCCGCTATCTGAAATTTATGGAAGCCGCCGCCCCGCCGACTCCGACCGAAGCTTTGCTGGCGGACATACGCGATCTTCTGGCGCAAAAACCTAGAGTTTAAAGTAAATACGGCACGTTAAAATACCGTTTTTTATCTGTTTACCGGCAGCGTAACCTCGCGCCGGACGAACGAATTTTCCGCGCCTTCAAATTTGACGTGAATTTTGCCCTGCGAGCGATTAAAACCGCTGCTGAATTGCTCGGTTCTGACGCCTTCTGCGCCGCCTGCTAAACCGTTGCCCGTGAAACCGAGCGTGTAAGTTCTGCCCGCCAAGCCTTCTAAAATTAAATGTAAATTCGCGTTGGAGGCTGTGGCGCGTATGATTTTTAAACCTTCATTTGGCTGACCGGGCTGAAGCGGTGGAAATTCTGTCCAAACTTCAGTGCCTTCGTCGTACTCGTAAACGATTTTCAGGTTGTTTTCAAAATTTCCGAGAACAATTTCCGCCCGTTGAATATCGCCGATTTTCTGAACATTGAAATTAAGCGGCTTGCCGTTGACCGTTACGGTTTTTATTTTGGCATCGAGCGCAAAAGCGGGCGCGACGACGAGCTTTTCGAGCGTGAAATTGCCGTTTTTCGTGATGTCCAGATTTAACTTTCCTCTCGGACGCGCGAGCATGAAATCGAGATTAGCGCCGCCGACGCGGACTCGTTTGATTTCCGCCGTGTCCCAATTTGCCGGAAGCTGCGGCGCGAAACGCAGCGTTTTGTTTTCGATTTCGATTCCAAAAAGCCCGCGCAGCAGAGGCGTCGCAATCATCGCTTCCGACCAGATTTGATGATGCGAGGAACGACCAAAAGGCGCGTTGAAATCGCCCGACAACAATTCGGTGATGTAACCGAGCGCATTTCCGCGTTCTTTTAACTGCACGTTGGCGTAAAGCGCCTGAAAACCGATGTGCGGGCGTCCGTAATTGTAAGCCGCCAGACTCGCCCAGCCGGTAAAAAGTCCCCAGACCGAGCCGTGATGATAAGACAGCGGATCGTAAAGACGCGAATCGTTCGCCAAAATCCGCGCGCCCCAATCGGTCGCGATTCGGTTGCTCCCGATTCTGTCCAATTCTTTTTGCGCTTTTTCGGTTTCGAGCATCCGAAACCACAAAGGCACAGCGGGCAAAATCGTGTCTTCGTCAAAAATCAAGGCTTTTTGCAGCTCATTTAAACGTTCTTGCCGAACAGTTCGATTAACGCCTTTTTCGGCTTCGACAGGTTTTGCGGTCGGAAGTTTTGTCGAATAAGCGTAGAAATTTCGGTCAGCCAGCCAGAAAGTTTTTTCGGTTGAGGCGCGTGTGCGTTCGGATTTGGCGGCGGCTTCTTCGCTTAAATCTTCGTCATCCATTTCTTCAGCCATACGGTTCATCGCTTGAGTTGCGGCAAACCAGACGCCTTGTTGATAAATTTCTTCGTGTGGCGGGTAAAGATCGCCGCCTTCGACCCAGCCGTGACCGAATTTTGTATTTTCGACCAGCCCGTTGTTGTCCGTATCGCTTGCGGCTGCGTGAGCGTATGCTTTTTTTATTGAATCCCAGC
>DASVQU010000092.1:0-4301 GCA_036388995.1 Pyrinomonadaceae bacterium | reverse complement strand
GTTCAGGTATCGAGCAAAAGTTTGGGATGTTCACGGCACACATGCAGGACGCTGGGCGTGGGATGTGTTTCTTGTGAAAGAAAACTAGACGACCTCTTGCTCTAAAAATTCAAAAGCCGCCTTTAATCAGGCGGCTTCTTTATTTTATTGTTTCATTGTTATCAAAGAGATTGTCGCTCCGGTTGGGTCGTCAATCACGCAAAAGCGCCCGACATTTGGAATATCCATCGGCGGAACACAGATTTTGCCGCCGAGATCAAAAACGCGGCTTGCAATATCGTCAACGTTATCTACGGCGATATAAGACATCCAATGCGATTTTATTGGTTCGCCCGATTGTTCTTTGCATTCGCTCGTAAATTGATACATTCCGCCCATCAGTTTTTCGCTTGTCCCGAATTCGGTGTATTCAAAACCGGGAACGGCGTCGCTCGTCTTTAAATTCCAGCCGAGCAGTTCGGAATAAAACTTTTTCGCCTCCTCGACGTTCGTCGAGCCTAATTCCATCCAGCAAAACGTTCCGTGTTCTGCGGCATAGCTTTGTTTTGTTTCTGCCATTTTTCTCTCTCCTGTTTGTTGTCGGGTTAAGTTAAAATGTTCAAAAAATGCTGTTCCTTCGTTTTCCGATTTATGCGGATTGCGATTGCGGCATACAGCTTTCCATTCGTTTTTCCACTTCTTCGGGCGTAACATCTTCAATATGCGTGCCGATCCACCACTGATTTCCGAATGCGTCTTTAACGCTCCCGCTGCGGTCGCCGTAAAATTGATCGGAGGGTTCTTTGAGCGTTTCAGCACCGGCTTTGAGGGCGCGTTGAAAAACGGCGTCAGCGTCTTCGACGTAAAGATGAAGAATGTTTGGAATTGCAGGAAACTGTTCGTTCGCTTCCGAAACCATCACCATTGAATTTCCGATTTTAACTTCCGCGTGAGCGACTGTTTCATCAGGATTATTCATCCGAAAATTTTCTTCGGCGTTGAATGCTTCGCGTAGAAAATCAATTAGTTTTGCTGCGTCTTTGACGATTAAAAAGGGCGTCACCGTGTGATAGCCTTCAGGAATTGGGTTGACTGACATTTTTTTGGTTCTCCTCGAATTTTTTTTTGGTTTTGATTGAAACGTACAGAAAGCTCAGACATTTTCGCTTTGTAAATTCATCGCTTCTGCCTTTGTACAAAATGAAACCGCTGCCTTTTCGTCTGGCGTCTTTCATTTTTGAATTCATTAGAAACGCTTCCTTATTTAAAATTTAAAAACTGAGGATAGTTGAGGGATAAAAAAAGCGTTGAGCGACTTTCTCGCTCAACGCTTTTGCGTTTATGTTAATTAGCTGACGCGGCGTAAACCGTTGCGGTTGTTGTGTTGTTCCGCACCGGATTCCTGCTGCATCGTTTGCAGATGTCCGATAAAAGCGGAAGCCGCTTTTTTCGATAATTCATCGGTTTTGCAGCCCGCGACCGTTTCGCATTCCTGGTCAACGTCAACTCCGCTTTCGCGTCCGAGCGCGCGGATCATTCCGAGCTGTTTCGGCGTCACCAAATCCTGCAAAGATTTCGCCACCGGATTTTGCGGCATTGCATTGCCGTTCTGATTCGCCGTCGCGCCTTCGCGTTCGATCACGTCGGATTCGCGGCGATACAATTCACGGGCGATTCCGAATTTCACGGCAGCGCGTTTCAAAGCGTCGTGTTCGGCTTTTTTAATGCCCAGCTCGCTTTCCGAAGAACCCGTTCCGATTCCTTCGCGCGTCACGCCGTCAATCGTAATCGCGGCTGTCACAGCAATTACATCGCCGATTTGCTTGATGTCGCGGATCGTGTGCGACCAATGCGGCGCAACGCGGTCGAGAATGTCTGCGACGGTGTGCCACTCGACGTAATCAACCATATGCACGTTGCCGTTGCGGTCGCGCCAGCCTTCGCGCTGTTTGACGACTTCGGTGTCAATTCTTTGTTTCAATGCGTGCAAAGTTTGCGCGAACGGCATTGCAAGAACATTTGAATGTTCAGATTCCTGATTTTCCGTTTCGACGAACGGAACTGCTTTAATGTTTTCCTTTTTCATTGTTTTACCTTTCGTGTCCGCGAACTGACGAATTTGGGCTTGGCGGTTCGCAATCGCTTCCCGCGCTTCAACTTGTCCGACGGTTGAAGCATCAACCGCAATTTCGTTTTGTTCCTGTTCAGCACGTCTGGACTCAAGTTTAACGCCAGCTCCAACGGTTGATTCGTTGTCGCTTTCGTTTTCGACTCGACGCGCCTCAGATGCGTTTTTCGTTTCATTTACCTCTTGCTCTTCTGCTGCCGCAACCGCTGCAAACGAAACAATCGGTTTGAGCGGAGCGGGTTGATTCGCCGAAGGCTCTGTGTTTTTAGCCAACAGCGAAAACTTGACGGCGAGAATATGCTCGCAGCGAAACGCAGCATTTTCGACAACATTTTCTTCAAATTCCAGACAAGTACAACGCACTTTCGCGTTTTCGTCGCGCCAGACTTCGTAAGATTGTTGTTTGTTTCGCAAACCGGGCGTGGCAACGCGGAAACGGTCGCCTTCGCGGGTCACTAAACCCATTGCCGCGATTGCCTGCGCGCGTTTCTCGCGCATCTCAACTGAATTTTTCGTTCCTGTTTTCGTTGCCATTTCTCGTTCTTCCTTGTTTAAATCTTTCTTATCTATTGTGTTTGAACCGGATAATTGTTTTATTCGTTTCATCTGTGAAACAGTGTATCACGTTCTTAGTTCCGTTGCAAGAGTGAAACGAAGTGTTGCACTCAAAATTTTTTTGTGCTAATTTTATTTCGGTAAATGAAGAGTTTGCCGCTTTGAGTTTAAAAAAAAGCAGTAAACCAGGGAGTAAAACAATGGCAGTTACAAAAAACGGAAGTTTTATTAACACGAAAGAATTGGGACGTGCGATTAAGCGCAAACGCGAAGAAATGGGTTTATCGCTGCGCGACGTGGCAACTGAAACTCAGGTTTCGGCTTCGACGCTTTCGCGGATCGAAAACGGAACGGGCAAACCCGACGCCGACAATATCGCGCGTTTAACGACATGGCTCAATATGCCTGTTGATCGCGTGATGAAAAGAAACGGCGGAAACGACGGCGCAGCCGAGCCGGTAATTTATTACCCGCACGAATCAACGCCTTCGATTATCGAAGCGCACTTGCGCGCCGACCGCAATTTAACGCCGGATACGGCGCGGGCTTTGGCTGAAATGTTTCGTGTCGCTTACACGCAGTTCAGCAAGCCGGGCGAAGAATAAAAAAAATATCAGAAATTTTTGGACTGAGTGAGCTTTTTTCGGCTCGCTCAGTCCTTATTTTGTCTTTTGTGGTAATGTTTTGTTGTGGAAACCGCCGATTTGCCGCCAACCAGCAAAGGCAGACAATATGAAATCCGCGCTCTCGGTTTGCGCGATTTCGCGGGTTTGAAAAGGCTTGACGAGCCTTTGAATCCGTTTGATCTGGCGCGATATGCCAAATTGGAAGTCGTGCAATTCGACGCCATCAAAGATTTGCTTTCGCCGGAAACACTCGAACATCTTCTCGGCGCAGGAAGCAACAAATGGTCTGGCGGTGCGAGCGGAATTCCGCTGCCAAACGGCAGAAAGCTCATTATTTTAAACCCGACTCATTCGCCCGCCCGTCATCAGGCAACTTTGATGGAAGAAATTTGTCACGTTTTTCTCGGACACAAGCCTTCGCGTTTGGAAATTAAAAATCAAAACAAAAAAGGCGAAGAAATCGCCCGCGATTACGATGAAGCGATGGAGGAAGAAGCGTATTCAGTCGGCGCGGCGGCGCTTGTTCCTTATGCGGGTTTGCGGGATTTCGTCCGCGCCGGTAAAGCTTCGCGCGAAATTGCCAGACATTTTAACGTCAGCCGCGAATTGGTTGAATATCGTATGAAAGTTTCGCGGCTGTGGAAGCTCTACACTGAAACTGTTGGTACAAAAATCGAAGAATTTGAGTAATATTGTATTTGTTTTCGATTTTATCTGTAAGCAATGATTGAGCAAACTGCACAAATCACGATTCCGAAACAAAAGCTGACCATTGTTGACAAGCTCAGAATGCTGCTCGACATCACAAAGGAAATCAGTCGTTCCTTGAATTTGGAAGAACTGATGAAAATGGTGATGGACACGCTCGGCTCTCTGATTCCGAACGACGCGGCGGCGATTTATCTTTTGGAAAAAGACCAGAGCGGCGCGTTCCGGTTTCGCACCGAATCTTTGCGCGGATATGAAGTCGAAGATTTAGTCGACATCAAGTTGCAGCCGGGCGAGGGAATTGT
>DASVQU010000091.1:0-3114 GCA_036388995.1 Pyrinomonadaceae bacterium | reverse complement strand
GTTCAGGTATCGAGCAAAAGTTTGGGATGTTCACGGCACACATGCAGGACGCTGGGCGTGGGATGTGTTTCTTGTGAAAGAAAACTAGACGACCTCTTGCTCTAAAAATTCAAAAGCCGCCTTTAATCAGGCGGCTTCTTTTTTATTGCTTTTTTACAATCAGCCGTAAAAAAACATTTCTGCTCAATTTTGGACAAAGGTTTCAAGTTGCAAATCCTCGCCATTGGTCGAGAATGAAATTGTGCCGCGCTCACCTGTCGTCAAAATTTCTGCTCCGGCATTTTTCCAGCGTTCGACTACTTCTTTGTGTGGATGTCCGTAAGGCGAGTCGCGCCCGACCGAGATGACGGCGAATTTGGCGTTTGTCGCGCGGACAAAATTTTCGGTTGAAGACGTGTGGCTGCCGTGATGCGCCACTTTGACGACATCGCAAAGCAGATTTTCCGGCTGCTGGGACAAATGGCGTTCGGTTTCTTTTTGAATATCGCCGGTCAGCAGGAAACTACGCGCACCGTAAGTTAAACGAAACACGACAGAATCGTTGTTCTCCGAAGCCGCTTCAGGATTAGCATCGGGCGGAGATAAAATTTCGATTCGCGCGCCGCCGATTTCCAGTGTTTCACCGCGCGAGAGTTGCCGGAGCTGGATTTTTCGGGTTTGCAGATTTTCATAAAACTCTCGAAACTCAGCATCTTTAAGCGGGGCGCGTCCGACAAGCGCGGCTTCGACCGCAAAATTTTTCGCCGCGTCGTTTAAGCCGTTGATGTGATCTGCGTCGGCATGTGTCGGCAGCAAATAATCAATTTTGGAATAGCCTTTTTCCCATAAAAACTCGCAAACAACGGCTTCGCCGATTGATTTTGAATCCGGCGCGCGAGCTTCGATTTCGCCTTCGCTATTGATAAATTTTTGCGGAATAGTCGGTCGCCCGCCACCGTCAACCAGCATCGTGACGCCGTTCGGAAAAGTAATCAAAGCCGCATCGCCCTGTCCGACATCGAGGAAATCAACTCGCAGCCGCCCGTCTGCAAACGGCGCGCTGAACGGATGAAAAACAACGATAGTGAGCAGTAAGCAGTGAGCGGTGAGCAGAATTAAGTTTTGAATTTTAAATTTTAAATTTTGAATTTGAAAAGGATTCCAGCGATGGAGCGTAAACGCCAGAAGTGCGAGCGGCGCGAAATAAACAAAATAAATCAACCGCATCCAGCCGGAATAAATCGGAACGCGAAAGCTCGCAAACTTTAAATTTGAAAAAGGCTCGACGCTGTGAATCATCAGCCAGTTTGCAGCTTCGCACAATAAAATGAGCGGCTGAGCGAAACTTTCGCTGATTTGTGCAACGAATAAAACAGCTATTGCGGCTAAAGATTCGACGGCAATCAAAACGCCGACGAATAGATTTAAAATCAATCCAGCGAGCGTAAAACGATGAAAATAAACAATCATCAGCGGAGCGAGCCAGATTTGCACAATTGCCGAAACTAAAATCGAGCCGAAAACGAATTGCCAAATTGTTTGCAAGCCGTTTTTTCCAATTCGTTTTGCCGGATTAGATTTAAACAGTCGGCATTTCCAGAGATTGCGCCGTTGTTCGCGCTGCCATTTCATCTCGCTCCAGAAAAGCGTTTCGCAGAGAGTTTTGAGCCATTTTGAACAGGCGGGCGGCTGCGGCGAGGTTTGCGACGGCTGCCATTCGCCGATTTCACGCATTTTTTCCCACAGCGGAAACGCAAATGCGACAATTGCCGCGACCGAAACAAAGGTTAGCAAAAACGATTGATCGAACAAATTTGAAGGGCGCAGCGCGAGCAAAATCAAAGCCGCCGCGCCAAAAGCGTTGAGCGAGCTTGAGCGCCGCCCGAATAAAATCGCCGCGTGAAAAACGGTGAACATAAAGGCGGCGCGCGTGACGGGCGTTTCCGCGCCGACCATCAAACTGTAAGACCAGAGCAGTGAATTTGCGATGACAAATTGGAGACCTGATCGTTTCGTAAATTTGCGAACCAGCCAAGACACCCAGATGCCGATAAACGTGATGTGCAAACCGGAAATGACGAGAATGTGAAACGTGCCGCCGATGCGGAATCTTTCGGATGTTTCTTTTGAAAGAAAATAGCGATTATTGAGCAAAGACGCGATTAAAACGCTCGATGTTTCGGCAGAAAAACGTCGGCGAAAATTGTCAATCAGATTTTGCCGCCAATCGTAAAGCCAGGCAAGCGGCGGAAAAACCCGCGCGTCTCCGATTCGTTTTATTTGCGAAGGGCTTTTGAGCGTCGCAATCGCATCGAGATTTTTTTGCCGAAGAAATTGTCCAAACTCAAATGTTCCCGGATTGCGAAAACGCTCCTCGCGAGACAATGTGATGGCAATGCTGATTCTCGCGCCGTATCGAAGCTCAAGATTTTCGTAATCTTTTACGGCTTCCCGCGAATTGAGCGGCACGAAAACCCGAACAGCGCCGGAGACGGTTTTCTCTGTTCCTTTGTGATTTATTTTTTCGGTTTTGATTGTGAGAAACGCGCCGCCGATTGTCGTTTCCGGTTCGTTCTGTAAAACGCCGTTCAGTTCGAGCGGAGTTTCCGCCGTAATCTCGCCCGCATCGTAGAGCTTTTGCAAACGATTCGGCGCGATTGATTGTAGCTCGACTCCAAACAATACTGCGCCCATAAAGAAAAAAGCTGTGAGGCTCGAAACGGCTGCGGCTTGCAGATTGTCTCGTTTGATTTGAAAAACGGCGAAAGTTGCGGCGAAAATTAATAAAATCAACCAAACCGCGAATTGAACGGCAAAGCAATTTGCCGCCAAGATTCCGCCCGCCGTTGCGCTCGCCAGCCAACAGAGCGGAAAGAGCGAAAAGTTTTGTTTTTTATCGCCCGAATTTTGCACTGCTTTTCCGAACCGGTTTTACCACAAAACAAAAGGCGGAAAAAGTTTTTTGAGCGAAATATTTATCCGCCCTCGCGGGATTTTGTTATTCTGGAAACACAGGAAAATTTTTATGAAAACAGAAACGCAAAGAGAAGTCTCCGCATCGGGTTTCGACATTTCGCCGATTAGCACGGAAGAACGCGAGCTTTTGGCGGCGGATTTAACCGGCGAAGAACGCCG
>DASVQU010000090.1:0-33453 GCA_036388995.1 Pyrinomonadaceae bacterium | reverse complement strand
GGTTACAATATTTTTAGAACTACTGATTCTCAGACGCCGCCTGAACGTTGGCAAAAATTAAACGGCGCTCCCCTTTCGGCGACCAGCTACCAGGATACAAATGTCGAATCGGGGCAAAGATATTTTTATTATGTCGTAGCTGTGGATTCAGCCGGAAATGTGAGTCAGCCTTCGGAAATTGTTTCCGAATTGGTACCTTAAATTTATGAAAATATGTCGTTTTATTTCCGAAGGTTCAAAGTTTCCGCAATTCGGAGTTTTGTCCGATGAATTAATTGAGCCGATTTCTTCCGGCGACGTTTTCGCGGGTAACTTTCAGACGGTTGAGCCGATTGGTTTGTCAGATGCACGTCTTTTGCCGCCGGTCGCGCCTTCAAAAATTGTTTGCGTCGGTCGGAATTACGCCGAACACGCCCGAGAGCTTGGCAACGATGTTCCCAAAGAACCGCTTTTATTTCTCAAAGCCCCATCATCGCTCATCGTCAGCGGAGAACCAATTATTATTCCACTACAATCACAGCAGATTGAACATGAAGGCGAACTCGCCGTTGTTATCGGACGCGCAGCAAAAAATCTCGGTAAGAATGAAAATCCGCTTGATTACATCTTTGGTTACGCCTGTTTGAATGATGTAACCGCCAGGGATTTACAGCGAAAAGACGTTCAATTCACCCGCGCCAAATCTTTCGATACATTTTGTCCGGTCAGCACTTTTGTCGAAACCGATTTAAATCCGTCGAATATCAATCTACAGGTGCGCGTCAACGGCTCTCTCAGACAAAGCGGCAACACAGATCAAATGGTGTTTGCCGTCCCCGAACTGATACGCTATATCTCTCATCAGATGACGCTTTTCCCCGGAGATTTGATTGCAACCGGTACGCCTTCCGGCGTCGGTCAATTAAAAGACGGCGAGACTGTCGAAGTTGAGATTGAAGGAATTGGCGTTTTGAGCAATCCTGTTAGAAAATCAGAAGAATAACGGAGGAAGATTTATGAAATTTTTTATTGACACGGCTAATTTAAACGAAATTCGGGAATGTGCCGAAATGGGGTTGATTGACGGCGTAACGACAAATCCCAGTCTTATTGCCAAAGAAGCGGGAGTTGATTTCAAAGAACACATCGCCGCGATTTGCCAAATCACGCCCGGCGATGTTTCCGCCGAAGTAACCAGTCTTGACGCTGAAGGAATGATTCGTGAAGGACGCGAATACGCGAAAATAGCGCCGAATGTGGTCGTTAAATGCCCACTTACGCTTGACGGTTTGAAAGCCACCCGGGCGCTCGATTCCGAAGGCATCAAAGTCAACGTCACACTTTGTTTTTCAGCATCACAAGCTATTTTGGCGGCGAAAGCAGGGGCGACTTATATTTCGCCTTTTATCGGCAGACTCGATGACATTTCGCACAACGGTTTGCAGCTCATCTCGGAAATCGTAGAGATTTACAACAACTACAGTTGGAAAACACAGGTTCTTGCGGCGAGCATCCGCAATCCGCTGCATCTGGTCGAGTCCGCGCGAATGGGCGCTCACGTATCGACGATTCCATATAAAGTTATTCTGCAACTGGTCAAACATCCTTTGACCGATGCCGGCGTCGAACAATTTTTGTCCGATTGGAAGAAAAGCGGACGCGGTTAAAGTTATAGCGATTACGGCTACAACGGTTAATAAAGGCACAGAGAGAGTGAAATAAAAGGAATAAGCTCTGTGCCTTTATTGTTTTAACATCAATGCCCGCAGCAAAAGCGATTGAAGCGGAAAACCTGACAAAGCTTTTCGGTGAACGCCGCGCCGTGGACGGCATATCGTTTTCGGTTTCGGCTGGAGAAACCTTTGCACTCCTCGGTCCGAACGGCGCCGGAAAATCAACCACGATGCGGATGATCGCCTGTCGTTCACCGCTATCGAGCGGCGAATTACGAATCGAAGGCTTTGACGCTAAAACCGAAGACCGCCGGATTCGCCGTCTGATTGGCGTCGTTCCGCAGGAAAACAATCTTGACCCGGATTTAAACGTTCGGGAAAATCTGCGGGTTTATGCCGGTTATTATCGTTTGGAAAGCGTCGTAACCGAAAATCGGATTGACGAGTTGCTCGATTTTATCCGTCTCAGAAATCGTTCCGATTCAAGGATTGACGAATTATCCGGCGGAATGAAACGTCGTCTGATGATCGCGCGCGCCCTGCTGCATCGCCCGCGGATTTTGCTGCTCGACGAGCCGACGACCGGGCTTGACCCTAATGTACGGCAGGAGATTTGGGAAAAGCTCGAAGAACTGCGGCGCGAGGAAAATCTGACGATCCTGCTTTCGACTCATTATATGGACGAAGCCGAAAAGCTCTGTCAGCGCCTTTTGGTTTTATCGCAGGGCAGCATTGTCGCCGAAGGAGTTCCGCGCGAGTTAATCGAAAAGGAAGCGTCGAAATACGCGCTCGAAGTGCGCGAAGCCGCCGCTTTTCCTTTGCTTTCGACAGTAAACGGCGTCCGCGCCGCCGCGCGCGGCTCGACTCATTTATATTTTGCCGAAACTGCTGAAAAGCTGCTGCCTTTAATGTCTTTTTACAATGCGCGGCAAATGATCGTTCGCCCTTCAAATCTGGAAGACGTTTTTTTGCAGTTGACCGAAAACAAGGAAAATTAGAAATGCTGAAAACTATTTGCGGTCTAATAGTTCAAATTTAAAAGTTTCTTCTAGCTTATTGTTAATGAAAAATCGAAAAATCAGAGTTGAGGCTCTTAAATACGACCGTTCTCTTCATCGCAGTTGGGATTGCTCTCTAATTGACGAAACCGACGAGCTATGGGAGTTTGTCGGTATTTTCCCGGATGAAATAAAACATCCGCTTCTCGGCGTTATCAGACCCAATACAATTTCTTACGAATTTTATTGGAAAAATCGCTGGTACAATGTTTTTCGATTTCACCAGCCGGAAGGTGAGCTGCGAAATTTTTATTGCAACGTTAATCTTCCGCCCTTATTACGAGGAAACGTTTTGACTTACATTGATTTGGATATAGACGTTTTGGTCGCGCCGGATTTCGGTTATCAAATTTTAGATTTGGATGAGTTCGAGGAAAACGCGGAGAAACATCAATACCCGGCGGAAACAATCGAAAAAGCGCAGGCGAGCTTGCGCGAATTAATTCGATTGATTGAAAAAAGGCTATTCCCTTTTGACTTTAAATCTTGAGATTGGCGCTTTTACAATTTGACTGGCTCGACGTTTATGCGGTCTGGCGACGAAATCTGCTGGTTTATCGGCGTTTGTGGAAAACCGAATTGGTGGCGCCGATTATCGAGCCGATTTTTACGTTTTTCGCATTCGGGTTCGGCGTCGGGTCGCTGGTTGCCTCCACCGTCGAAGGCTTGAGTTATCTTTCGTTCGTAGGCGCTGGCGTTTTGGCTTTCACAGTGTTGATGCGCTCGCTTTTTGAATTGACCTACGGCGCTTATTTTCGGATGGTTTATCAATCAACTTACGATGCGATTTTGGCTTCGCCGGTTTCGGTCGAATCGCTGGCTTTCGGCGAAATTTTGTGGGGCGTAACCAAAGCGGCGATTGACTGCGTTTTTATTTTAATAATTATCTGGGCTTTCGGCGCGGCGTCTTCCCTGCTCGCGCCGCTCGCTTTTGTTCCGTTGCTGCTCGGCTCGCTTTTCCTCGGCGCTCTGGCACTGGGTACAACCGCCAAAATTTTTGAGATTGACCATTTCAACATTTTTTTCGCCGCCTTTTTTTCGATGATTTTTGTAACCGGCGCCTGGTTTCCGATTGAAATGCTGCCGGGCTGGTTGCAGGTGTTCGCCTACGTTTTGCCGATTACGAGCGCGATTGATTTGGCGCGGGCTTGTTTGAACAACGCTTTTTCTCTACGCCACGTTTTTGAGTTTGTTTATCTGCTCGCGGTCGCTTTTATTTTTACCGAATGGGCTTTGCGCTCTATGCGCCGCAGGTTGGTCGTTTAAAACTGTTACTTTTTTTCTTTTTCGTTATAAAATCGCAGGAATATTATTTTTGAAAATTATGACGCCGCAGCAAAAATCTACGACAAAACTGGAACTGTTACGACAAAAATCCCGCGAAGCCGAGCTTGGCGGCGGTGAAAAAAGACTTGAAAAACAAAGAGCATCGGGAAAATTGACCGCTCGCGAACGTATCGAATTCTTTCTTGATGAAGGCACATTTGAAGAATTCGACAAATTCGTCGTTCATCGCTCGCATGATTTCGGACTCGAAAAACAAAAATTTTTGGGCGACGGCGTAATCACCGGGCACGGATTGGTTGATGGGCGCCCCGTTTTCGTTTTCGCGCAGGATTTTACGATATTCGGCGGCTCTTTATCGGAAACCTTCGCCGAAAAAATCTGCAAGATAATGGATATGGCGATGAAAACCGGCGCTCCTTTAATCGGCTTAAACGATTCCGGCGGCGCGCGGATTCAGGAAGGCGTCGTCTCTCTGGGCGGTTATGCCGATATTTTTCTGCGAAACACCCTGGCTTCGGGCGTGATACCGCAGATTTCCTGCATTATGGGTCCGTGCGCGGGCGGCGCGGTTTATTCTCCGGCAATCACGGATTTCAACATCATGGTCAAAGACACTTCGTATATGTTTATTACGGGACCGGACGTGATAAAAACCGTGACGCACGAAGATGTCACCAAAGACGAGCTGGGGGGAGCGATGACGCACAATCAAAAATCGGGCGTAGCGCATTTCGCCGCCGACAACGACGAGCATTGCTTGCGTTTGACGCGCGAATTGCTGTCTTTCATTCCCTCAAACAATATGGAAGACGCGCCGTTTGTCCCGACCGCCGACCCGGCAAATCGAACCGACGCGAAATTAAATGAACTAGTTCCCGAATTATCGAATCAGCCTTACGACATTCGCGACATTATTAATACCGTTGTTGACGACAATTATTTTTTTGAAGTCCAAACGCATTACGCCCCGAACATCGTCATCGGTTTTGCGCGTTTGGGCGGTTTTTCCGTGGGCATCGTTGCAAATCAACCGGCGTTTTTAGCCGGCGTCCTCGACATTGACGCATCGGTCAAAGCTGCGCGTTTCGTTCGCTTCTGCGATTGTTTCAACATTCCTCTGATTACTTTTGAAGACGTTCCCGGCTTTCTTCCCGGCGTAAACCAAGAGCATTTCGGAATTATCCGCCACGGCGCGAAGCTGCTTTACGCTTTCGCCGAAGCAACCGTTCCGAAAATTACGGTCATCACGCGCAAAGCCTATGGCGGAGCGTATTGCGTGATGGCGTCGAAGCATATTCGAACGGACATCAATTTCGCTTACCCGACGGCGGAAATCGCCGTGATGGGCGCGGAAGGGGCGGTTGGGGTTTTGCTCAGAAAAGAAATTGCCGAAAACGGCGAAGATTTTAGAAAAGGGAAAATCGCCGAGTTTGAAGATAAATTCGCCAATCCGTACATCGCCGCCGAGCGCGGTTTTGTTGACGAGGTGATCGAACCGGCTTTCACTAGACCGAAGTTAATCCGCGCGCTCACTCTTTTGCAAAATAAAAAAGATGCCAATCCGCCGAAAAAACACGGCAATATTCCGCTTTGATTCTTTCACAAAAAACTTTAAGAGTCGGAAATCCGACTCTTAAAGTAAAACTGCTAAAGCATCTCATCAGGAACCGCGTTAAATCTTAATGCGAAAGGTAAAATTAATTTTAAAAAGGCGGATTTGAATCTTCGTCGTCATTTGGTTCGGTTGTTTCCGGCTGCTTTTGCACGGCATCTTTTGATTTAATCGTTTTCGAATCTGTAACGTAGATGTCGGCTTCGACGCGAGCGCGTAATTTTTCCACGAGCGAGTCGGCGTTGGCAATCGCTGTTTCGAGTCTGGCGCGTGTGATTTGCACTTGATTGATTTGCTCGCGCAAACGCGTTTTCTCCGCTTCAAGCATTTTGCGGCGCGTTTCGCGCACCTCTTCCGGGCGCGTCGAACCGATAACCGCTGTTTCGAGTTGAATCGCTTCGGGTCTCGCCTGATATTCGAGCTGCTGCATTTTGGCGTTTAAATCCGATTCGCGCGCGAGTGTCTCTTCCAATTTTCGCCGGAAATTATCCGCGCGCTCTTCTGCGACGCTGAGCTTTTCCAAATCTTCGACGCCGCTTTTTTCGCGCAGCTCTTTTACCTGCTGACGCAGCGTATTTACTTCACGCTGCAAAGCCGCGCTGCTCCGCGAAGCGTTTGATTGATTCGCGTTTGGCGCAGCGGTTTGTTTTCCGTTTCCGGTTTCGCGTCTTCCGGGCGAAGGATTGACGATCATTTTCCCGCCGTTTTCCTGATTTTCGATTTCTTCAGCCGTGCTGACGATTTCCGGCTCAATAATCTGCGCCGAATTATTCAACGGCGGTCGAATCGTCGTATTATTTGCGCGGCGGGTTGTTTTTTTCCGGCGTTGCGTTTGAGCGTCGGCGGCAAAAACAAAAGCTCCGAACAAAATTATTAAAGTTAAAATCCCCGAAAAAATTTTCATCGTTTTTTCCTCTCTTCGTCCGGCTTATCCGGGATTATATCGCCGGTAAAAAGCTCGACGACATTTTTCGCGGTTCCGACGATTGGCGTCGCATCCAAAGCCGAGTGAGCAATGCCTCTGATCCATCCTTTTTTCTTGATGCTATAGCCGGTTAAACCGATGGCTAAAGCCGTTCCAACAAAAGGCAGAGGCTTAATCAAACGCTTGGCGACCTGCCAGCCGCCCGCTCTCGCAACTTTTCTGGTTAAACTCTTTTTTTTCTCGTCTTCCATCCGAAACTTGCCTCCAAACATCTTTTCAGATGCAAATTTTATAACGAACATTTGCCGCACGCGCTATGCTATCTTTTTTATTTGATGTTGGAAACAATCAAATTCATTTTCAGTTCTGTAAGTTTACCGATCAAGCTTTCCGGCGAAACCTGCTCGGCGCAGCTTTTTGATTTACACGCCGCTGCGAAACGGTTAGTTGCAGGATTTTAAATTTCTTCTTTGATTTTGCTTTATGCCCTTTTTAAAACTTGAAAATTTATCGAAACGCGCCGGAGATTTATGGATTATCCGCGACGTTTCGCTCGAAATCGAACAAGGCGAGATTTTCGGGCTTCTCGGCGCATCGGGTTCTGGAAAATCAACTCTGCTGCGGTTAATTGCCGGATTGGAAGCGCCGAATTCGGGAACAATTTCAATCGGCGGCACCGAAATAACTCGGCTCGCGCCGGAAAAGCGCGGATTCGGCACAATTTTTCAAAGCGACAATTTATCGCCGCGCTCAACCGTCCGGGAAAATATTGCTCTCAATCTAAAAGCTCGCAAAATTTCAAAAGATGAAATCAAACAAAAAACAGCCGAGGTTTTAAATTTATTTGAACTCTCCGATTTCGAATCGCGCCGTGCAGGCGAATTGTCAGGCGGACAAAACCAGCTTGTCGCGCTGGCGCTGACAATTGCCTCCGAGCCGCAGCTTTTGGTGCTTGATGCACCGTTCACAAATCTTGATCCGGGGCTTCGGGAAAAAACGCTCGAAGCATTGAAGAACTGGATTAAAGAATCAAATACTACCGTCATTTACGCAAGTCAAAATCAGGAGGAGGCATTTGCCTTTTGCGACCGCGCCGCCGTACTCGAAAATGGAGAAATTCTGCAAACCGGCACGCCAATCGAAATTTACGCTCAACCCGAAACCGCGGCTGTCGCCGCATTCGTCGGGAGAAACAATTTGATTCGAGCGGCGCGGCTTAATTCAAACAAAGAGGCTTTATCCGAATTTCAAACCCTCGAAGGCGATCATCGCTTGTTTGTTGATAACGTCGAAAAACAAAGGCTCGGCGCAATCAACCAAATCGTCACTTTAATGATTCGCCCGGAAAATCTGATTCTCACATTCGGCGCGGCATTCCCCGAAGATAATTTATTAAAAGCCGAGATTATTGAAATCAATCATTTCGGGGCGACGACTCGAATCCGGCTCGATGCCGACGGATTAAAGCTCGAAGCGCTTGTTATTCGCTTGATCGGTTTAAACGTCGGCGATGTTTGTCTGGTCGGGATGCCGCCGAATCGAATTAAAGTTTTAAAAGATTAATTTCCTTAAAGCCGGTTTTTGGAATTAGTTTCCGGCGTGAAAAATTGTTCGCGCCGTTACTAAGATTGATTCTTCATTTAAAACTTCGTGCGCTGCTTCTTTGATTTCATCGAGATAAACAGCGATTTCATTTTGGTATTCCGACAAATTCAAAGGCAGATCGGTGTAAACCAGATTCATTTTCTCAATTTCTTTTTCGCCCGAAGCGGACAAAAATCTTCCCTCGAATCCCCGCAGCACGGTCGCGCCGCCGAAAGCTTCGGTAAATTCGTCTGCGAAAGCGTCTAGCAGATTTTGGTAATTGGCTTCGGCGCGGTCGGGAACGTAAATCTCAACTCTGACTTTTTCGAATAGCGGCAACGAATTTCTCCTTTCTACGGCTGAACTCGCGCATTTTTCGCAGAGCCTTTTCTATTTCTTCGGCTTTTTTCTTTTTTTCTTTTTCGCTCATTGCGGATTATTTTTGCATTTTTTGGCTAAAATCGTAAATAGAAATGCAAAACGAAATTCTGATTGTCACCGAAGATAATTATCAAGATTTTATCCGAACTTTATGCGACCGCGACCGGGATTTGCGAAACGTGGTCGAAAATTTCGGCGAGCCGCCGATTTGGATTCGACCCGCGGGTTTTCCGACGCTCGTTCACATCGTTCTCGAACAACAAGTCTCGCTCGCTTCGGCGCGCGCGGCTTACGAAAAATTAAAACGAGCAATTGGCGAGGATTTTACGCCCGAATCTTTTTTGCTGCTTTCAGATGATGAATTAAAATTGTGCGGTTTCAGTCGTCAGAAAATTATCTACACTCGAAATCTGGCGGCGGCAATCGCAGCCGGAGATTTGGATTTAACGGCTTTAGAGAATTTATCCGATGATGCCGTAAAAAAAGAATTAACCAGGCTCAAAGGCATCGGGCGTTGGACTGCCGATGTTTATTTGCTGATGTGTTTGGGACGGGCGGACGCTTTTCCGGTCGGAGATTTAGGCTTAATCGTGGGCGCGCAGGAAGTAAAAAATCTCGAACAGCGCCCGAACTCGAATGAGCTTGAATTAATCGGCGAAATTTGGAAACCGCTGCGCGCAGTCGCCACCAGAATAATCTGGCATCATTATCTCACTCGGAGAAAATAGGTCAAATATTTTTATTACTTTAATTTCGATTGAAGCTGCCATTTCGTTCGATTGATTGAAGGCATCAACCGCTGGAAAATATTAATAATTTGATAAGGCAGCCGGGGAAAATCGTTTAAAGGCGCATTTGCGTAAAGCGAAGCGACCAAAGGGTTGGGCGGAAATCTTTTTTTTAACTGCCGCCATACTTCTCGTCGGTCGTCCATCACTTGTTCGAGCGGCATAAATTTAACCGGATCGTTCCATTCTTTTTCCAGCGTTCGCAGCATCCATTTCGGAATCAGCCGGGGATTTTTTACTTCTTCGGCTATCGGCGTGTCTTCAACATTCAGATCGGTGTAGCGATGAGCGACGGCAATTGCCCCGACAATCCATTTGCGCCGCTTTTCGCCGTTTGTTTCTAAAAATCTTTCCCAATCGAAATTCGCCGGGCGGTTTTTCACGCCATAATGTATGTCCCACAATCTTTGTTTGAAAATACCGCCGTCGCGCAGCCAGTGAACCGCCAATAAACGCAAATGGTCTTCGTGGCGCAAAACTCGGACTTTAGTGTCATTAAAATCAACGAGCCGGGAATTTTCAAACAAGTTTTCAAATGAAAGGCTGTCGAACTGTCCCAAACCGCAATGAAGGTCAATTGGCAATTTGCCGATCAAATGACGTTTTTTTAATTCGAGCGCTGTCGGAAAAACATCGGGATTAACCGCCAAATCAACGTCGGCGGAAAAACGCTCGTGCGGATTCGGATAAAACCGGGCAATCGCCCAGCCTTTGACCAGAATCGGCTCGATTTCGTGTTCGCGAAAAAAAACGAAGGCGCGGCGGATTCTTTCCGCCTGCACCTTCGTCATCAATTGAAATAAGTTTTCCTGCTGCGAACCGTTACTCATAAAAACAGCGCATTCGTTTACAACATACGCTGTTTAGAATTTAATTCCAATTAGGCTTGGACACATTGACCCGCAGCCGTATTTGCGGGGGTTCCGCCCGGAACAGAGCAATCGCAAGCACCGGTACAACCTGTAACCGCTCCTCCCAATGATGAACAGCTTGCAGTGAATCCACTGTTATTAGCTTGCGTACAAGAACAAGCAGCGCCAGTGTTTTGGCAAACGCTAGCCGCTTGTGCCGCAGTCGGCGCCGTTAAAGAAGCGACAACCGGCAGGGCGACCAATGAAGCCAGGGCAACGCGGCGCATAGCTTCGCGGCGCGTTAAACCGTTGGCGGGCGCGGTTATTTTTTGCTCGAGCAATTCATCTTTGCCGAGCTGGTCAATTGCCAGCCAGACAAAATCATCGCTGACGGGTGTTTTAAATTCATTTTTTAGAATTGCGGCAATATCAGAAATTGAATTGCTGCCGTCACAATTTTTCCACACAGCGGCGGCAGATTTATTTAAACAGTGAGCCTTATTTGTGTTTAAATCGTAAACCAACACTTCGTCGGGCATTTCCTGAACGACCAGTCCTTCGTGTCGAGCAACCGGTTTTTGTAAATTTTGCATTCTTTTCCTCCTCAAACAATCAAAAGCAGTATAGTTTTTAGTTTATTTATCGAACTTTTTCAAGCGAAAATCGCGTTTTTCGTCAAAACTTTTTTAATTTCTTTGGAAACCGCTTCGGCGTCTCCTCTTTTACCTTTCAAAATTAAAGCATTTTCTACGGCGCGAGGCAAGATTTTTAATGCCAGCCGAGGATTCGTCCGCGCCGAAACCGTGTTTGCCAGCAGTTCTAAAACGCCTTCTCCCCTGCTCAATCGCTCCGGCTGCCAGCGTGCATCCTTTTCATATTCGGTCACAACGATTGCTCTCGCTTTAATCGGCTTTGCTCCCTGCCGCCCGCCGAACGTTTCTACCGATTGATCAATCTGTTTGCCAAACGCCCAAGGCTCTCTTACGGAAAGCGGCTTTGGAAACGGATGCAAAAAACCGAATTCGTCAAAGATCGCATACTCGTCCGAATAATAAACAGCCCCGTCCCGAACCAAAGCCGCAGTCAACGTCGTTTTCCCTGCGCGGCTTCTTCCGGGAACGATTACAGCCGAATCTTCAAATGCGACCGCTCCGGCGTGAACGAAAACCAGATGCGGCGAAAATTCTGCGACTGTCAATCGCAAAGCAATTTCGATTAAATGCAGCGATTGTGAGTAATCGCCGTCGCAAGTCTGCTGCTCCGAATTGCGATAAAATTCGCTGATTCGTTCTCTTTCATCGTCCCAAATTACCTCAAATAAAAAATCAATCGGTTTTTCTCTTGAGAGGATGCAGCTTGCGGGCGGCAGTAAATTTTCAATTTCGGTTAATAATTCGAGTCCGTTTGTGCGAATCTCGATTGAAACTCCGTATGAGCTGAAAGCAAAACCAAACGGTAAATCTTGATTCACGATAAATTGCATTACCGTCTGATTATTTTATCCCGACAACGCTTCAAACCGTAAAAATAACATAAATTTCGGTCTGTTGCCGAAAAACTAACATTTTTATCTCGCCGCGTCAATCGTCTTTTTCATTAAACAACTTTTCACGGCTCAAACGCGAGTCTTAGTTTCAGCTTTTTCTCCGGCGATTTTCGGCGACCGTTTTGATCAAATTTTCGTATTCTCCGATTACCTTATTTTTGCTCAGATATTTTAATAAGAAATCTCTGCCGTTCGTTCCGAGCTTGCTTAGCTCTTCTTTCGACATTCGGCACATTTCGTCAATCGCTTCCGCCAATTTTTCCGAATCGTCCGGCTCGACCGTCAAACCTGCGCCTGCTTCTTTGATTAAATCTTCCGACGCGCCGCCCGCCGACATTAAAATCGGTTTTCCGCTCGCCAGATAAGCGACGGTTTTTGAAGGAATCACGAACTTTGTAAACTCGCTTTTCTTTAAATTTATTAAAAGCGCGTCCGCCGCTGCCATAAACGCCGGCATTCGCTCAATTGGCTGGCGGTCAACGAATTGCAATTTGTCGCCGACTTTCAATTCTTCGGCTATTCTTTCCAGCCGCGGCTTATCGGTTCCGTCGCCGACGAAAACGATTCTTGCTTTTCCGTTCGGAATGCGTCTCGCAGCCTCGACGACCGAATCCAACCCCTGAACGATTCCCAAGTTTCCGGCGAATAAAACGATAAACTCGTCCTGCCAGTTCATTTCCTGCCTGAGGCGTTCGCGCTCGGCGTTCCCGGCTTCGGCAAACATCTGTTCGTCAATCCAATGCGGCAAAATTGCAATTCGCTCTTCTTTAACTCCGCGCTCGACGAAATAATCGCGTCCCGCTTCGGTCTGAACAATCAAATGATCGGCTTGGCTGCAAACCCATTTTTCCAGCCTGCGAATTATTTTAATCGTCAGGCTGCCTTCCTTGACCATCCCCGACAAAACCGTGAAATGCCCCCAAATATCCTGTACGTCGTAAATAAAAGGAACGCGCTTGATTTTTGAGATTAACCACGCTGCCAAACCGATTGTCAACGGCGGATGCCAGACATACATCACATCAACCTTTGGCGTGAAAAAAGCGCCGAGCGGCGCGCTGACCATAAAAGACAGGTAATTCACCATTCTCAAAAATGGCTTGGTGCTGTGGTAAGGCATTTCAAAAAGCCGGAGAACCGGAATTTTTCCGATTTTTTCGCGCATCATCAAACCGAGCTTGTATCCTTTGGTGAGCGTTCCGGTCGGATAATGCGGATACCCGGTCAATACGCAGACTTCGTGACCGTCATCGGCTAATTTCTCAGCCAATTCGTGAGGTTTCGGAATCGGCTCAGGATAATAATATTGCGAGAAAATCAGGACGCGCATTTTTGAATTGCTGAAACAGACACATAGTTATACTACAAAGCCGCATTTGTTACCAATTTAATCGGTCTATGAAAAATGTTTCCGCACGCTGTTATAGCCCAAAATAATTTTAAGAACCGTTTGCGAAACCGATTCCGCCGTATATTCGCGCGGCGCAATCCAGTTGGCGGGCTGCGAAACGGCGATTTCGACTGCTTTTAAAATTTGCTCCGAATCGGCTCCGCTCAAAATATTGCTCCCCGCTTCGATTGTTTCCGGTCGCTCGGTCACATCGCGCACGGTCACATTCGGAACGCCGAAAATCGAGCATTCTTCCTGCACCGTACCGCTGTCGGTTAAAACCGCGAGCGCGTTTTTCTCCAATTTGACGAAATCGAAAAATCCGAGCGGATTTAAGAGCTTGATTTTATCCGTGTTCGGTTTTATCCCGAATTGTTCCAATTTGCTCGCCGTTCGCGGATGCAGACTGACCAGCATCGGCTTGTCGAATTTTTCCGCGACTAGCTGAAAACCACGCAGAATTTTTTCCAGACGCTCCGGTAAATCAACGTTTTCCGAGCGATGCAGCGTGACCAGAAAATATTCGTATTTGCCGACGCCGAGATTTTCCATCGCCGCTGAAGATTCGATTTGCTCGTTAAAATTCAAAAGAACTTCGTTAATCGGATTTCCCGTAATAAAAATGCGGTCGCGCTCGATTCCCTCGCGGACGAGATTTTCCTTGCTGCGCTCGGTGTAAGGCAGCAAAAACCGGCTTGAATGATCAATTATCCGCCGGTTTACCTCCTCCGGCACGCGGTCGTCGTAGCAGCGATTACCGGCTTCCATATGAAAAACCGGAATCCCGCGCCGCGCGGCGACAATCGCCGTCAGGGCGCTGTTCGTATCGCCTAGAATCAAAATTTTTTCCGGCTTTTCCTTTTCCAAAATCTCGTCTGTTTTGGACAGAATCAGTCCGACTTGTTCGCCAAAGCTCGCCGAACGAACGCCGAGATGATAATCGGGCGTGCGAACCTGCAAATCGCGCAAAAAAACGTCGCTCAGACTTTCGTCGTAATTCTGCCCGGTGTGAACCGTAATATGCTGCGAGTGTTGATCGAGCAGACTCATCACCAAACTTAGTCGAATAATTTCGGGTCTCGTTCCGAAAATCGTCAATACTTTCATAAAATGATTTTATTTCTTCCGACTATAATATAAAGCCGAAACACATTTATAATTAAAACTTCAATCTGTTTTCTTCCAGTAAAGCTCGAAGCGTCGAAGCGCCGACAGTTTAAGCTATTTTTTAACTTTCGAGATTTCAACCGCGCTCCTCAAAACCTGCCGATTTGCCGTTTCGATTTCCGGCGCCGCCAACCAATTAACTGCAAAACTGCGTGCCGAATCAGCCATTTCGTAAAATTCCGTTTCCGGCATTTCCACGCATCTCTGCATAACATTTCGCCAAATCGAGATTTCTTCAAGCCGCAAATCCCAACCGATGTTTTCTTTTTCCAGATTGCGCCAGGGCGTCTGGTCGCTCAAAACAACGGGCGTTCCGGCGGCTAAAGATTCAATCACGACGTGACCGAAATTTTCGCCGAGAGTCGGAAAAAGAAAAAAATGATGCTGCCCGAAAGTTTCCGCAACCTGTTCGTATGAAACCGCTCCTTGAAAATTTACTTTAACTGTTTCCGGCAGCCTTTCAATCAGCTTTTCGCATTCCGCCCAATATTTTTCATCCTCGATTGAACCGTAAATGTCGAATGTCGCACACCCGGAAACGGTTTTCAAAAGCTCTAAAGCAAATTTCAAATTTTTCTTCGGGCTGACCCGAGACAAAAAAACAAATCGCGCGTCGCCGCTTTTTTTCGGCGGTTTAGATTCAATTTTAAAATTTTCGAGAATTGTTCGCGGCTGCATATTGGCGGCGATTAAAATTTCACCCCGCTCGCCGATTTCTCTTACGATGTCTTCTTTTTCATCACTGCTAACCGCTTTCCAGATTAAATTGTCATACAATCCAAACGGCAGAGCCAGAGCCAGAAACGGCTTTTTTTTACGCGCTTTTAAAGCGATTGCCCCTTTTGAAAATTCGCCTTCCGGCGCCAACACTATTGGAAGTTTGCCAATTTTGCCGAGCCGCCGCAAAAATAGAAATTTAACCGTCAGCGCCGAAAAAAAACTGTTCAAATAAACCGCATCCGGCGCGGCTCCCGCAACGATTTTGCCGATATTTTTTAAATTTAGCTGATCGGGCGCGGCGTAAAAAACCGTCGCTTTGCCGACCGGCTGCCATTGATTTAATCGAACATCGGCAAAACTGCTCTCGTCGCCGTCGCTGTCGCGGTTTCCGGTCAGAATCCAAAAATCGAATTCATCCGACATTCGCTCGACCATATTTGCAATTGTTCTCAAAGCGCCGCTTTTAAAACCGGGCAAATAAAAATCGGACAAAATCAGAATTTTCGGCTTTCTTTCCTTCACAAACTCAACAAACGCTCGTAATTTTCGAGATAAATTTTTCCCGTCGCAGAGTGCGAAAAGTTTTCCGCCGCGCGTTTACGCCCCGCCGCGCCGAATTTTTCCCGCAAATTCGCGTCTGTTAAAAGAAGCGAGATTTTATCGGCAAGAGCCTCGGCGTCACCGACGGGCGTTAAAAAACCTGTTTCGTTTTCCAAAATTAAAACTTCCGGTCCGCCGCACTTTGTCGCAACGACCGCCAAACCGCAAGCCATTGCTTCGGCAATTATCAGCCCGAAGCCTTCTTCGTCCGAAGACAGCAGAAAAAGTGCGGCGTTTTGATAAAGCTCGCGCAGACTCTCTTTGGAAACAGAGGTTAAAATTTCTACTTTATCAACAATTCCCAGCCGCCGCGCTTCCGCCATATCTTCTTCCGTTGGCGCGGTTTGTCCCGCCAAAACCAGCTTTGGCATTTCGGAAAAGCGTTCATTTAAAATCTTGTATGCGTGAAAAAGCAACCGCACGTTTTTGCGCGGGTCTGCGAAACGCCCGACGGATAAAATATAATCTTCGGTTTTATCGGCGGCGGGCGTAAAAAAATCAGTATCAATTCCGGGCGGGGCAAAAACGGTTTTATCGGAAAAAGTTTTTTCCAGCTCTTCTTTAAGCCAAATGTTGTTTACAAAAATTGTGTCAGCTCTCTGAAACGCTTTTTGTTCCAATCCGGCGTTGATTTGCGTCATCAGCTTTAACCAGGTTTTCCTGGGTTGTGTAGCTCGCCGGATCATTGACTCGCGCTCGACTTTTGACTTTGAAAAAACACTCAGCGCAACGCGCCCGCCAAAATCCTTAGCCGCCAGCAGCCAGGGAGCGCTGCCCGCCACAACCTGAACAAGATCATATTCGCGCAATACGCTGTTTAATGCTTTGCGCGGACGATAACGTTGAAACTCGACTTCGGTTAGATTTGCGCCGACGTGGCGATACGCAGCGCCTTCATATTGCTGATTTGATACGCTAACGCCGCGCGACCAGCTCGAAGGCTTAATGAGTCTCACGCTGTCCCCGTCGGTTGCGGATGTAGCCAGCGAAATCAAATCGGCTTGGTATTTACCGGAATCGTTTATAACGTCGTACAAAAATTTAGCTACAACCGAAATTCCTGTCGGAACCGATAAATCAGGAACGAGAACGGCAATCCTGTTTTTTCTCATTTTTCACCGTTATCCCCCGTTTCGTTTTCCAGCGCTTTTGCTAAATCCGCCGCGAAAACCGGAGTCGTTCCAAGCTCTTCAACCGCTAAGCCTGCCGCCGCGTTTGCCATTTTCACCGCTTCGGGCATCTCAAGCGAAGCGCCGAGCGCAACAGCCATTGCGGCAATTACAGTATCGCCGGCGCCCGTCACGTCGTAAACCGCCCGCGCCATCGCCGGAAAATGTCTTGAATCCTTTCCTTTCTCGAAAAGACGCATTCCCTCTTCGCCAAGCGTGATAAGAAGAGATTCTATTTGCAGATTTTCGAGCAGACGGTTTCCGGCTTCGATGATTGTTCGCTCGTCCGTTATATCAACGCCGGATGCGGCGGCGGCTTCCGATTTGTTCGGCGTCAGCAAAGTCGCGCCTTTGTATTTCTCGTAGTTTTTGCCTTTAGGATCAACCAGAACAATCTTTTTCAATTTTCGCGCCGTTTCGATTACGTTGGAAAGAACCGAATCGCACAAACAACCTTTGGCGTAATCCGACAAAACGACGACATCGGCTTCGGGCATAAGCTTATCGGCGGCTTGCCGGACAATTTGCGCTTGTTTGGCGTCGAGAGGCGCAGCCTGCTCTTCGTCAATCCTGACAACGTGCTGATTGTGCGCTACAATTCTGGTTTTTGTCGTCGTCGGACGGTTCAAGAAAGATATTAAATGTTTTGCAGCTACGTTGTGCCGCTCCAAAATTTGCGGCAAAGCTCGTCCGCATTCATCTTCGCCCGTAACGCCGACGAGCAGGCTAGTTGCGCCGAGGCTCGAAATGTTTGCCGCCACGTTTGCCGCGCCGCCCGCTTTGAGTTCGGTTTTCTCCAGCTTAACGACCGGAACGGGAGCTTCGGGCGAAATGCGCGAGACGGTTCCCCACCAATAGCGGTCGAGCATAACGTCGCCGATTATCAAAACTCGAACGTCGGCAAATTTTTCGAAAACCTTTCGCCAATCTTTCATCAACAAAAACTATTTATTCAGTCCCGCGCCGATTGATTCCAAATCGGATTCGACCATTTCTTTAACCAATTCTTCAAAAGTGTATTTTGGTTTCCAGCCGAGCACGTTCCGAGCTTTTGTCGAATCCCCGATAAGCAAATCAACTTCCGCCGGGCGATAATACTGTTCGTCAATGCGAACGTATTTTTGATAATCAAGCTCGGCACAACCGAAAGCCAGCTCGCAAAATTCGCGCACGGAATGAGTTTCACCGGACGCGACCACATAATCGTCCGGTTCGGGCTGCTGTAACATCAAATGCATTGCGGTAACGTAATCTGCCGCGTGTCCCCAATCGCGTTTGGCTTCGAGATTTCCCAAACGTAATTCCCCCGCCATTCCTAATTTAATCCGCGCGACTCCGGTCGTAATTTTTCTGGTTACAAATTCCACTCCGCGACGCGGTCCCTCATGATTAAAAAGAATTCCGCTACAGCAAAACATTTCGTATGCTTCGCGATAGTTTCTCGTCAAATCGAAACCAGCGACTTTGCTGATGCCGTAGGGCGAGCGCGGATGAAACGGCGTGGCTTCGCGCTGTGGTATTTCCTGCGCTTTGCCAAACATTTCGCTTGAACCGGCAAAATAAAAACGACATTTCGGGCGCAGCTCGCGCAGCGCGGCTAACATATAATGCGTGCCGTTGATATTCGTGTTCATTGTCGAAAATCCGTCGGCAAAACTTTCGGCGACAAAGCTCTGAGCCGCCAGATGATAACATTCGTCAAAATCATATTTGCTGACAACGTGAAAAATGCTCGGATAGCTCTCCAAGCTCGCAGGGTGAAGCGTCACTCTGTCGAGAAGATGTTTGATCCGCGTAAATCTCCGTTCAGGGTCTTCCAATGCCACGCGCCGCACGAGTCCGTGAACTTCGTATCCTAAATCAAGAAGATGTTCCGCTAAATAGCTTCCGTCTTGTCCCGTAATTCCTGTTATTAAAGCCTTTTTATTCACTTCGTAATTGATATAAAAATTTAAGAGATTAAAATATTATCCGCAATTTCGCACCACAAATGCCCGATTGCCGAATGTCCTTCCTGAATCCGTGAAGTGCGTTCCGAAGGAACTATGACTGCGGCATCGCAAAGCCCTGCAAGTTTTTTACCATTCGCTCCGGTTAAACAGATTGTCGCACAGCCGATATTTCGAGCAGTCATAATCGCGGCTATAACGTTCGGAGAATTTCCGCTGGTGCTGATTCCGATGAGAACATCGCCCATCCTTGCAAATGCTTCGACCTGTCTGGCAAAAACGTTATCGAAACCGTAATCATTACTGAGAGCCGTGAGCGCGGAAGTATCCGTTGTCAAAGCAATTGCGGGAAATCCTTTTCGTTCTTTTTCAAAACGCCCGACAAACTCCGCCGCAATATGCTGCGCGTCCGCCGCGCTACCGCCGTTTCCGCAAAGCAAAATTTTATTTCCGGATTTTAGAGCCGCCGCAATCATTTCGGCTGTGCGAACGATTGCCGGAATTTCGTTTTCAAGCAACAAATCGAAAACCGCTTTGTGGGCTGATAATGAATGCCGCACAATTTCGATGTTTGCCTCGTTTGATTGCAAAGATGTTTCCGCAGCTTTGGGTTCGGACTGATTTGTTTCCCTAATGATTTTTTCGCTGATCGCCGTTGTAGAAAAGCCGTCTAACAAAGGCAGTGAGTAAACTTTGCCGCCTCTCGCGAGCACAAAATCCGATCCGACGATTTCTTCCGGTTTCCAGTCGCCGCCTTTGACCAAAACGCCGGGTTTGATTTCTTCAATTATTCGCTGCGGCGTCGGCTCGTCGAAAATTACAACTTCGTCAACCGCACGTAAACCGCGCAGAACTGCGGCTCTTCCCGCCTCAGTGACAAAAGGGCGCGACGCGCCTTTGATTTGGCGGACGCTGTTATCTGAATTGATGCCGACAATCAGTTTTGTTCCCAGTGAGCGCGCTCTTGTCAGCAAATCAACGTGACCGGCGTGCAGGATGTCAAAACAACCGTTGGTGAATACAATTGTTTCCATTTCGGCAAATTACAAGCTTTTTTTGCGGATTAAAAAGAAATCCGTGATGATGAAAGTAATGCCGACAATCAACAAAATGCGCCAGCCGTAGAGGATTACCATCGTGTAATAACCCTCGTAGTTAAGACCGGCGACGAACATATAATAAGCGGTCGCACGTCCGATGGTGACCGTTTGATCTTCAATCAGCAGCGCATAAACAAACCGCAGATAAAAACCGACGATCATTAATCCGAGCGGAACTCCGACGGGTCCGAAATTTCTGAGCAAATCGGAAATCGGCGTCATCGCGTAAGAGTTTCCGCTGAAATTAAAATATAAATCGCTGTACGCGCGCGCGTCATAAATCAAAGGTTTGTTCGCCCACAGAAAACGCGGAATAAACATCGTCCACAATTCGGTGATGATATTGTTTTCAATTCCGTGCGCGCTTTCAAAAGGTTTTAGTCTTTCATAATTTGAAACGACGACCGCGACCGAGCTGACACCGTCAATTCTCTCTCCGAGATTGTAAAACGCTTCATCCAAAACCTTGCCTGATTTTTGGGTTGTAATCGCGTCATAAGTTTGCTCGACGATTTTAAGCTGCTCGTCTATTCCGGTGCGCTCTTCGGCTCCTTTCAGATTGCGAAACGTCGTGCCGTAAATCATTCCGCCGAGTACGGCTAAAATTGCGACCACGCCAAAGAATGCTCCGTGCATAAGCTTTATTTTTCTGCCCGAATAAACAAAAGCCATTGCCAGCAAACAAACAATCATCAGCAAAGTTCCGCGGTTGCCGCCGAGACTCAAACGGGAAACGACGATAATTCCGATGACGAGAAACGCGAGCAGATGCAGCGGCGTAATTCTTTTGGATTTAAAAACATACATCGCGACCAGAAATCCCGCTTCGAGCGAGAGCAGCGAGAGCATATAATTTAAGGAAGCGAAAGCGTCTGCAACGTCAATTACACTAAAACCGACAACGCCCGAAAGAAACGCGCTGACATAGAAAAACAACCCGATGCCGAGAAAAACGACTGCCGGCAGCAAAACCTGACGCGGCTGCCAATCCCAGGCGGGCAATTTATGGCTGAAATAAGCGCCCCAGCGTTTCCCGAACGGAAGCGAGTAGCCGGCGATCAATCCGAGAAAGCCGAGGATTATGTAAATATACGTCCACTTAAAGTCAGTTTCCGGGTCGGCAATCAGCAGCATTTGATACGGGTAAAGAAACCCGGAAGCGATCACCAAACCGCCGATGACAAAAGCCGGAAACCAGTAAGCCCAAGCGGCGTGAACGAGCGGGTGGAAAAGGTCGAATTTTTTGTAATAAAGCAAATAAGCCGTCGGAGAAAGCACGACAAGCGCGGTTGCGGCAATCCACGGCAGCAAATACATATTCGACGCGCCGCGCCAAAAACTCTCATCCGACAAAAACCACAAAACGGCTGCCGCCGGAACGCCGATCATCAAAATCAGCGCTGCCGATAAAAAGGCGAAACGCGAATCGGTTTTTCCTTTCGAAAAGTTTATTTTTGTTGTTTCAATCATTATGTTTCAAGACTTGGTTTTCAAATTCGGAAAACCAATCTCGGCTGCTTAACCGGTTCGCTTTTTTCCGACGAAAAACAATTTTCCAAATGTTTTTCGCAGATACAATTCGTCAAAATGCCGTTTTAATAAAGCCGTAATTTCACCGGATTTGCCGAGCCAGCGAAAATAAGTGTCACGCTCGTAATGCGTCATTGTAGCAAAAGCGTCGAATTTATTTGAAACGGCGCGAATTGTTTTCCGCTCGCTCAAAAAATGAATCAATTGCAAAAAAGGAGTCAGCCACGGCTCAACCATCACAAATCGCCCGTCGGGGCGCAAAACGCGCCGGACTTCTCCTAAAGTTCGATCCAAATCCTGCGGCAATTCGGGCAAATGATGAAGTCCGCCCTGAACGATAATTATGTCGCGGCTTTCGTCCGAAAACGGCAATTCGCGGCAATCCGCTGTGTAAAGTCGGGCTGTCCCGTCGTATTGCGAAAGCAGATTCGGCGAAATGTCCACGCCTTCCAAATTTGTAAATCCGAGCTGCTCCAAAGCCCTGATTCCGTTGCAGCGCCCGCTAAAAATATCAACAATCTGCGCGTCGCGCCGCCATTCGGCTTGTCCGAGAGCGTTAAGCCGATTGATAAATTTACGGATTTCCTGCTCCGGCGTTTCAAATCTGGTATAGGCTTCTTCCCAGAAATTTTGAATCTGTTCGCCGGTCAGTTCCGAGGTATTGCGCAGTTCTGTTAATCTCATTTCCGCTTCATCCCCAAAATACTCACGAAAAATCCCGAAAGAATCGTTTGAAAACCCAGCGCGACGAGCGTCGAGCCTGGAATGACAAAACTCATCGTATAAGCATAATCCAAAACGCCGAAACCGGCTAAACGCCATTGATTGACGGCGATCAGCAGCAAAATCAAGCCGATCAACAAAACCCCTCCCGCCAGAATCAAACCGCGTTCGAGATTGGCGATCTCAAAAAACCTGTTTAATCGCGGGTCTTCCGGCATCAGTGCTTCGCTGATAGCGAAAGTTTTGGTGAAAATGGCAAACAAGATTGATTGATAGCCGCACAAAATCGCCAGACTGCCGAACAAAACCGTGTGCAAACCGAAAGTCACGCGCCCTATCGAAGCTCCCGTCAAACCGACAAAATAACCGACCGCGCCAAGAAGAATCAGCAAAAATCCCGGCACGAGAAACAGCCAGCGCGGGCTGTACATCAGAAAAAAACGCAAAGTCCGCCAGCCGTCGCGGAAAGTTTTCAGATGCGGGGGATGCGATTTTCGTCCGTCCGGGTGCAAAGTAATCGGGACTTCGGCGATTCGCGCCTTGAACAGACTCGATTTGATAATCATTTCGGTCGCAAATTCCATTCCCGTGCAGCGTTGATTGAGACTGTTGTAATGCGCTTTCGTAAAACCCCGAAGTCCGCAGTAAGTGTCGTTAATCGGCGCGTTAAACCAGAGCCGCACCATCTTGGAAAACATCGGATTTCCCCACCAGCGATGCAGAAACGGCATCGCTCCGGGCAAAACCTGTCCGCCGCCGCCAGGCAAGCGGCATCCCTGAACGAGGTCGTAATCTTCGCGCAGCTTTTCGACAAATTTCGGGATTTCGAGAAAATCGTAACTGTCGTCGGCGTCGCCCATAATCACGAATCTGCCGCGCGCGGCTTCGATTCCGCCCATTAAAGCGCTGCCGTAACCTTTTTCTTTGACGTGAACGACGCGCGCACCGTTTCGCTGGGCAATTTCGATTGAACCGTCTGTGCTGCCGTTATCTGCGACGATAATTTCGCCTTTAATGTCGTGTTCGCGCATCGCGCGACCGGCTTTGCGCAGACAAACCTCCAGCGTATCGGCTTCGTTCAAACAGGGCATTACGACCGACAATTCAATCTCCGATTTTCCGTTTTGAGAAGTCGCCAATTTTTCTTCGACTATTCCCAGCTCGCTTATTGTTTTCTTTCCCATAATTGCATCTCACGATTGTTGTAAGGCGTAAACTCTTTTTTTAGCTCGTAATTCTGCCGCAAATAATCATAAAGCGGTCCTAAATGCTCGCCTTCCTCAATTGTCTCCAATTCCCTCGTCCAAGCTCCGTCCCAGATGATGAATCTCGGTTTTTTCCGTTCCAAATTTTCTATTGATTGCGTTACCTGCCAAACGGGAGTGTAGCCCGTATTTAACAAAAAAGTCACTTGCGTCGGGTTTCTTAGCTGCAACGCAAAATTAACCGCGCATTGATAAACTTCAAAAACATATTCGTTTTCTACAGTGTTTTCCGACAACCATTTGTAACGCTCAAGTACGATGGGCGAAAGAAACACAATGTTTCCGGTGCGCGACGCCAAAATATTTTTTTCCCAATTTGTTTGCAGCCGAAACGCCAGTGCCATGCCCAAAATTATTAACCCGACGACGGCGGCGCGAATTATCGATTCGGATTTTATTTTAAGCTGAGAAATCAGCCAAACCAAAACGATCAAAGCCGGAATTACGATTTGAAAAAATCTGTACGGATTCGGCGCAAACGTTCCCAAAGTTAAGAAAAATCCAACGAGCGTAATCAAAAAAATCTCGCTTTTGGCTTTCACTTCCGAATTGTTTTTCCGCCGCCAGAGATAAAAAAATGAAATCAGATAAACCAATGGAATCAGAGCGCAGTAAAAAACCGTGACGGCGGAAAATAAAATGCCCTGCTCGAAAATTTGCCTGACGTTGTTGAAATAAGAAAGATAATTTCCCGTCGAATCCTGAACGTAATTTCTGATAAAGAAAAAAGTGTAATCAAAAAAAGTTTGCGGTCCGGCTGAAACGATAAAAGGCAAAATTAAAATTGTCAGAGTTAAACCGAAAGAAATTAGCAGAACAAGTTCGGAAACGAGAAGCTCTTTTCCAAATTTTCTATTTTTAACGGCTTCGTAAAACAGAAAAACCGCAATTGCCGCGATTGCGAGCAGCCCGCGCTGCTGGGTGAAAAAACTGCTCAAGCCGCAAAGCGCGCCGGCAATAGCAATCCGCCGCAAACTTCTGCTTTTGAGCAAAACGAAAACAGCCAGATAAATAAAAAGCGGGCTTAAAACGCGATGCGTGCCGTCAATTCCGAACCAGCGAAAACCGAAAAACAAATACAAGCCAGGCGGCAAATATGCGCTCCAGCTTGCGCCGAAAATACGTTTTGAAATTCCAAGCGCGAGCAAAACGTGGGCAGAGGCTTGAAGAAAAATCACCGCGTTGACGATCCAAAATTTCGTCCCGAAAATGTAAAACAGCAATAAATATAAAAGCTGCCCGCCGGGAAACATTATTTGAAAAAAATCTCTATAAATCGCTTCGCCTTCATACATTCGCCAGGCGTCGTGAAGGAAATAAAGATGGTCTTCCTCGTAAAATATCGGCGTCGCGGGAAGAATAAAAAGATGCAGGTAAATAAAAACGCACCCGATGAAAAAGAATATCAGGTCTCGCGTTTCGATTTTATTTCGCCAAGACGCGCTTTCTTGATCGAAGCCGGATTTCATAAGATTTCGTCAAATTAAAAACAGGACATTTACAAAGAGAATTTGCCGTAACTATAAACTGTCAACTGTAAACTATAAACTGTCCTGCAAAGAAACAACGGTTTTCGGCAAGACGGTTTATAGTTAAGACAGTTGATAGTTTACGGTTGGTCCCGTTCATTTGTGAGGCTGTTTTGAATTTCAAAAATTTACGCCCGAGCGCGAGCGGCAACAGCCCGTTTCATAAAACTTTCAAACCAACGGCGTTCTTCGCCGGTCAAATATCTGGTTGCCAAAATGACGGAGAAAAAAGCAATCGCGCCGACAAAAACCGATAAAATCAACCCGCTCCATCCTTGTCCGAAATTCATCAGCCCGAAATATTCGACCAATACGCAGAGCGCACCTGCGGCAGACAATTTCAACAGATTTTCTCCCCAAAACCGCTTCAAACTTCTGCCGAAAGCATATTTTTCAATCAGAAAAATCGAAACCGGAATGCTCAACACGCTGATCGAGCGAGCGGCGGCGACCCCAATCGCGCCGAATTGCGGTTCGAGCCAGATCATCAGCGGAACGGCGGTCAAAATCCACGACAGCGAGAGAAAAACGTTTCGTTTCGGAACACCCAAACCGTCCGCCATTTGCCAGGTGATAATTCCGACGGCAATCAGGCTGTAAGTAAAAATATGAAAAACAAAAATCCAGGTCGAGCGCTCGGCGAACTCTGCGCCGAGCCATAAACTCAGAAACTCTCTGCTCGCGGTCGTCGCAGTGACGGCGATAAACGCCACCAGCAGACAAATGTATTTCGTCGTTCGCTCGTAAATTGTCAGAAGGCGCGTTTTGTCGGCTTGCGCCGCGACTTCGCTGGTCAAAGGAAAAAGGACGAGCGTCAGACTTGCGACAAAATGATGAATGTAAAACGCCAGCATCATCGGAACGACGTAAAACGTCAAGCTTTCGGCTCCGAGTTGGCGCGTAACCCAGGCACGCTCGAAAATTAGCAAAAGATTGCCGATTATTTGATACGCGACGACGCCTGAGCTGAATCTGCATACGAGCAGAAAAATTTCACGGCTCGGAATAACTGCCAAGCGGAATCCGGGCAAAAGACGACGCGCGGCAAAGTAAAAAGCGATGCCGCTCAAAACAATTGTCAGCAAATTCCACCAGAGCAGCACGACGACGCTATAATCCGCCCAAGCCAGAGCGACGTTGCCGAGAGTTTGCAGACCGCTGATGGCAAAAGTGATTTGCGAAAACAAATCGAATCGTCCGAGCGCCTGCAAAACCGAACTGAAAATCTGCCCGATCATCCACAGCGCCAGCGTCAAAGCGCCGAGCTGCAATGACGGAATCGCTTTGGAATGCAAACCTGGTTCGATTTGTAATATGCCGGTAACCAAATCGTTTGTCAGGAGCAGCAAAATCCCCGCGCCGATTGAACCGACCAATAAATTTAAAATCAGAGTCGCCGATAAAACTTCGTTGATTCGGTCGTCTCGATTGGTCGCGTGAAATTCGGCGACATATTTGATAATCGCGCGCCCGATGTTAAAGGCGAACGTATAACTGATAACGCCCAGCACCAGAACGTAAATTCCGTAATCTGCCGTGCCGAGATGCCTAACGACAATCGGCGTCGCCACAAACGTCAAAGCGCATGGCAGCAGCCACGACAGAAAACCGAAAATGACGCCGCGCGGTATACTGTTGTTCATCCTTTTAAACCGCACTCGGCGACGATGCCGTCAGCCCACTGTTTGGCGATGCGAACGCTGATGTCGTTGGCGATCTTTTGTTTCCAGGGCGCGAGCTTTCGGTGTTCCTCGCCCGTGTTGTAAAAAGCGAATTTTTTGACTTTTAAATCATGGCGCTCAACCAAAACTTTGAGAGTCGAAAACGAATAATAAGCGACATGATCCGGGTGAACCGGCTCGTGCGCGCCGCCTTTTCCCCGAAATCCGTAAGTAAACATCCGCATTCCGCAATAAGCGTTAATGGTGGTGATAATGAGATTTGTCTGCGGATTCATAAAACGCTGAATCCCCCGCAAAAACAATCCGGGATTCGATAAATGCTCAATCATTTCGCCCGCAATTATCACGTCGAAAGTTTCATTCAAAGCAACGTCCTGCAAATTTTCCAAATCGGCGCGATACAGATTTTTTGTTCCGTGATTTTTTAAAATCTCGATTCCGCGCTCATCGAAATCAAACCCGTAAAGCTCGCCCGCGATTTTCTCCAGCTCAAAATGAAGCAGCATTTCGTTGGCAATCACTTTTTCGGTAAAAGGATAATCGGTGCAGCCCAAATGCAGCACTTTTTTGCCGCGCGCCGCATCTTTCAGATACTTTACGCGGTCGACCAGCGGAAAATCGCCGTTTTCCAAATCATTTTCCTTGCCCATATTCAAAATTTCTTGTGAGAACTACGGCTTTCTAAAATGAATCACCGGATCGCGCACGATTGTTCCTACGTCTTCATCAACAATTTCATAGCCGTGTTTTTCGAGCATCTCGCAAGTTCTCTTTGTTCCGGCATTGTACCATCTACCGGAACGCGGAACATCGTCCGCATCCGGCGCGAGCGGTTCGGGTTTATCAATTTGTTTTAAGAAATCGAGCAATTTCCGAAACGGCGCATAACGCCTGCCGGTCGGCGCGGCGGCAGCCCAAATGCTGTGACGCGGCAGATTATTGACCACTCGATTATATTTTTCGTAATCGGCTACAAGCCAGAAACAATTCGCGCCCGATTTTAATTTCGGAAACAAATTTTTCGCGTATTCTTCGATTCCGACAAAAGAAATATGACAAAAACAGCCGAACGAAAACAAATAATCGAAATGATTGTCGGGTAAATCGCGGCAGCTAAAATCTTCGACCTGAATATAACGCGCGTTTCCGGCGTCGCCGATATATTCCCAAAAACGATTGTATTCGGCGGGCAAAGCGTCCAAACACCAAACTTCTTTTGCGGGCAGCAAGCACCGCGTCCAGGCTCCGCGCCCGGCGCCGATTTCGAGCGCGACGGTTTCCGGTTTGATATACGGCTTAATGCAGCGCAGATAAGTCGCGTGCAAAATGCTGATATAACCGATTTGCCCGTAATTCGAGCGCGCTACGGGTTCGAGCGGGTCGCCTTCGTAATATCCGCCCTGCCAAATTCCGTCAAAAGCGGCGATTTCTGTTTTGAGCCTGTTTTCCATTGATTATTTTTGTTTGAGTAAGGCTTCAAGCTCGGCGAGTCTGGCGGCTGTTTCCTCCGGCGAGCGCAAGAAATCATTGTTTTTTGAATCGAAAAGTCGAAATTGAGAGCCTGTATCAACAATTTCCAAATTGAGTCGCGGGCTGAAAACGCGCCCGTTTTGAATTTCCGACGGCAGCAATTTACCGCCTTTACGTTGATAAGCCATCAGCGTGTCCGGTAGCAAATTGCGCTCCGGGTCGAGCAAATAATATTCTTCGACTCCGAGCCGGGCGTAAATATTATATTTCTCGCCCATATCTTTATAGGCTGTCTGCGAGCTGGAGATTTCAAAGATAACCTGCGGCATTTGCCCTTCTGTTTTTAAATCGTAACTCGAACGCTCTCGATTCGCCGTCTCGAAAGCTACCAATACATCGGGCGCAAACCATCTAAGCGGATTTTGGTCGTCGTATGAGATTCGCAGATTGGAAGCGACGAAAACGTTTTCGCGCTCGCCGAAAAACAGCTTGAGAGCGTTGAACAAATAATTTATCAATTCAAAATGCAAAGTCGTTTCGCTCATCTCTTCCTCGTCCTCACCGACGACTGTAACCAAGCCTTCCTCAGCCAAAGCGTGCAAAACAGATTTGACGACGCGATTTTCCGCCTGTAATGATTCAACCGCAATCATAATTCGTTTGCTCCCATCGCATATATTATGCGAATTTAACTTTCCATTTGACAATTACTCGCTGACGTTGCTGCCCGCGAGCCAGGAACGAAATTCGCGGTATTTTCTGATAATCGGCTTATTGACAAACGAACGATAAAAATCGTTTGACTGCAAGGAATATAAATAACCGACGTGATTATTAATCAACATCCGGTTGATTTCCGGCTCGCGGTGCAGCGGAAAATCGCCGATTTCAATGATAAACATCACGTGCGGCAGATTGTAAGCCGTAAATTTTATTTCCTTTGCTTCTAAAAAATCGACGATTTCTTTCAAGCCGTGATAAATAACACCCGCATCGTGAAAAACAATCGCGCCGCGCTCGCAATTCATCACTTCAAGACAAAAATGAAAATCTCGCTGGCAGGCAGCGTCCGTATGCTCGCCGTCAATAAAACACAAATCCGGTTTTCGGTTGATTTTCGCTTTATCAATTTCGCTGACATCGCCGTCAATGCAAGCGATTTTATCTAAATTACGCGAGGCGACTTGTTTCAGATTTTCAAGCATTCTCGCCGTCGAGTTATTTTTATAAACAAAATCAACGCCGCGTTCGTCAGGCTGCGAAAAAGGGCGTTTATCGAGCGAAAAAATCGTCTCGCAAACCGGATCGAGCAGAAACGGTTGAATGCTGCCGCCAAGATAAGATCCGATTTCCAAATAAACGTAATTGCCCAAAAGATTTCTGACAGCGCGCTGGCACGCGAGCAGCGAGCGTTTGTCAAATTCGTCGGTCTGGCTCGTAATTTTCTCGAACAGCCGCAAATCCGAGCGATTTAACATCTCTTCAAAAACACGTTCGGAAATGTTTTCCTCCGCTAAAACCATAATTTCTGTTACTAACCGTTTAAACGCGCGCGTTTTAAATTACAAAGTATTCAAGCACTTTTCGTAAAAATCAATCGTCACTTCGGCACAGCGTTCTTCGGTAAAATTCTTCAAAACCGTTTCCTGCGCCTCTTTCGCCAATCTCGCGCGCAATTCCCCGTCACTTGCCAATGTCGAAATGGCTTTGACAAATCCTTCGACATCACCGGCTGGGACGAGCAAACCGTTTTCCATATTTTTGACCGCTTCCGGCAAGGCATTGATTCGGGAAACCACAACCGGAACTTCGAGCGCCATCGCTTCGAGCATCGCTCCGGCAAGCCCTTCGGCGAATGACGGATGAACGAAAACATCTGCAATTCTGAGCAGCCGCAGCAAATCTTCGCGGTTTTCGCCGATTTCCGAAGGACGAATGATTTTCACCGAATCTTCAACCCCGAAATCAACGATCAATTTTTGCATCTCCGCCAGTTTTTCGCCATCGCCAATCCAGACGAAAAACAGATTTTCATCTTTTAATTGTCGTGCAGTTTCGAGCAAAACTCTGAAGCCCTTGCGTTCGACAATGCTTCCGAGCGAAAAAACCAGCAGGCGATTTTCCGGTAAACGATATTTTACAACCAGCTTTTCGCGTTCGAGCGGGAAATCTAAAACCCCGCAAATCTCTTTTGTGTTAATGCCGGTGTAAGCAATCGGAATCGAAGCGAACATTTTTTCGTCGAGAAACCAATGCAGACTTTTTCGCATATCTTCGTTTGAAGCGAGCAAATGAAATTTCGGCAATCGGCAGAGAAGTTTATATTTCAAACGAATCCAGCGGTTGCGAAGTGTCGGCGCGTCCGGTTGCGAAATATGCAGCGTGACGAAAACGTGAGTTTTACGCGCCAGAAAAAACAACAGGCTCGCCGCGTTCCAGGGCGCGGCTTCAATATGGACGATTTTGTTTGCCAAATTCGATTTTGACAAATGCCGCGCGAGAATCCAATGGCAGCGCAAATCGTTCAATCTGCGCGCGATTTTGTGCCGTATGCTTACGGCTTTGGTCCCATCAATTCGCGCTGGAAAAAAGCTTGTCGGAATGCTTTCCCGCTCGAAATAACCGAGCAGCTTTTCGCTCGTGCCTTCCGGCATCACAGCTCGCACTTTTACATTCATTTCCTGCAAAAGCCGCATAATTCCTAGAAAATAAATTTGCGCGCCGCCCCATTCGATGTAATTCCAGACGAATAAAACTTCTTTTGATTGGAGCGCGAACGCCTCGCCCGCATCTGTTTTGCGGCAAGATTCGGTAAAAATCTGATCGCGCCCGTCGGCGCTCAGTATGGGCGATTCGCCCGCGCTCCCAAACTTAAACATTGGTTATGCGTAATCTTCGGCGAGACTTTTTTCTTTGCCCGGTTTTTCGCGCCACAATCTGGTTGACTGCAATCCAAGACGCCCGACGTGAACCGTAAAAGCGGCAACGGCGTGGGCTTTTGTCGGCGCGCTCACCCAAAGCGAGCGAAATTGCACACGCAGATTCTGCAATTTCCGCCGGTCTGCCCATAGGGTTTGATAAAGCTCCTGCCACGATTGATTCCGCAGAGATTTCGGAGGCAGGTTCGGCTGGCAAAAAACTCGCGCGCGCGGTTCAATCAACAGTCTCCAGCCGCGTTTCCTCATTCGCGGCGTCCATTCGGCATCGCCGAAATTGACGAAATTCCGCTCGTCCATCAAACCGCATTCGCGGATTGCCTCAGTTGGAACCAAAACGCAGTTGCCGACAATCAACCCGACTTCAAACGGTTTGTCAGGAACGGTATGGACGGTTTGCTGCATCAAATGACGCCAGCCGCCCTGCCAGGTTTTCCATCGCGGTGCGACCTGGAAAACGGTTTTCATATCGTCCCATAAAACCAACAGAGCGCCGACAACAGTGCGCGGATTTGCTTCGGCGGTTTCAACCATTCGGCGCAAAAATCTGGAATCGAAAATCTCGTCGTCGTTGATGCAGAGAACGTAATTCGGTTTGTGTTTCAAAGCCGCTTCGATGCCGCGGTTCGTACCGGCGGTAAACCAGAGATTTCCGTCGCCCGCAACAATTTCCGTTTCGGGAAATTCGGCGCGAATCGCATCGCTCGTGCCGTCGGTCGAGCCGTCGTCAACGATTATGACGTGAACGTCCAAACCGGTTTTATCAATCCGTGCCAAACTGCGGAGGCATTGTAAGGTAATTTCGCGTCGGTTGTGGCAGGGAGCAATAATCTCAATTCGCATCGGTTCCTACACAAATAAATATAATCAGTTCGGCGTGTTTAGCCAAACCGACTAGAAAATAACATCCGAAACTGCGGTTAAAATTTTAACCGCAGTTTAAAATTCGCCTCCGGCTAAAGCCGCGCTCTTTTGCGAATCTTTTTGATTGGTTAATCAATAATCGCATAACAGTTAACACGACTGTGCCGGCTCCGCACTAACTTGTAACGGCTTAAACCTAAAACTTCTTTAACCGCTAAGGTTTCGCCCGGGAAATCGTGCCGGTTGAGCTGGTCGAATCCGATGATGCTGCCGCGCGTCAAATGTTCTCTAATTAGCTCTAAACAAACTTTTGTCGGCTCGTAAATATCGAAATCGAAATAAGCCAGCGAGATAATGGTTTCAGGATTTTCTTTGAGATATTTTTCCAATTCAACGGTCGCATCGCCTTTCACCAATTGATATTTTTTGAGATGCGGAATCGGATTCTCCTGCTCGTGAAAATTCAAAATTTTTTCTAAATATTCTTCATATTGCGAAATTACGGCGTAATCGCCGGTTTCGGCGAAACCTCTATCGTTTTCGTGAACCGAAGGAAATCCTTCGAATGTGTCAAAACCGATAATCTTGCGGTTGTGATTATATGGCTCGTACATCGCGCGGCATTCCGACCAGAGAGCCAAATTTTGCCCCCAGCGAACTCCGAATTCCATAATGCTGCCGTGGACGGTCAGAATGTTTTCATAGAGTTCGTTCATAAAAAGCAGCCTTGAAAGTGCCTGCCCGTTCATAAACAAACCCAGATTCGCCAGCATTTCGTTTTCAGGAATCGGGCAGGAACGAAACAGTTTAAAAAACTCGTCGCGCCGCTCAAACTCGCTTTGTGTTGAAAGCCATTTTGTCTTTAAATCTTCGCTCATATCATCTTTATTCAACTCAATGATTAACTAATTTTTCAGCTTGAACGCCCGATTGCAACAACCTTGATGTTTTCGTGAAGCTTAGTTTCGTCGAGCTGTCGCCAGCAATCTATGACGGTTAAAGTTTTTTTGGGCGCAAAACTTTCCAAAGCTTGTTTATATTCTTTCGATAATAGCGTTAAAACGCAAAGCGGGGCGCTGTCCAAACATTCCTCGATTGAACTTGCGTAAGCAATTTCATCATCGAAAACCGCGCGCGTCGTCGGCATCGCCAGCGAGTCGTAAATCGTTACGTCAACGTCTTCCGAGACAAGCTCTTGAATCAGAAAAATAGCCGGCGAGGCTTCGATAACCGGCGTTTTGTCTTTAAAAGCGACCCCCAGAATGGAAACCTTTTTCTCGACGCTCAAAAAACGGCTGACTACTTCGCACAGATGCCGATTTTGCTGGTCGTTGACGCGCTCAACAGCCGCGATTAAGTCCGATTCCAACCCGCAATTGCTGGCAATCGTGTTAAAAGCTTTGGTATCTCGCGGAAAACAAGTTCCGCCGAAAGCCAATCCGCCGCGCAAATAAAAGGGCGAGATTCGTTTGTCGGCTCCGATAGCCGTTGTAATCGCGTCAACGTCGGCACCCGGAATCCTTTCGCACAGATTTGCAACAGTGTTGGCAAAGCTGATTTTCATCGTGATGTAAGCGTTCAAGCTCACTTTTGCCACTTCGCCGGAAATTATTGACATCCGCGAGATTTTAGGCTCGTTTTGGCACATTTGCCGGTGAATTGCCTCGACGCGGTC
>DASVQU010000089.1:0-19073 GCA_036388995.1 Pyrinomonadaceae bacterium | reverse complement strand
GAAAAAGAAAAATCCGCGTCCGTGAAACCGGTTGCTTCCGGCACGGGTGCGAAGATTGACTCGACCGCCCGAAGCGCGACCGTATTCCGCGGAAAACTGGTTCGTAACGACCTGAACTTCGGCGATTGATTCAATCGAAGGCTGAAAACGAAAACCGGCGGTGCGGTCGTCGTTGTTGTCGAGTCCGTCAATCGTAATGTTGTTTGAATAAGCCGCGCCGCCCGACAAAGCAAAAGTTCCGGCTTCTTCCGGCGTATTTCCCTGCGCGATTGAGCCGCGTGTGCCGCGGTCGCCCGATAAATCACGAGTCGAAAGCGGTTCTTCCGTGACGCCGCCCAAAGTAAAAACCAAATCGAGCGGATTGCGCGTGTTGTTCGGCAGTTCTTCGATTTCGCGCTGCGTGACCGTGCCGCCGACAACCGTTCTGGTCGTATCAACGGCGGGCGCGTCATCGTCGCCGACAACCACTGTTTCGACGCTGACTCCAGCTGGTGCGAGCGTAAAATCGAGCTGCACGTTTTGACCGGAGATCGTCGTTAACTCGTTCTTCTCCTGCGCCCCGAAATTTGCGGCTGTCGCGCGCAAATTGTAAACGCCGGGTTTGAGTTCGATGATTCGGAAACGACCTTCTTCGTCAGCCGTTACGGTGCGTTCGACGTTTTCGCCGACCAAAATTGCCGTGACGGTCGCGCCCGGAATAATCGCGCCGTTTTGATCGGCGACGCGACCGGAAATCGTAACTTCGTCCAGGTCTTGCGCAAAAATCGCTTGATTAAAGTTAAAAGAAAACAAAAATAAAGCAGTAAAAATCAATAGACAAAACCGCAGAACGGTCGCATTGAGATACATAAAATTTCTCCAAGTTAGGTTTGAGGCTAGAAATCTAAAGTTGTTATTTTCTAACAATATGCCTCTTTTGTAAAGGAGCAAAAAACAAAAAGGCGGAAGGGAATTCGGTCGGCGCGCGAAACTCATTTATTCGTCGCTGTCTCTGCTGTTTATTCTTTGTAAAACGTTAAGCCGGATCGAAGGCACCAGCGCCTCGCTTTCCGAATCGCTCGGCGGCTGTGAAAACTCGCGGGCGTGAGTTCGCAAATATTCGAAAAACCGTTCAAATTCGCGCTGCATCTCGTCCATTTTCTGGCGCATATTTAAAATGATTTCGACGCCCGCCAGATTAACGCCCAAATCTCTGGTTAAGGATAAAATGATTTCCAACCGCTCCAAATCAGGGTCGGTATAAAGGCGAGTGTTGCCTTCGGAACGAGACGGTTTAAGAAGCCCTTCGCGCTCGTAAAGCCGCAAAGTTTGCGGATGAAGCTCGTACATTTCGGCAACCGCGCTGATTGTATAAGTTTTCGCTTTACGTTTCATTTTAATCAATCACGAATTACGAATTACCAAAAAAGCATTTTCATTCGTAATTCGTAATTTGAAATTCGTAATTTACTCCAGCCCCATTGCTTTGCGCGGATTTTCGGGATTGGCGCGTTCGAATTGGCGCAAAATGTCTTTTGTTTCTTCCGAAATTACCTTCGGCAGCGCTACTTGCACTTCGATAAACTGATCGCCCCGCGCCTGCGGATTTCTTAAACTGGGAAAACCGCGCTCGCGGAGACGAAATTTTTGCCCGCTTTGCGTTCCGGGCGGAATTTTAAGCTGCGCTTTTCCTTCAACCGTCGGAACTTCGATTTTCGCGCCCAAAGCGGCTTCCGAAACTGTAATCGGGACGGTGACATAAACATTTTCGCCTTTGCGCGTTAGAAATTTATGCTCGCCGACGCGCGTCACGATAAATAAATCGCCGGGCTGCGCGCCTAGTCTGCCGCCCTGCCCTTTGCCCGGAACGCGAACGCGCGAACCTGTGTCAACGCCCGGCGGAATCCTGACTTTTACCTGCTCTGAAACTGGCGTCACGCCTTTGCCGTGACACAGCGGACACGGCGGACGGCGTTTTCCGGTGCCGCCGCAATCAGGACAAGACTGCTGAAATTCAAGCCGTCCGCCCGTCCGCCGGACTTGTCCCGTCCCGTTGCAAGTTGTACAGGTAACAAGCGCCCCGCCCATATCGCCCGCGCCCTGACAGCGAGAACATTGCACCGAACGATTGACCGTGAGATTTGTCGTCAAACCGCGAAACGCTTCTTCAAACGAAAGCGCGAGCGGCATTTCAATGTCGTCGCCTTTTTTCGGTTCCGGGCGCGGCGGCTCGGCTTCTTTACCTTTGCCTTTGCCGAACAAGGTTTCGAAAATATCGCTAAACCCGCCGCCCGTACTTGTCGTGCCGCCGCCCGATTCCCAATTAAATCCTGAAAAATCAAAACCGCCAGCACCGCCAGCGCCGCGCCCGGCTCCGGCAAACGGGTTTTTCAAATCGGCTTCGGATAAATTGTCCGAATAATAACCAAAACGGTCGTAAATCTTGCGCTTCTTTTCGTCGGTCAGAACGTCATTGGCTTCGGTAATTTGTTTAAATTTTTCTTCCGAAGATTTGTCGTTCGGATTAACGTCAGGGTGATATTTTCGCGCCAAACGGCGGTAGGCTTTTTTAATTTCCTCCGCCGTCGCGTCTTTTTTTACACCAAGAAGCTGGTAGTAATCTTGTTTGTTATTTGCTGCCATTTCTACAGTGAGCGATGAGCCGTAAGCAGTGAGCAGCAGAACTGTTTTCTGCTCACTGCTCACCGCTTACTGCTTACTTTTTATCGTTGTCAACATCAACATATTCGGCGTCAATCACATCATCGGCTCCGCCGCCTGTGTTACCGCCGGTTGAGCCGCTTGCGCCCGCTCCGGCTGATGAAGCCTGCTCGTCGCCGGTTGTTTGACCGCCGCTCGCGCTTTGCTGATTGTAGAGCACTTCAGCGAGTTTGTGCGAAGCAGTTTGCAAACGGTTGAAAGCGTTGTTCATCGGCTCGGCGTCGTTTGAGTTTAAAGCCGTGCGCGATTCACTGAGAGCTTCTTCAAGTTCGGTCGCAGAAGCCTGGTCGAGCTTTTCTTTGTTCTCGTTATAAGTTTTTTCGACTTGATAAACGAGACCGTCAAGCCGGTTTTTGGCTTCAATCGCTTCGCGGCGTTTGGCGTCTTCAGACGAGTGCGCGTCGGCGTCTTTCATCATCCGGTCAATTTCGTCTTTCGACAAGCCTGAAGAAGCCGTAATCGTAATCTTCTGCTCGCGCCCCGTCCCCAAATCTTTCGCCGAGACGTTGACGATACCGTTGGCGTCAATGTCAAACGTGACTTCGACTTGCGGCATTCCGCGCGGTGCGGGTGGAATTCCGACGAGATGGAATTTGCCGAGCGTTTTATTGTCCGCAGCCATTGGGCGCTCACCCTGAATAACGTGGACTTCGACGGAAGTTTGATTATCAGAAGCGGTCGAGAAAATCTCGCTCTTTCGGGTCGGTATGGTCGTATTGCGCTCGATCAATTTCGTCGCCACGCCGCCCAGTGTTTCGATTCCGAGCGAAAGCGGCGTCACATCGAGCAACAGAATATCCGTTTTTTCGCCGCCCAAAACGCCTGCCTGAACAGCCGCGCCGAGCGCAACAACTTCGTCAGGGTTAACCGTTTTGTTCGGATCTTTACCGAAGAAGTTTTTGACCATTTCCTGAACTTTCGGAATTCTGGTCGAACCGCCGACGAGAACGATCTCTTCAATTTTGTCCTTCGTCAAACCAGCGTCTTTGATAGCCTGCTCGACCGGCGGCATCAAACGCTGCAAGATCGGGTCAATAAGCTGCTCGAATTTTGCGCGCGTGAGCGACATATTCAGGTGTTTCGGACCAGATGCATCAGCCGTAATAAACGGCAAATTAACGTCGGTCTGCATTGCGCTCGAAAGCTCGATTTTGGCTTTTTCCGCCGCTTCTTTGAGGCGCTGCAAAGCCATTTTATCGGCTGACAAATCAATTCCCTGATCGCGTTTGAACTCTTCGATAATCCATTTAATCAACGCTTCGTCAACGTCGTCACCGCCGAGGTGCGTGTCGCCGTTGGTTGATTTGACTTCGACGACGCCTTCGCCGACTTCCAGAACCGAAATATCAAATGTTCCGCCGCCAAAGTCGAACACGGCTATCATCTCGTCTTTTTTCTTGTCGAGACCGTAAGCCAAAGCCGCAGCGGTCGGTTCGTTGACAATTCGCATCACTTCGAGTCCGGCGATTTTGCCTGCGTCTTTGGTCGCCTGACGCTGCGCGTCGTTAAAATAAGCCGGAACGGTGATCACCGCGCGGTCAACTTTCGCGCCGAGATAATCTTCCGCCGCTTTTTTCAATTTTTGCAGAATCATTGCGGAAATTTCCGGCGGACTGTAATCTTTGCCGCCTGCGGCGACGCGCACGTCACCGTTTCCGGCGCGTTCTGCTTTGTACGGAACTTGTTTCTTTTCTTCCGAGACTTCTTCAAAGCGTCGTCCCATAAAACGCTTGATCGAATAAACCGTGTTTTCCGGGTTGGTCACAGCCTGGCGTTTTGCCACCTGACCGACCAGACGATTGCCGTCTTTGGTAAAAGCGACAACCGAAGGCGTCGTTCTGCCGCCCTCTTCATTAGTGATAACCACCGGCTCGCCGCCTTCCATTACGGCGACGACCGAGTTTGTTGTACCTAAGTCAATACCGATAATTTTGCTCATAAACTTGTTACTCCAAATTGCTTTTCAACCTAGTTGAATCAATTACAAGAATAATAGTTGAGTGTACTATTGTCAAGTTTCTTATACTACAAAACTCAACCGATTTTTAATATCTTAAATGAATCAAAATAAGGAGTTATATTTATTTTGAATTTTGCTGTCTCATTAATTTGTTGACGAAAAAGATATAATGAATCCCCGAAATTGCGGTAAAAAGAAAGATTGTCAAGTAAACGAGAGGCAGATAAAAGGCGAGATGTTGAAAAGCTGCGGCAACCAGAATCAAACCGACGCCGAAAACCTGGACAAGAGTGCTGACTTTTCCCCAGAATGAAGGGCGAAAACCGCGAAATCCGGTTGCCACAAAAATCGCTCCGGCAACCGAAATAATGAGCACGTCGCGCGCGATGACGGCAGCCGTCAGCCAAAATGGAACGGGCAGGCTTTCGCCGGAAACGATTGTCGGCAAACTCAGAACGATAAAAGCCGTAGTCATCAAAAGTTTGTCGGCAATCGGATCGAGAATTTTGCCCAGCTCGGATGATTGATTAAAGGTACGCGCGATTGCTCCGTCAATTCCGTCGGAAATGCCAGCGATCAGAAAAGTCAGTAAAGCCCAACCGAATTTTTGATAGAAAAGCAGCGAAACAAAAAGCGGTATCAAAACGATTCGCAAAAGTGTAATCAGGTTGGCAAAAGTCATTTAATTGCGAAATGCGGAATGCGGAATGCAGAATGACGGAAGAAGAATAAAGAAAATAAAATGTTGAAATTCCTTATTTAATCCGCATTCCGCATTCCGCATTCCGCAATTCCAAAAGCGTGATTTCAGGCGGACATTGATAACGAAACGGTAAAACAACCGTTCCGATACCGCGCGAAATATAAATTTGCGCCCCGCCGCGCCGCAACAAACCGCTCGCGCGCGGGCGACGCGGCAAAATCAGACTTTCTTCGTTTGCACGGAGGCGAATTTGCCCGCCGTGCGTGTGTCCCGAAACGATTAAGTCAATGCCGACTGACGCGGCTCGCCGTAAAATCACCGGATTGTGACACAGCAAAAACTTAAATTCCGACGGGCGCGAACCCGCCAGAGCAAGCTCCAAATCGGGCGCGCCGTAAAGCGTATCATCAATGCCGCAAAGCCAAAGAGTCGCGCCGTTTTTCGTTAAATGCAAGCCTTCGTTAACTAAAACTCGAATGCCTTCGGCGCGAAACAAATCGGTAATCAAACGCGCGTCCGTTCGATAATCGTGATTTCCGAGAACCGCGTAAACGCCTTGTGGCGCGCGCAATTCGCCCAGAATATCCGCCACCGGAGCGATATAATCAGTTCCGTGCGATACGTAATCGCCGGTTAAAACCATGATGTCCGGTCTTAAATAGTTGGCAATTTCAACCGAATCTTTTATTTGTTTGGCGTCAATAAACCGGCTGTGATGAACATCGGAAAGCTGCACGACGCGCAAACCGTCCATTTCGCGCGGAAGGCGTTCGAGATAAATTATTTGTTCTTCGATGATTAGATTTTTCGATTCGTTAATCGCTCTCTGCGCCGCGCGCGAAACGCCCGCCGCCAGCGTTCGCAGCGGATGCGGCGAAGATTTGATTTCGCGCCAGCGAGAAGGAAATTTTCGTCTTGAGACCGGACTTTGATTCATTGTTTTCCAGAAATCATCGAAATTAAAATTAACAATCGCGGCGCGAAAACTTTTAATTTTGCATTTGGGTTAAAATAGCATTAAAAATTTTCACGTCAAACTGTTTTGCACGAATCGGTCGTTTACAACGGAAAAATTTTAAAAGCCGGCGACGCAAATTTGCCTGCCGCGTCGTCTGCTGCTTTTTACGGGCGCGGAGTTTTTACGACGCTCTCGATTTACAACCGAAAACCGTTTCTTTTGAGCGAGCATTTGCGCAGATTGCGCGCTCACGCGGCGAAAATCAATCTGGATTCGAGCGAGATTTCCGGCTTTGAGGAAACGCTTTTTAATTTAATTACGGCAAACAAAATCGAAACCGGACGCGCCAGAATTACATTATTCGAGGCAAGCGGCGGCGCGCTGTGGAATTTTTCGAGCAAGCGAAAAACGTCCGTTTTAATAACAACTGCCGACAAAAAAGAAGCAAAAAACGATTTAATTTTAAACATTTCGCCGTTTTTGGTTAACTCCGCTTCGCCGCTCGCGGGCGTCAAAAGCTGTAATTATCTGGAAAATCTGCTTGCGCTCGAAACGGCAAAAGCGCAAGGCTGCGACGAAGCTGTGCGACAAAACGAACGCGGTGAAGCGGTTTCGGCGTGTCTCGCTAATTTGTTTTGGACAAAAAACGGACGGATTTTTACGCCTCGTCTTGAAACAGGAGCTTTGGCGGGAACGACGCGGAATTTAATTTTCGATTTGGCAAAAAACTTGAATCTGCAAATTTCCGAAACTGCCGCCGGAATTGACGCGCTCCGAGCGGCGGACGAGATTTTTCTGACTTCAGCCGGAATCGAAATTCGTTCGGCGCAAAAATTTAACGACAAAATTTATCAAAACGACACCGCTCGAAAACTGCAAAAGGCATTTTCCGATTTTATCAATTAATGAATCCGGCAATGATTGTAATGTGCAAAGCTCCGGCGGCGGGAACGGTTAAAACCAGACTCGCGCCGTTTTTATCGGCGGAAAAAGCCGCCGATTTAGCCGGTTTTTTTGCCGTTGATGCAGTGAAAAAAGCGCAAAACATTTGCGAAAACACAATCGTGGCTTTTGCGGGCGAAAAAGAAATGCTCGAAACAATCTTGCCCCAGAATTTGATTTGGGTTCGGCAAACGGGCGCTGATTTGGGTGAGCGAATGCACAACGCGCTCCGGTTTGCTTTCGGGCAAAACTTCTCCCCGCTCATTGTCATCGGCACGGACAGCCCGACTTTGCCTTCGGAATATATCAAAATCGCAATCAGGATTTTGCAGGAAAAACTAACAGATGCGGTCATTGGAGAAACCGAAGACGGCGGTTTTTATTTGCTCGGTTTAAATCAACCGAATCAACAAATCTTTCAAAACGTCCGTTGGAGTTCGCCCGAAACACTTTTGCAGACCGTGCGAAACATCAAACAATTGAATTTGCATTTGACGACTCTGCCGGTTTGGTACGATGTTGACACGCCGGAAGATTTACGGCGTTTAAAATCGGAAATTGAAAACCACTCTCTAGCGCAAACTCTTGCACCGGCAACCGCATCGTGGCTTGAAAGACACAAGCAAATTTTCTAATTTTATTTGTCTCCTTCGGAAACTTTTTGGAATTTAAATCGGCTGCATTTTCTTATTCGTCGGAATTTCGCCTCTGGCAAATTGCAGGTTATTTTTCTATTAGTTACAATTAACCGAAACCGAAGGTCACAATTCCAGCGCCTTTTGCGGCGACGAAGACCTAAACCGGCACATATCTTAATTTTTCGAGTAGCAATTAAATGTTAAAGCAACTTTCACGTTTGGAAAAAACGCGCAATTTCGTTTTGCTGACGTTCGTCGTTTTGATGGCAGTCAGCTTAATTTTCTTTTACGCACCGCGTTCGGAAACTCAACAAGTTCTCGCGCGCAGTCAGGAATCGCTTGCAACCGTCGGCAGCGAAACAATTACGGTCGGCGAAGTGGCGATTGTTCAGGAAAATCTAAAACGCCGTTATTCGATGGCAAATTACACGCCGCCGCTGAAAACGGTGGTTGACGGCGAGATCAGCTCTCGCCTGATTCGGCAGGAAGCGGCACGTTTAAATTTAGCGGCGACCGACGAAGAAGTCCGCGTCGAAATTCGGAAGCAGCTCAAAGCCGCCGATATAAATGTCAACGACATTGAAACCTATAAACGCAGCGTCACCGAAATGTACGGCAGCGTCTCGGCTTTTGAGCAGCAAATCCGCGATCAAATCGCCGGTGAAAAGGTGAATGCTTTTTTAACTTCCGGCGTTTCGGTTTCCGACGAAGAGGTTTTAGATCAGTTCCGCCGCTCGAACACATCGTTTGATTTGGTTTATGTTCCCGTCACGGCTGTATCGGTTGCCGAAAAAATCAACCCGTCGGACGATGAGCTGAAACAATATTTCGAGAAAAACAAATCGCGTTATTATATTTCTTCGCCGCAGAAAAAGATTCGCTATCTTTTCATCAATCAAGCGAAAGTCGGCGAAAAACTGGAAATTCCCGAAGCCGAATTGCGCGCCGAATATGACCAGATTCCCGCCGAGAAAAAGCAAAAAGGCGTCGAAGCGCAGCAGATCGTTTTGAAAATTCCGAACGCGAATCAAGACGCGGATATTTTGGCAAAAGCCAACGAGATTGTCGCCGAAGCCCGCAAAAACGGCGCTATTGTCAACGATCCGGATTTTGCTGCGCTCGCCCGTAATAAATCCGAAGACCCGGCGACTGCGCTGAACGGCGGAAAAGTCAATGGCATTATCCGCGAGAATCAAGCGAAACCGGACGATCCGTATCAGCAAGTTTTGAAAATGGTGCCCGGTCAAATTACCGAACCGATTAAACACGGCAACGCTTATTACATCTTGCGACGCGGTGAAGCCGTGCCGAAATCGTTTGAAGACGCGAAACAAGAGATTCTCGTCAGCCTGCGCAACCGCCGCGCTTATCGCGCCGCCGGGGATTTGGCGCAGGAAGCGGTTGATAAGCTGAAAGAATCCAAAGACGTGCGAAAAGTAGCCGATGAATTCGCGGCTCGCGCCAATATGAAACCCGACGAAATGGTGCGCGAAACCGGTTTGGTCAAACCCGGCGACGACGTGCCGAACATCGGCGTTTCGCCGCAGTTTGAAGAAGGCATCGCGCCGCTCGAATCTGTCGGGCAAGTCGGCGAGCGCACGCAGGTCAAAGACGGTTTCGCCATTCCGATGCTCGTCGAAAAAAGTGACCCGCGCGATGCCGAATTATCGGAAGTCCGCGATCAGGTTCTCGCCGCTTACAAAGTCGAAAACGCAAAAGGGCAAATGTCGTCAGTCGTTCAAAGTATTGGCGAAAACGTAAATACCCCGGATGCTTTGAAAGCCGCCGCCGAAAAAGCCGGTCTGAAAGCCCTTGAAGCTAAAGATTTCAAGCTCGGCTCTCCGCTCGGCGAAGGCACCAGCGCGGCTGCTTCCAATCAGATTGACGAACAGGTTTACAATCTGAAACCCGGAGAAGTGACGAAAGGTCCGATTTCAATCGGAGACAATTATTATTTCATCGGTTTAGTCAAACGAACTGACCCGAATATGGACGAGTTTGCCAAACAGCGCGACGATCTGATGAAAACCGCCGTAGATGAAAAGAAAATGCAGTTTTTCAGCGATTATCTGGCAGATTTGCGCCGCCGTTTTGAAGAACAGGGACGCATCAAAATCTACAAAGAAGCAATGGCGAAGCTCGAAGAAAGCAACGCCGCCGAAGCTCCGGTCGAAACCGGAAGCTAAACGGATTTTTACCAATTAAGCAATAAAAGTGCAGCCATTTTGAATTATTTAAAATGGCTGCACTTTTATTTTCCCTGCGGTTAATTTCAAATTGGTTACGTATAAAATATGCGTTGATAATATGCAGAATGTACCATATTATCAACAGCGTTAGTGTTAATAAGTAGTTAGGTTTGGCATTAACATACTTGATTCAGCATCACGCATTTACAGCAAAATCCTGCCCTCTTTTATCACGCTTCAGGGATACATAAAATTTTCTAAAAAAAACTTTGAGTGATGATAGTTTTTCTCTTCTTTTGGGGCGTTAATTAATTAAGCGGTTAAAAACACGAAAGGGCAAATAAAATTGTCTCAATCGAAACCGGACAGAGAGCGAAGAATGTTTGTGCCGGAATTCAAATAATTTCTCTTGATAAAAGAGGATAAATCAGTAGCAGACATTAGCTGAGTCAACTATATCAACGCCTTAGGTTTCTGTTGAATGTTTTTGTTAGGTTCTCAGGTACATAGCCACACCGGAGCACTCTAACTTAATTTAACAACAACGTGGCTGAAAGGAAGATAGTTATGGCAAAAGCAAATCTGTTGTACGGAACTAAGTACCGCATCCAGAATGGTTATGATGGATGGAGTGAAAATTATCTGGACACTCGAGGCACAGGCTGTAATGGCAACTTATTGTGTGTCTCCACTAGCACGAGCTTTGACAGGGATTCAGGCAGCGGTACTTGGATTATATCTTCGGCGACAAGGACGGCTGCTGTAGGCGACCCTGTTTTGTCTGGTGATCAGATTTACCTTCAAAATCAATACGATTCAGGCGCTGGAGGATACTTAGACACTCGAGGCACAGGCTGTAATGGCAACTTATTGTGTGTCTCCACTAGCACGAGCTTTAACAGGGAGTCAGGCAGCGGTACTTGGAGAATAATTAGAGAAACCTCTGGCGGACCCGTGCAAGAAGACGACGTTGTTCACTTGTGGAACGGATCGGGTGAGTGGACTGGGGGCTTTTTGGACACCAGAGTAGCGGGCTGCGAAGGGAATTTATACTGTGTCTCTGCCTGTGGAAGCTGGAACAGGGATGCAGGAAGCACTCACTGGCGCTTCCACAGGCAATGAGCCTCTTTGGTGAACAATCAAGACAATTAGCCTAACCCCGGCTTGGCGCGGACACTGGGGGCGTTAACTCAGACAAAAGAGTCTGTCAACGTCCCCAGTGTCGCTCAACCAGACCTTAGGCTGCCGCGCTACAATTGGCAGGCGGGAAACTCGGAAAGGGAGGGTTGCGATGCCGTAAAGAATGGTGTTTCATCGTAAGCAACTCGACTGTATAGGAATCCGAACGAGGCATAGGTGACGTAAGCGTAGGCGGAGGAAACCTAACAATTCATTCAACCGGACTCTCAATAGCGCGGCTCTTAAACTCTATCTTGATAGCTCGCCGGTTAATTCGGGCGTTAATTAACCAGCTTTCTGCGCGCAACCCGAATGCCGTTTCGCCAATCTTCGTTTAAATCGAAGCGCCAAATTTCAATTTCCGAAGAAACCGCGCCAGCCAAAACCTCAAACTCGTGATGAAAGCTCATCAGCGGCGCAACCAGATAAATCAGCGGCAGTTCGTTCGAGATTTCCAGATCGTCAAACAATCCGATTTTCTGCAAATTCCCGCAGCGGCGCTGCAATTCGATTTGCCGCCAATAATTTGCGGCTTGAAAAATCATTTCGCGGTCAGCCGTAGTTTTCAGCTCAATCACAACCAATCTTCCGTCGGTTCGCAAAGCGAGCAAATCAAGCGCGCCTTTTCTGTTTGAAAGACGGAACTGAGCGTGCAGCGGAGCGAGCCGCAAATTCGGATCGAGGCGGGAAACATCGCGTCTTAAAATCGCTTCGAGCCAGCTTTCCGGCGACGCGCGGTGCAGAAAATTCTTTCGTTCACGAATATCGGCGCGCCGATGTTCGTGCAAATCTGCTAGCAGCTTTTCAAAATCCGGCAAGCTCTCTTCGTCCAAAATTCGTTTTCGTTTGCCTTCAATTCCAAACCAAATTGTTTCTTCGCCCAAAATCTTTCTGATTCGTAAAAAAGGCAAACCGAAAAATCTCAAAGTCTCTCCACCGCGCGAGCGCACTGCGTCAATCGCGTCGGGCGCAAGCTCGACGGTTTTCTGCGCCGTTTCGCTCAAATCGGAAACTGACGGGCGCTTCGGTTTTTTAGGTTTTTCCCGCCACAAATCTGAAAACGATAAAGATTCGACTGGCTGTAAAATCTCTTCTTCGTTTTGCGCTTTTGCGTTTTCAGGTGAAATCTCATTTTGAGAAACGCGGGCAAAAACTTTTATTTTCTGTCGCCAGCCGCCGCGCAAAAGCGCGCAAAGCTTGGTTAAATCTTCCGCCGCGTTTTCTTCGGTCAGAAGCCACAGTTCCGCAATTTTTCGCCGGTCTTCAAGTTTCGTCAGCCACAAAATCGAATGCGCCAGTAATTTCTCGATGTTTGTTTTTTCCAGCACCGAGCTGCAAGCCGCAATCGTTTTGCCTTTCGGATTAACGAGCAAAATTCTGGCAAAGCTCCCGGTTCGCCCACGTCGGTTAGCCGCGCTTAATCCGATGCGCTCGATTTTGGCTTGCGGGGAAAACTCTTTGCGAGCGATTTCGGCGATTTCGCGCGCCCGAAAAATGCGTGCTGCTCGAAGGTCTTCGGTCAATTTGGCAGCAGAAACACGCGGCGTGAATGTGAATTTTGTTTTTCCCGCATTGAATTTTCCGGCGAGAGAAAAAACGATTTTGCCGTTTTTATTTTCCCAATTTTCCACGCGCCGCGTCTTCCAGCCTTGCGCGGTCAAACAGGACAAAACGAGCCGGTCGTTTTGCGCCGCGATTTCAATCTCATCGGATTGCAAAGCGAAATCGGTCTCGCCGGACAACAGCCATTCGCTCGCCGCGTCGAAAATCGCCCGCAAACGGCGAGCTTCTTCTGACAAATTTTCGTTCTGTGCTAACATTTTTTATAATGCATCGGCTCGCAGGTTTCCTTATTTTGGCTTCGATTTTCACCGCTGCCTGCGGCTTCGGCGGTTCGCAGCCCGAATCAACGGCTCAAACCGATTCGACCGATGAGGCAAATGAAAATGAAAGTTACCGGCAGCCGTTTCAATCGAAAGAACCCGAAAAATATCAAGCCAAAATCGTATTTGCGTTTAAATGGGACGAATCAAACGCCGAAACGGTCGAACAAACCACATTCGTCGCCCGCGACGGTTTAAATCGCCGGCTTGATTTTGAAATCGGCGGCAAACGCCAAATTTCGCATCTTGAAACCGCCGATGGAAAACGCTTTCTGCTCGTGCCGCAACGCAAAATTTACGCCGAAATTTCCGAAGCGGCAAGCGAAAATTTGTTCACAGCCGCTCCCGAAGAATATTCGCTTGCGCATCTGCTTTACGCCAAATCGCCGGATGCGAAATTTCAAAAAATCGGCGCGGAAACGATTAGCGGCAAACAGCTCACAAAATATCTGGTTGATTTCGGCGGCGCGCGCGGGAGCGAAAACGCGAAAACTGAAACCGCCGTCTGGATTGATGAAAACCTGGGTTTGCCGGTCAAAACGGAAATCACTGCAATTGCTGACCAAAAAGGGAGCGGCGCAAAATCCGTTACTGAAATAAGAGATTTTAAATCAGAGCCTGATGCCGGAGTTTTCACAGTTCCGCCGGATTATCGCCGAATTTCGATCAAAGAAATTCAAGAAATCGCTAAACCGAAATAAAGTTTTTATGTACACTTCGATTCACTTTGAACCCAGAAAACGTGCTATAACGGCGGCTTCGGATGAAACAATCAGAAATCGTCTACGCGAGATTGTCGGCGCGGAAAACGTTTTGGTTGACCCGGAAAAAGTCGAGCCTTACGGCGCGGATGCCGTCAAAGAAAAATTTCCGCCCGAAGCAGTCGTTTTTCCCGCCACGACTGCGGAAATGTCCGCTGTTTTGCGTCTCGCTAACGAAATTCGATTTCCCGTCACAGCGCGCGGCGGCGGAGTAGGCTACACAGGCGGCGCAGTTCCGGTTGACGGCGGAATCGTCATTGGCACAGACCGGATGAATCAAATTTTGGAAATTAACGTTGATGATTTGTATGCAGTTTGCCAACCCGGGATCACGACTTACAATTTGCAGCAAGCGGTCGAAAAATACGGATTGATGTTTCCGCCCGATCCGGCTAGTTACAAAGAATCGTACATCGGCGGCAACATCGCCGAAAACGCGGGCGGAATGAAAACGCCGAAATATGGCGTCACCAAACAGTATGTCCTCGGTATGGAAGTTGTTCTGGCAAACGGCGAGGTTATCAGAACGGGCGGAAAAACGCAGAAAAACGTCGTCGGTTTCGATTTGACCGGATTGATTTGCGGGTCGGAAGGACTTTTGGGAATTATTACCGAAGCGACTTTGAAACTTTTGCCGCTCCCCGAAAGTACAAGCACGGTTCGCGCTTCTTTCCGAACAATGCGCGAGGCTTGCGAAACGCTGACGAAATTCACGCCCGAAGGCTTGCTGCCGATGGCGATGGAAGTCATTGACCGCAACTGCGTCGCGGCAATCGAGCAGAATTTTGCTTTCGGTTTGTCGCCCAACGCAGGTGCAATTTTGCTCGTCGCCGTTGACGGTTCGCGGGAGCAAGTTGAAAAAGACGCCGCTGTGATTGAACGGATTTTAAATACAAACGGCGGTTTTGATGTTTTGCGCGCGAAATCGAAAGAAGAAGAAGACCGTTTGTGGGACGTGCGCCGCGCGATTTCGCCTAGCCTGATGAAATACGGCAATCTGAAAATCAACGAAGATGTCGTCGTCCCGCGCTCGAAAGTGCCGGAACTTGTTGCTGAAATCGAAGAAATCGGGAAACGTCACGACACGTTTGTCGCCAATTTCGGACACGCCGGCGACGGCAACATTCACGTCAATTTCGTCGTTGACCGAAACGACGCAGACGCAGTTCGCCGCGCGCGTTTTTGTGTCAAAGAAACTTTTGAATTATCGGTCAAACTGGGCGGCTCGATTTCCGGCGAACACGGCATCGGCTACGTCAAAGCGCCTTATCTGGACATTGCTGTTGACCGCCCGACGCTCGAACTGATGAAGGCGATCAAAAATGCGCTTGACCCGAATGGTATTTTGAATCCGGGCAAGATGTTTGTTTAATTTGCAGCTTATTGTCAGATTTATTCACAATGAAAATAAATTCAATCGAATCAATGAAAACTCTCGTTTCTCTTTTTTTAGGCGTATTACTGTTTCTATTCGTCTGTGCCGATGTTTCCGCGCAGAAAAAGAAAGTCACCGTTATTCTGCTGCGACACGCAGAGAAAGACATCTCGGCAACAGCCGATAAAACCAATCCAGACCTTTCGCCGGAAGGTAGGCTAAGAGCACAGCGGCTGGTTAAAACAATCAAAAAATATAAGCCCGATGTAATTTATTCTTCGGATTTTCTGCGGACGAGATTGACCGCCGCGCCGCTGGCTGAAAAAAGAAAACGTCCGATTGAGATTTACGACCATAAAAAGCTCGACGAGATTGCCGCTTTGATAATGAACGGAAAAGGAAAAAGAATCCTTGTCGTCGGGCATAACACGACCACTCCGGCGCTGGCGAATTTATTGATAAAACAGGAGAAATATAAAGCTCTGGACGAATCGGAATACGGCAAGATATGGATTATTAAAATCAGAAAATATAAAACGAAGCCGGAAAAGATTGAAGAGCAGATTATCGAATATTAATTTGCGGAGTTAGTAAATTAATTGAAAACAGAGTTATAATTCGCTTCGCAATGACTTTGCCTGAAAACCAATTAGCAAAAGTTCTAAGCGGCTGCACAGATTTGGTCGAAAAGCTGTACGCCGATTGCGCGGCTGAAGCGCCTAATTTCGGAGTCGAATTCGAGACATTTCAAAACACGCTAGAGCGCGCCGCTCGCAAATATCTTTTTGTGCCGGACGCCCCCACGCCTGCGAATGAGGAAATCCGACAGTTTCTCAATGATTTGCAGACGAGCGATTTATTTATGGCACTCGGCTGCGCCGCCGGAAACGAACGCGCGTGGTGGGAATTTGATCATCAGCATCGCGGTTATTTGGAGCGCGTCGCCAGACATTTGGCGAGCAGCGATGTTAATGCCGACGAAGTTGTTGATACGGTTTATGTCGAGCTTTACGGCACCAGAATCGTTGACGGCGTGCGGATGTCGAAATTTGCGACTTATACAGGACGCGGAAGCATTCGCGGTTGGCTGAGAACCGTCGTCTGGCACGCGCTGGTTGATTTGCACCGCGCCAGTCACGACGAAGTTTCGCTCGATGAAATGACGGAAAACGTCGGTGAAGGAGCGGCTCAGGCGGCAATCGCGCAACCGGCAAAAGGCGGCGAAGGCGAGATGCTCGATACGATTGTCCGCGAACGTTATCGCAAAGCGACTGCCAGCGCTTTAGAAACGGCTTTCTCAAGTCTCGACACGCACGAAAAACTTTTGCTGCTTTATTACCACATCGAAGAATTAAAGCTGCGCGAGATCGCTCGAATGGTCGAAGTTCCGACTTCGCCGCTGCGAGGCTGGTTTCAGCGAAAATCGGAAAAGCGCGAGCAGGCTCCCGATGCGCGCGTACACGAATCAACCGTGATGCGCTGGCTGGAAAAAATTTATGCAAAAGTTTTAAAAAGTTTTCGTAGCGAATTAAAAACGTCAGCCGGTTTGAAAGATAGTGAAATCGAAATGTGCATCAAGCTCGCTACGCAGGACATATTGCAGGGCGACATTAAACAACATATTAAAATTGCCTGAATTTTGCGGCTTCAAAAATTTTCGGCAAAAATTTCGGAATGCGGCGTCAACCTCGCGGGGGAATTAAAAAAAGTGAAACAAGAGCAATTTAATCAGGAAAATCAACAAATCGGACAATTACTCGGAGCCTTTCTAAAAGGCAAAAAAAGCGAAACTCCAGCCGCAGCGCATTTGGATGAAGATTCAATCTCGGCTTTTGTTGACGGCGCGTTAAGTAACCGCGAAGCCGAGCCGATTATGAAACATCTCGTCGGCTGTTCGCCGTGCAGAAAAATTACGACGCAGCTCGCGCGTCTTGCCGAAGAATTAAACGAGCAGCCCGAAGCAATATCGAGCGCCGCGCCGCAAACAAGCCGTTTGCAGCAATTCCTGCAAACTTTAGGTTTATCGAGTCTCGGACTCGGCGATGAAGCGGTTTTTGCTCACAATGATTCGGCTGAAGAAAATAAAAAAGAAGATTCGGAAAATCAAAATTCCGAAGATCAAGCTGATGATTCAAGTTTAAAAGAGTAACAATGGAAAATTGCTCTGAACTTTAATCCCAATTTTAAAAGAACAGAAAAGTAATAAGGCGAGCATGTTAGCTCGCCTTTCTTTATTAGCAGACAGTTTAATTATTGACATTTGGGAACTTTTTACTTGCCGGAAAGCCGTTAAGGGCATTATAATTCTGTAATAATATCGGCAAAAAAGTGCATATTCAAAGCAATTGTGACAGTTCCGATTTTCCATCCAACGGGCGACATCTTACCGTGCAGCGTATCTCAACTGCCCACCTTCCCACCGAAATTGGTGATTTTCTAATTACGGGTTATCGTTCGCTGACGAGCGTCGAAGAATTTGTCGTCTTACACAAAGGCGAGATGCGGGCTGACGTGCCGACATTGATTCGTATTCACTCGCAGTGTTTGACGGGAGATGTGTTTGGTTCGATCAAATGTGATTGCGGCGAGCAATTGGATTCGGCGATGAGATTAATTGAAGAAGCCGGGCAAGGCGCAATCGTATATCAAATGCAGGAAGGGCGCGGAATCGGAATTATCAATAAAATTCGCGCATACGCTTTGCAGGATGCGGGGGCTGATACGGTTGAAGCGAACGAAAGACTGGGTTTTGCGGTTGATGCACGATCATATGAGCAATGCGCCGAGATATTATTTGATATGGGATTATGCAAAGTGCGCGTGATGTCGAACAATCCCGACAAACTTCGCGCTTTGGAAGACGCCGGTTTGTCCGTTGTTGAGCGTGTCCCGCTCGAAGTTGAAACCAAAGATCCCGCAGCGCATTATCTGCGGGTAAAGAAGGAAAAGCTAGGTCATTTATTAAGTTAGAAGGAGTCGGTTATGAAACAGATAATTAGCTTATTGCAAGTAATGTTTCTAAGTATACTTGTGTGCTTTGCAGCGTCTTCCGTAAAGTCAGTCAAAGCCAACAACTCATATAGAGTCCTCAATAGAATTGAAGGAATGGTTTGGAGTCCATACCGCCAACCTGTGTCGGATGTCTATGTAGAGCTCCAGACTGAAAATTACTCGACTATTAGCCGGGTTCGGACAAATTCATCAGGGCGCTTCTCATTTACAGTAACCAGACAAGGAAATTACAATGTCAAAGTTTTAGCCAGCGGCACAAATTATTTAGATGCCCTGGAGCCTGTTGAAATAGTGACTATGACTTCGACTGCTTCTGACAATGTTTATTTGGATATTTACTTAAAGTTTGATAAACGAAAAGTTGATAGCGGTGTTTCCGGAATAACTGAAGCAGTGTTTGTTCAAGAAGTACCCGAAGAGGCGCGCAAGCTTTATAAGAGCGGTGTTAAAAGTCTTAGTGAAAATGACAATAAAGGCTTTGACGAAATTGAACGAGCTTTGAAAATCTTTCCTGATTATTACGAAGCTCTCAATACGATAGGTCGTGAATACGTCCAACGCAAAGAATATCGAAAATCTCTTCCATATCTGATCAAGTCAATTGAAACTAATCAAAGAAGTTTTTCAAGCTTCTATGCTTTGGCATATGCCTGTTATCAGTTAAATCACAGACGTGAGGCATTGGAAGCTGCACGGGCGGCAACAATCTTGCAGCCAAACTCGATTAATGCCCAATTATTATATGGTACGTTATTGCGCGTTGACGGTAGTTA
>DASVQU010000088.1:0-48716 GCA_036388995.1 Pyrinomonadaceae bacterium | reverse complement strand
GGCGGGCTTGCCCGCTTCCGATGATAATTTATGAAAATCGTTTTTATATTTTGTTTGCTTGTTTTTTCATCGTTTTCGCTTTACGCGCAAACTCCCGCTCCGGGCGCGCCCGGTAAAGACGCGCAATGGGCGAGCGCCGGAAAACAAGGCGTCGGAACTTCGGTCAGCCTGGAATCAAAACTCTGGTTTACGCTCCAAGGCGGCGCTTTGACGGAAGTTTATTACCCGGATGTTACTGTCGCCAATGTTCATCTGCTGCAATTTGTCGTGGTCAATCCGAAAACGAAAAGAGTTGAAACCGAGCGCGACGATGCGGTTCACAAAGTCGAAGCGACGCGCCCTGATTCTTTAACTTTTCGCCAAATCAACACCGCGAAATCCGGTGAATGGAAAATCACAAAAACTTATGTCACCGACCCGGAACGCGCTTCGGTCTTGATTGACGTTCGATTTGAACCGAAAAATAAAGATTTGAATTTGTATGTTTATTACGACCCGTCGCTGGGCAACAGTGGAATGGGCGACAGCGCGACATTAAAATTTGGATTGACGGCGACCGAAAGTTTTGAGAAAGGCGGAAAGTCTTCGTTTCTTCATATCGAAAATCCGGCTTTGGGCGCGGGCGATGTGATTATAAAAGAATGGACGGTCGGCTTTTACCAAGTCAGCGATGGGTTTGAACAGTTAAGAAATCACGGAAAAATTGTCACGCAGTACGTTGATGCTAAAAACGGAAACGTCGCGATGATGGGGAAAATCGAAAAGCCGGAGCGTTTTACGGCAATTCTTTCGTTTGCCGACAGCCACGTCAAAGCAAAACAAACCGCATCGGCAACAAAAGACAAAGGTTTTGCCAAATGTCTCGCCGAATATGAAAAAGGCTGGTCTGATTACGTTAAAACAGTTCGTAGAGTCGAGCCGAAATATCAGGCACAGTTCAATATGGCGGCGATGCAGCTTAAAGCCCACGAAGACAAAACGCATCGCGGCGCAAACATCGCTTCTTTGAGCGTGCCGTGGGGCGGCGGCGAGAATGCGAACGAAAACACGGTTGCCGGTTATCACCTCGTTTGGTCGAGGGATTTGTATCAAGTCGCCACGGCTTATATGGCTCTGGGCGACAAAGATGCGGCAATCCGCGCGCTCGATTTTCTTTTTCGAGTTCAGCAAAAACCGGACGGCAGCTTTCCGCAAAACTCTTTTCTCGACGGCAAGCCGTTCTGGGGTTCGCTTCAACTCGATGAAGTCGCCTATCCGTTGATTCTGGCTTATCAGCTTGGCAGAAACGACCGCGCGACCTGGGAAAATCACGTCAAAAAAGCCGCCGATTTTATTGTCAGAAACGGTCCGCGTACGCCGCAGGAGCGTTGGGAAGAAGAAGCCGGATTTTCGCCTTCGACGATTGCGTCGGAAATCGCCGGTCTTGTTTGTGCGGCGGAAATCGCGCGGAAAAACGGCGACGAAGCCTCTGCCACAATTTATCGGGCGACCGCAGACGATTGGGCGCGCAAAATCGAAATGTGGACGGCGACGACGACCGGAAAATACGGCGACGGCAATTATTATCTGCGAATCACCCAAAACGGCAAGCCGGACGCGGGCGGGAAAATCGAACTCAATAACGGCGCGGGATTTTTCGATGAGCGTGAAATTGTTGACGCAGGCTTTTTGGAGCTTGTGCGTTTGGGAATCAAACCGGCGAACGATCCGCTGATTACCAAATCAGTCAAAGTCATTGACCAGATCATCAAAGTCAACACTCCGAACGGCGAAGGTTTTTACCGCTATAACCACGACGGCTATGGCGAAATGGACGACGGGCGGCGCTGGAATTGGGACGGAAAATATACCGGCAAAGGCAGGCTTTGGGCTTTGCTTTCAGGCGAACGCGGACAGTATGAAATTGCGGAATGCGGAATGCGGAATGCGGATTTAAAAGCTAATGAGCAATGCCTGAGCAAAGCAAAATCCCGACTTGGTGCAATGCTCGCTTTTGCCAATGAAGGCTTGATGATTCCCGAACAAATTTGGGATTCGCCGAAAGTTCCAAATGCAGATTCGCAGTTTTCGCCAAACTTAAAATTCGGCGAAGGCACAGGCAGCGCGACGCCGCTTGCCTGGTCAATGGCGCAGTTTATCAGGCTCGCGGTCAATTTGCAGGCGGGCAAAAATCTCGAAACGCCGGATATTGTTTATGAACGCTATAAAAACGGCATTCCCGGGCAGGCGAGCAATTTCGGCGGAATGGACATAGAAGCTATAGTTCCCGTCAAAGCGGGCGAAAAATTCAGCTTTACGCGCAGCACCGTCTCAAATGCGAAAGTTGCCTTGTCATTCAAAGGCGTAACGAGAATGCTGCCTGTTAATGAAAAAGGCGAGTTTCCCATCGAGATTATCGCGCCGGAAAAAGAAGAAATCGGACTTCTTGTCGTCCAAACGCCTGACGGAGCAACCGCTTTCGAGCGCGTGAGAGTAATTTCGGCGGACAAAATCAAGCCGCAGGAGTTTTCGCCGGAAACAATCGAAAAAATCAAAAACGCCAGGCAAAGTCCCCTTATTGAAAACGGGAAAGCGATTTTGTTTTATCGCGGCGCGGCGAAACAAATCAACGTCGCGGGCGATATGACGAACTGGAATTCAGCGCAGATTTTTATGCAGCCAATCGCCGAAAATCTGTACGCCATTCAACTCGATGTGCCCTCCGACACTCGCGCCGAATACAAGCTGGTAGTTGACGGCAAATGGATTCAAGACCCTCTTAATCCGAACAAACTGGATAACAGCTCGCCCGAAAGCAACAGTTTTTTTGCGATGCCGGAATACAAACCGGCAATTTTAGACACGGGCGGCAATGATGTTGTAGAAAAAATTGATTTTAAAAGCCAAGCTCTGAACAATGTGTATCCGGTGCAAACGTATGTTCCGGGCGAGTGCGTCCGAAATTCCTGTCCGGCTCTCTATCTTCAGGACGGCGGCGATTACATCAAGCTCGGCGGAGCAATTCAGATTCAGCAGAATTTGGTCAAAGCGGGAAAAGTAAAGCCGTTTATTATGGTTTTCATCAGCCCGAAAGAGCGAACCAAAGAATACTGGGGAAGCGATGATTACGCGCGCTTTTTGGCGACGGAAATCGTTCCCGCGATTGACGCGAAATACAACACGATTAAAAACCGCGACGGGCGCGCGATTATAGGCGTTTCTCTGGGCGGCGTGACGAGCCTTTGGGTCGGTTTAAAGTATCCCGACAAATTCGCTCGCATCGGCGGGCAAAGCTCGTCGTTTTGGATTGATAACGAGCGCGTCGTTAAAGAACTCGCCAGGCTCGATGCGGCTAAAACCAAATTCACTTTTTATCTTGACGACGGCACATTTGAAGGCTCGGAAGATACGCGCCGCGTCAACGTTATGCTGCGCAGCAAAGGTTATCCGGTGACTTATGTCGAAGGCGCGACCGCGCATAACTGGACGAGCTGGCGCGACCGTTTGGCAGACGCTTTTATCGCTTTAATGAATTGAGGCGTAAATGTGAACCGACGGCATTAAAACCATAACTCAGCTTTTTATTCGTTTATGACTACGGAAATAACGCTCGCCGCTGATTTGGGCGGCACAAATTTGAGAATGGCTGCTGTTGACGCAGACGGCAGCATTCTTTATCGCACGCGGCGGGAAACTCCACGCGTCGAGCGAGCCGACGAAGTTGTCGGCGCGATTGTCGAAGCGGCGGAAGAATGCCGCGCAAACTGCCGTGAATTTAAAATCAAAGCGCTGGCGGCGGCTGTTCCGGGAACAGTTTCGTTTGAAAGCGGAGTCGTGATGCACGCGCCGAACGTTCCCGCAATTAACGGTTTTCGGATGGGCGCGTCGCTCGAACACGAATTGAATTTGCCGGTTTTGCTCGAAAACGACGCCAACGCGGCGGCAATCGGCGAGGCATGGCTCGGCGCATCGCGCAGCGTCAAAAATTCGATTTTGGTCACGCTCGGAACCGGAGTCGGAGGCGGAATAATTATTGACGGCAAGATTTTGCGCGGCGTTGACGGAACGGCGGCGGAAATCGGACATATTTGCGTCGAGCCGTTTGGCGCGCCCTGCGGCTGCGGCTCGCGCGGCTGCGTCGAGCAATACGCTTCGGCGACCGCGATTGTGCGGCTCACGCAGGAAAACACCGCGCGGTATCCGAAATCGAAATTGCCGGGCAAGCGCCGCTTAACTTCCGAAGATGTTTACGAAGCCGGAAAAGCGGGCGACGAATTGGCGCTCGAAGTTTTCCGGCAAATGGGTTTTTATCTCGGTTTGTCGCTCGCCGGGCTAATTAATGTCCTAAATCCTGAGATGATTATCATCGGCGGCGGCGCGGCTGCCGGGTGGGATTTATTCATCGGGCATCTGAAAGAAACCGTCCACGAGCGCGCTTACCGCGAACCGACGGAAAGAGCAAAAATCGAACGTGCAATGTGCGGAGACGATGCCGGAATTTTGGGCGCGGCGCGGCTGGCGTTCGGCAAATAAATGTATTGACACATAAGGTTTGAAAGGAAATTACCGAAAAAACAAGCGGTACATCGCCAGCTTTTCAAAATCAATTTGCTCCATTATTTAATATGCTTTCGTTAAATCAACGCCCGAATAATAATGCTTGATAATTCGGTCGTATTTGACGCCCATTTTTGCCATTCCGTAAGCGCCGTATTGACACATTCCGACGCCGTGTCCCCAGCCGCGTCCGGTGAATGTGTAGCCGATGACACTGCCGTTGGCGTTGTAGCGTTTGTTTAAAACAAAAAGCTGTTCTTTGAGCCTGAGAGCCGAGCGAATTTTGCCGCCTTTTAAAGTTTTGACGCCGTTTGAGCCGACGATTTCAAGCTCGATTGCACGGCGCGAAAAACCGCGCTGTTTGACGTTGACATCAATCAAATTGCCGATGCCGCGCACAAAGCGCGAAAGCCGCGATTGCACCGCGCCGGGCGAAAGACTGACATTCCAAAAAGCGAGCGGCGACATTTTTTCGGCGGTCGTGACGTTTGTCGTCGGGCGGACTTCGAGATAATCAACGTTTCCCGCCGCGTCGGTGTGAAACAAAACCGGCTCGCCGCCGACGAGCGCGGTTTCTTTGACCTGAAACGCCGCGTCGCCGAATTGACGGAACAGAAAAACGTCGGGGCGCAGATTTAAAGCTCTCGTCGTTTTGCCCGATTGTAAAATGAGCTTGCCGAATTCGCTTTGTTTCGCCGTTCCGGTTTGCAGCGCGGGAAGCCATTTTTTCTTTTCGGCGAGCCGCAAAATGATGCTTAAAATGCGCGCGCGAGACATTGATTTGTCGGGACGCAAGCTCGCGTCGGGCATCAGCGAAAGCCAGCCGTCGCGCAACAGAATTGCGACGTTTGCGCGCTGATTAATGGGAATTTTTTCAATGTCGGCGACGGGCAAATTGTAATTAACGTCGGATGCGCTCAACATCGTGTCGGCGTAATCCGCACCGTAAAGAAGCGTTCCTAAAATCTGCGCGAAATTGGCGGGTTTGGCTGTTTCCGAATTTACTTGAGCGGGAAAAGTTTGACCAAGACGAGCGGAAATCTGGCTCATCCAAGTCCGCAATTCGGTTTCGCTCGGAGAAGATTCAAACCAATCATCGGAAAAGCGCGGCGTAGCGATTTGGAAATTATTGACGGCGAGAAACGCCGCTTGTCTGGTCATTTCGACAAACGCTTCTTTTTCGATTTTCGGCAATTCGCGCGAAGATTTCACCAAAAACGGCTCGAAATGCTGTTGACCTTCGAGCGAGCATTCGACGCCGCGCAAATACGGTCCGCTTTCTTTTTCCTCAAAGATATTTTCACCGTTTTCCGTCCGCCCGCCGCAGGTCGAAGTGTAATAAGCGATAATCGGTTTGCCCGCGTAAGTTGCGACGACTCCGCGTGTTTCGTCAACGGCGCGAGTTCCCATAGCCGCTTCGGAAGAAAAGCCTTTATAAACCTGCGAACGAGTTGTCGGCAGCATATCGAAACCCTGCGTGGCGAATTGACCGATATTTCTGACGGCGTAAGTGCGTGCGGCGACAGCCTGCGCTTTTTGCGCTTCGAGCGAAGGAAAACCAAGCTCGTTCGGCACGACGCCGCGCAAATAATCCTCCATTTTGACGACGTTGACGACCGTCAAACTGCCGCGATTGTTAACGAAAACTTCGATTCGCCCGCGATATTTTTTGCCGTTGACGCTGACGGGAACGGCGCGCTCATTCGTCGAACCAAACGCTACGGGTTTGAGCGAAGTAAAATTTGCCGTAAAATCCGCGCCTGAAACGACGACTTCGCGCAAATTCGGATCGAGTATTGAAGCTGTCGGCTGCACCAGATTTGGAATTGCAGATTTTTTCTGCGAGAGCGCAAGCGCGTCTGCCGAAGGCTGCAATTTCTTTTCGGTTACAATCTGCGCCGCGTCGAAACCTTTTTCGCTCAAAGTCGCTTTAAAGTCTGCGGCTTCTTCGGGCGTCGGGCGCGAATCGCCGATGCGGACGCGCCAAGTGTTTGCGGTCGAATCAGGCAAAACCGATGTGTTTTCACCGACGGCGTCTTTAGCGTCTTTGGCAATTTGATCGGCTTCTTCGCGCGTCTGGATTCCGGCAATTTCAAAATTAAAAACCTCGACTTCGGGCGGACGATAAGCGCGCGCCAGAGCCGTGATTTTTGAAACCGCCAGATACTTAATCGGTTCTTGCGGGCTAATTGCGGTTAATTGCGAATCAGCGGTGGAAATTGCCACTGAACGAGCGTCGGTCGCCAAACCGATGCGGATTGTTGGTTCTTCGGCGAGATAAAAATGCGCTGGTTCGTTGGCAAATGAGTTGAAAGCGAAGACGATAAACGCGGCAATAATCAGGGAAAATCGAAGCATAGCGAGGCAATTTTAACACATCGCTCGCTTTGCTAAAGCATAACTAACCACAGAGACACAGAGATTTTTTATGGTTTCTCTGTGTTTCCGTGTTGCGAAGCAGATGGCTTAAGCGTTTGCATTCTGGACAGCAGGAAAAACGACAGCTTGACCGCCTTCGGGCAAATCCAATTTGCAGAGCCATTCGTTTTTTAATTTTTCGATGGCGGTTTCCTTGTGTTTGGCTTCGATTTCAATCCAAGGCGCGTGGCGGAAAACGGCGGGCATCGCTGTTATCACGTCGCTGTGCGAGCGTTCGTTAAAACGCTCGCGCCCGTTTGAAATGTGGACTAATTGCCAATCGGGATTTTTCCACGTTTCGCGCGCCGCCCAGAACGTTTCTTCGACGCTCTTGTCATCGTAAGATTCCAATTTTTCGCGGCAAACGTGGTGATGCGCGTCGAAAACAAACGGAACCGAGGCGCGACGGCAAACTTCCAAAATTTGAGCCGAGCTGTAAGCGTGTTCATCGTTTTCAAACGTGATCCGCGAGCGGACGTTTTCGGGCAAATTCAAAACGGTTTCAATTAATCTCTCGGCGCGGTCTGATTTGCCGCCGTGAATATTCATCAATGACCATTCGGAGCGCGGCAATTCAAGTAAATCGAAAATCTCCGCGTGCATCTTTAAAATCTTGATGCTGTTTTCGATAACCGTCGGCGAATCTGAGCTTAAAACGACGAATTGGTCGGGATGAAGCACAACGCGCAAACCGTCGTTTAGAGCGCGTCGTCCGGTTTCGGCAAGCTGCGGTCGAAATTCGTGTAAAACTTCCAGCCCGTAAGGCTCGTCAGCGAATGGAAAAAGACCGCTCGTCAAACGATATAGCCGGATGCTGTTTTCGGCGCAAAAATTGATTGCGTTATTAAACCGTTCCAGATTTGCGGCGTAAAGCTCGCGCAGCTTTTCGCGTTGCGTTTGCGCGTCAAATTCAAGCAGACGTTTGCGCGTGATTGTTCGATAACGCACGGCTTCGGACGCCGTGATGCAGACCAAACCCAATTCCGGTTTTATCTTAACCCCTTGTTCGTTCATAAAATTTCAATTTGTCAGTGAGTTAAAGATGAAAGAAAACCTTTGACAAGTTTGCCTTTCGTCATTTAATCGAATTCTCGTACTGACCTAATATTTTACCGTATTTGTCCATCGCGCGAATTTTAAAATTGCCTTTGGAAAGCATCAAAACCGGAATTTTTTGATTAGGCTCCAAAATAATTTGGTCAAACGGAACGGCGTCTGCGCTTTCTTCCGCCACGAATGCCTGTATTAAAATAGGCTCTTTTCCGTTAAAAATCTGATTGCCTGATTCGAGCTTTAATTTCTTCAAATCCAGCTTTTCTGCGCGGCGAATGCCGTTCATTTCGAGAAACGTCGCCCGCCCGTTTTTATAACTGAGGCGCGGGTGGAAAATCAGCATATCGTAACCTGCGCCCATGTTATAAAATTTACTGTTTGAAGCCTGATAGACGATCGGTTTCTGTAAAATATTTTCTTTGGTCAAAAGGCGATAAAGCGGTTGTTCGAGCGCCGGGTTGCGGCGCTCGCTGAAACGTAATTGGTCAATCGTGAAAGGCTCGATTTTGCTTAGTTGCTGAAAGTAATAAGCCATAAAATTGAACGTTTCAGAAATCGGCGCTTTTGAATTATGACCGCGCCCGACGTGGACGAAAATCTTTGCCTGCGGGTCGTTTTTCAAAATTCGGTCGTGTAAATTCCGGGCTTGTCCGCGCTCTCGCCGGTCGTTGCAGAACTCAGGATTGCTTTCGGGCGCTTTGCAGCTCATATCCATACTTTCATAAGGCACGATTTTGTAGCCGATTTTTAAAGCCGTGCGAATTACGTCGCCGTAAACCGGATCAGCCGTGTAAAATCCGGTGCTTCGAATCGGATAGCCGCGTTTGTTTAATTCCGCGTCCGATTCATCAACGGTTTCGGCTGCAAAATAGCGAAAACCTTTTGCGTAAAGCTTTGCCAGAAGCTCAAGCGTCAGCGCGCGGTGAAAAGGCGTGCGATGTTCTTCGTTAATCATTATCACCTGTTGGCGGTCGGCAATCGAATCAATCGCCGCGACGGCATCAAGCATTTTATATTCAGCAATCGGCGAGCTTTTTATGTCCGAAATGTCTTTTTTATATTGCTCGATGATATTTTTTGTCGAAGGGTAATCGGCATAAAGCATATTCTCGTAGCGATACGCTTCGTCGTAATTGCCGACGTAACTTGCAAACTGAATAATCGCTTCGAGATATAGAGATTTCATCGCGGGCGAAGCGAGATATTTTTCTTCCTGCGCCTTTAATTCAAAAATCGGTGAAATGTAATTGTTTTGGCTGAGATATTTTTTCCTGAGCAGAAACGGATTCTGCAAACCTTCAGCCGATTGATTCGGAATTACTTGCGCTTCAACGGGCATTGAAAATCCGAACAAGCTAATCATCAACATTAAAAAAGAGGTGTAGATTGTGACCATCATAATTTTAAACTTTCTTTCGCTTTAAATTTTTGGAAAAAAGGCAAAGAAATCCCGTTTCCTCTGAGAGAGAGAAAATTTTCTTTGCCCTTATTGTCGTTTGGAGCTTACTTAATCAGTTCTTCTAAAAACCTTAAAACTTCCGGGTCTTTGCTGGTTCTGAGCGCGTGAATCGCTTCGAGCTTGAGCTTGTCGGATTTTTCGTTTCTAGCGATCTCTAAAAGTTTCTTTGAAGCCTGATTTTGCTTGAGGTTTGAGAGAGCCTGAATGATCGAGATTTTGAATTCTTCGTTTGTTTCGCCTTCGTACATCCGCGAAAGCATTTCGACAGCCTGATCACCAGCCGACCAGCCGGCAAATCTTTGCAGATTATTAAATGCGGCGCGGCGCAATTCAACGTCTTTCTCTTTCCAGACAATGTCCATCAGTTTCTCAAACGCGATTTTTCCGGTCGGACTAACGCTCGAATTTGTATCGAACAAATGCTGTACGGGGCTGCTAAAGGAATTGATAATCGCTTTTTTAATCTCTTTATCATTCTCGGAGGAATACAGTTGCGAGAGATAATTGGCGGATTGCTCATCATTTATGCCGGCAATCGCGTAAATAATTTCTTTGCGGATTTTAACGTTTGATTCGTTTTGAAAGCTTCTGACCAGAGTTTCCCTCAAGAGCGGCATAAACTGACTGTCAACTCCGTTAGAGAAAAAGGTCATTCCCTGCGCTTTCGACATACGCGGGCTGCGAAACGCGCGCACAACTTCCAGCTTAAAGCTCTCGCTCGCTTTTGAACCCGTCTTTAAAATTTCGCCCGCCGTTTCAATTCCTCTTTTCGGATCGGCGGAAAGCAGACTCTGGAAAGCCGCCAGTTTAATTTCGTCTTCGCGGTCGAGTTTAGCCGGCGCAATGCTGTTATAAACATCGCCGAGCGCCAGACTTTGGTTATAAGTGGAAGTAACTGCGCTTCCTTTGAAAGTGTCAGCCGGGAGCTTGGGTGTATAAATGCCGTTTGGAACGGCAGGAGCTACCGTTGTTGCGCCCGGCGAATAAATGACTCCAAGCTGATGCCCGGTTTCGAGCTTCATCACTCTGGCGTCGTCAGCCCATGATGAAGAAGGGAAATCTTTTAACAGACGGTCGAGCGCGGCATTCGCTTCCTTGAATTGCTTTTGTTTTTTGTAACAGAAAGCGAGCCAGTAAAGCGCGGCGTCCGACGATTTATTATCAGGATATTTGCTGATAATTTCGTTGAATTTAGCCGCCGCTTTCGCCCATTCCTCGCGGTCAATCAAATCTCTTCCTTCGCGAAACTCTTTTTCAAAAGAATTGTCCTGAACGGCAGCTTCTCCTACATAAATCTCTGGATTTAACGAGAAAGCAATGCTTGCGGCGGGCGCAATGGTCACAAAGCCGCTCGAAGCGATAAACAGCGCGACGGCGCCTGATTTCCAGATTGATTTATTGATTTGTGCCAAAAATTTGGTGTTCATAATTTCTTTCCTTAGTAGATTTGCAAACTTGCAATAATGTTTTGATTCTTTACGCGCTCTTTAATGTCGCGCACTTTTTCAGAGGATGGATTGCCGTCAAGATTGGCAATATCCAGCAAATAAGGCTCGACCCGGCTCAGAATTTCTTCGGTGTATAAACTGCCGTAAGATTCGGCATTTCGCCTGAGCCGCACGTTTTTTTCGAGCAGTTTTCGAGCTTGTTCCTTTTCGTAAGCCACATCAAAAGCCTCGTTGCCTTCATCGGAACGCGCGTTTCTAAACGAGCGAAGCAATAACTCGACCTTTTCGACTTGTTTGGCGGCTTCGTTTTCCAGACTTCTGATCTGACTTATTTGCTGTTGTTGTTCGGTTAGTCGAGCAGCTTCCGCCGAATTAATTTTAGGCATTTCGGAAAAAGCTTTTTTCTTTATTTTTGTGTCTTTAACCGCAGCGATTTTAATGCTGCTGCCGGGTTTTGATTTAGGATTTGAAAACTTGTTTTTTGCGGCAGTGTTTTTTGGGAAAACTGGATTTTCACCGTCATTCACATTTGCCTGTGAACTTACTGTTTCTTTCTTTTCAATATCGCCCGTTTTGAACTGACTTTCCGCAAGAGAATCATTTTTCGGAGAGTTTTCATTCGCCGACAAATTGAATAAAACGAAACCCGTTCCGAGTAACAGAATCAACGCCGCACAAGCTAACGCAGGAGAAAAACGCAGAAATCCGAAGAAATTTTCCTTCCAGCCGTTAATTCCCGTATGTATTTTGGCTGAAGGCGAAGTTTTAGCCGTTTCGGATTCCAGCTTTGTTTGAAACTTCGCCCATAAGTCGCTCGGTGGTTCTGCGGTGAACAAATAACGCGCATAAATCTCTTTTTCCTGCTTTAAATTTTCATAATGCGAAGCGCATTCCCGGCAGGCGAAAAGATGCAAATTTACCTGTCTGAAGGTTTGCTCATCAAGCTCGCCTTCAATCAAATCGTCAACCAAATTCAGGTATTTTTCACACTTCATTTTTTCACCTCCAAATACGCTGCGAGCGCGGTTCGCATTTCGTTTTTTGCGCGATGCAGATCGGTTTTAAGTTTCGGGATGGTAAACCCCGTAATCTCCGAAATTTCCTGATAACTCAAATTTTGCAGCTCCTTAAGCGTAAAAACGAGCCGTTTATCCTCGTCCAGTTTGGCGAGCGCCGAACTGATTTTTTGATTTAATTCCTTGCTCAAAAATTCGCGGTCGGGCGGCAGATTTTTTTTATCAACTACGTCTAAAGATTCAATTTCGTCGCCGCTTTTCATTCCTTCTTTCCGATTCGACCGGAGAGATTTGTAAACGACGTTTTTCGCGATCCCGCACAGCCACGTTTTCAATTGCGCCTCGCCGCGTAAGCCGTGAATTCCTTTGTAAGCTCCCAAAAAAGTTTCCTGCGTCAACTCTTCCGCCAAGCTCTGTTCGCCGAGCATCGCGTAAATAAATTTGTAAATAAACCGGGAATGATGCTCGAAAATCAGACCGAAAGCTTCGCGGTCGCCGCTCTGAACTCTGGCGATCAAATCATCGGAACTTTCCATTAAATTGTTTATTTCTACACTCGCTTGATAGAGCATCGGGAAATTACTGCGCTTTGTCGCTCTCAATTGCCTTACGAATGTTTAGTTCCCAAAACAATCGAAAGGTTTCAAATTTTTGTGAAAAATTTTAAGGATTTTCGGATAAAGGCTGAAAGGAAAGCAAAGTCAAGCTCAAAAATTGTCGCCAAAGGCGACGAATATCCCCGCTTCGCCGCCCAGCGAGAATCGCCGGGTCTCGATAACAAAAACAATCCGAAGCTGAAAGCGTCGAACAAATCAGCGCGGTTGTTGCTCGCTTTCAGCGAGCCATTGAATTATTTCCTACTAACCCGGCGATACTCGCCGGACTATAATATTCGTCGCCTTTGGCGACTTAATCTGAGTTTTCAAACAGTTTCTTAGAAAATTTTAATGTGCGAGCGCATTGAAAACAAACGGAAATGTCGCCCACGTTTGCCCGCGATGCTGCGGGCGGAAACCGAAAAGGACGATTTTCCCTTTGCCCAATTCAGTTTCGGCGAGCGCGATTTTGCCGTTTAAATATTTTTCGCCGATCATCCATCCCGAAAGCAGCGCATTTTTCTCGGCGTAACGCGCCGCGACTTTTACTTTTGAATTGTCGGTCGCTTCAAACGCCGCGCTGTTGATGAAATACGCCGGAGTTTCGCGGCGCAAGCCTTTAGCAATCGGATTTCCCGTCTCAACTTCAAGCTGAACAATCGAGCCGGGGTTGTAAAACTCGTTTCGCTTCATTCCGTTTAAAACGTTTTTGAGCGGCAGCTTGAAACGATTGATCGCCATTTCGCAACTGTCGTCAAAACAGATGAGCTTGCCGCCCGCTTCGACAAATTTTCTTAGATTTTCAACGCCCGCTTCCGTCATTCCCCCAGTAAATTCGTCCGGGTATTCACCCTTTTTCAAACCATTGACGATTTGATTTTCGCTTTGCGAAGGCAGAATTATTACGTCGAAGCGCGCATTTAAATCGCCTTTTCTGACATCCGCATCGAAAAGCGAATTGAACGGAATCTGGAAAGAATCGAAAACAAACCGCGTCCAGCCCTCGTCCATTGAGGAGTTGTAAGATTTGTATAAACCGATTCGCACGTTTTTGTTCAATGGATTCGGTAATTTGGCGAAAGATTCTTTTGCGGCTGACAAATTTAAAGCGGCGCGCGCTTGATTGATGTCGGCAATTTTTCTAGCAGCACTTAGCGGCGCGGCGTCTTTAAAAATTTGAACTGCGGTGGTTTTGACGCCCATTTGCAAAGGCAAAGTCCAGCCCGCGACATCGTAAGGCACTTCCGCCTCGCCGTTCGCGTTCAAACGGTTCGGATAAACCTGCCGTTCAAACAAAGCCTGAACGTTATTTCGTTGCGGCTGGGCGAGAAAAACAACAAAGCTTCCCGCCGGAATTTCGGTTTCGTCGGTATGCAGTTCTCTGATTAATTCGTGAATTTCGACGCCCTGCGCGAGCAGAATTTCGATCAGACGCGAAACGTTTTCCTCGTTCGCCTGCGCCGCGTCAATCACATAAGCGACGGGCTGTTTTTCATTCGGCTGGAGATTTTGGCGATTGAGATTGTAAAAATTTTCGAGATATTCCTGCCGGAATTTTGCGCCCATTTTCAAAACCGCGCGAGACGCAATCATTTCGATGCGGGCAATGTCTCCGGGCGTCCAAACGCCGCCCGTCCACGGATTCGGATGATTGGTCGCCGTTTGCAGAGGCGATTCCAAACCGCGCTGTTTCTGCGATTTTCGCAAATCTTCTTCGGTTATTTTAATCGGCGACATCAAGCGCGCGCTCGCGGCTTCGGACAAAATGCCGATTGAGTTGTGATAATAGGGCGACGAACGAAAGCCGCCGTGCCACCATGTGTCGAAATAAGCGTTCGTTGCCACGCCAGCGATGTTTTCGGCTTGTAAATCCGCCGCCATTCGATAGCCGACAGCGCCTACTTCGCGCAAAATCGCGGGCGGAATGTTCGGATTCGGCGGATCGAAAAACGGTGGAATGATAAAACGCGCGCCGTTTGAACCCATCTGGTGAACGTCGTAAACAATGTGCGGATACCAGTTTTTCCAAAACAAATCCGTGACTAAACGAGTTTCCTTTAGATTGAGCATAAACCAGTCGCGGTTGTTATCGTGTCCGGCATAATAATGATAAAGCTCCGGCGGCGCACTGCCTTCGGCTGAAGTGTTCAAAGTTTTGCGATACCAATCGGCGACGATTTGCACGCCGTCTGGGTTCATCGAAGGAATCAGTAGCAAAATCGTGTTGTTTAAAATTTCGAGCGTTTCCGCGTCGCGCGCCGTCGCCAATTCGTAAGCCAGATTCATAGACATTTGCGAAGCGACAATTTCGGTCGAGTGAATCGAACAGGAAATTGCAACGATAGTTTTGCCTTGTGAAATCAAAGAATTAAAATCGTTTTTGAGATTGCCTGAGGCAAGCTGCGCGTTTATTTGTTTATATTTATCAAGCTGCCGTATATTTTCCGGCGAGCTGATAAAAGCGACGATAAAAGGCTTTTTCAAAGTCGTTTCGCCAATTGTCTGCACGACAACGCGGTCGCTCGTGCGGTCGAGCTTTTGGAAATAGTCGTTAATCTGCCGCCAATCGGCAATGGTTTTTTCGGTTGTCGGGCGAAAACCTAAAATTGATTCGGGTGATGGAACAGCCGTTTTTTGTGCTAAAACAAAAGCGGGCGCGAAAACGAAAACGACGAATAAAACAAGAAGATGTCTGAACATTTAATCGAAACTTTCTCCGAAAAATTAGCGAAAAATAAAAAAATTGTTTTCTCTAAGCAAAAGTTTAACACGAAGCGCAATTTCACCGGACGACTTTGGTATTTCTGGTCACTGACCGTCGTAGCGTTTATGGTTCTCCTCATTGCGCCGCCGATTCTGCTTGTTCTCGGTTTAATTAACCGCCGCGAATGGTTTTACCCGTTTGCTCGATGGGGCGCGCGCTGGTGGCTGCGTCTGAGCGGCGCTCGCATTGTAATGAAAGGTTTGGAAAATTTAGAACCGAACAAGGCTTACGTTTTCGCCTCTAATCACCGCTCATATCTGGACACCGCAGCGATGTTCGCGCACACCGGCAAAAAAATGGGACTCGTAGCGAAAAAAGAATTGCTGAAAGTTCCGGTTTTCGGTTACGGAATGCAATATGTGAACGTTTTGCCGATTGACCGTTCAAATCCTGAACGCGCTTCCCAAACTCTCGAAGCCGTCCGCCAAAAAATCGCCGCCGGAGTTTCGTTCGCCATTTTCGCCGAAGGCACACGCGCTCTGCCCGCCGAACTGCTGCCTTTCAAACGCGGCGCTTTTTCAGTCGCCATCGAAACTCAAACCCCGATAGTCCCGGTCGCCGTCAAAAATTCGGATTATTTAATGGGCAAAAAAACGGGTGTGGCATATCCCGGCACAATCGAAATTGTCTTTTTGCCGCCTATTGAAACTGCGGGCTTGACGGTAGAAAACGACATGGAAATACTACGAGATAAAACGCGCGCTTTAGTTGCGGGCGAACTGGCAAAATGAAGTTGCGGAATCTTTCTCAAATATGTTTGTCTGTATAAAATTATAGGAGAATTGATATGGCTAAAGGTGCTTTGTTTATTGGTTGGGGGGCTTTAATTCCGGGAAGAGAAAAAGCGGCTAAGAGCGTTCTTAACGACGCGATGCAATTCTGCATCAGGCTTCAACAGGAAGGAAAGATTGACAACTTTGAAGCGGTTGCGCTTGAACCGCATGGCGGTGATCTGGAAGGTTTCGTTCTAATCAAAGGAGATAAGGAAATTCTTAGTGAACTGCGGTTGGATGAAGAATTTGTGCGAATAATTGTTGGAGTGCAGCTTGTGCATAGCAAAGTAGGGGTAGTCGGCGCTTATGTTGGAGCCGAGATGCAATCATTATTTGAAATGTGGGATCAGCAGGAAGAAAAGTTAATTTAAAAATTGCAACATTCCATAGGTATCAAATAGGAGAAAGTAAATTTCACATAGAAAAATTGCGTTGAGCAATCACTATCAATACTGATTCATAAGATTTGCATGAACCTTGGGAATATCCGCTTGCGCTACCGACGCAAAAAGTTAAAATAAACTGTAAATGAGATTTAAACTGCCGGAAATTCCGCCGCCGCAATTGATCTCTGCTTTACGCGGGTTTAATTTGCTGCCTGCAATAGTTTTTTTGCCGACGCGAAAGCGATGCGACGAAGCGGCGCAGGAAGTTGCGCTTGTGGCAAAAAATTTCAAAACACAGGACGCCGAACGGGCGGAAAAACGCCGCCGTTTTGTCCGCGAATACACGGAAGCGCATCCTGAAATCGCTTATCACAAACATCGGAATACGGTGATTCGCGGCGGCGTCGCTTCGCATCACGCCGGACATATTCCCGCCTGGAAATTGCTGGTCGAAAAGCTGATGGCTGCCGGTTTGCTCGATGCCATTTTTGCCACTTCGACCGTCGCCGCCGGAGTTGATTTTCCCGCGCGGACGGTTGTCATTTCAAACGCCGACACACGCGGAAACGACGGCTGGCGTCCGCTTTTCGCATCCGAATTACAGCAAATGACCGGACGCGCCGGGAGACGCGGGCGCGATAACGTCGGTTTTGCCGTTTTAGTCCCGGGCGTTTACCAAAATCCGCTGAGAATCGCCAATCTGCTGCGCGCGCAGCCCGATGCTTTGCAAAGCCAGTTTCGGGCGACTTATACGAGTCTTTTAAATCTGCTCGACGCTTACGGCAGCTTTTCGCAGGTGCGAGAAATTGCCGAACGCTCTTTCGCATTTCGGGAAACTGCCAAAAAAATCAGCAAGTTGGAGCGCGAACGCAGCCGAACTCAAAGTTTTATCGAACAAAATTTGAAAGAAAGCGGTTTTCAAATTTCGGTTGACGATGTTCGCGGTTTGGAAAGATTGGCGTCGGCGCGGATGCGTCTGCACGAAAATCTGCCCGACACGCGCGCCGAACTGCGGCATCGCTGGTTGACCGACAATGTGCAGCAAGGTCGCATCGTATCGCAGGGGCGCAGCGGTCGGCGTTTCTTTTTGGTCTTGCAAAAACACGGCGAGAGAGTTGTGGCAATGCGCGAAAACGGGCAAGGCGTGACGCTTCAGCTCTCGCATATTACTCGCATTTACTTTAAAAAATATCCGCTCCACGAAAACTCGCTTGATGACGCTTTTCACGATATTCACGAGGGCAAAAATCCCGCGATTGACGAGCCGAAATTCTCGCGCATCGAAGACGAAAATACGGGCGCGACCGAATTAATCGAAGATTTGATTCAGTCGCTGCCGCCGTCAGGTTTGAGCAAGCCTGAGCGCAACGGCTGCTTGCAGGTTTTGTGGAATTTTCTGGAAGATGCCGATTCGCTCGAAAAATTTTCGCGCGACATTGACGTTTTGCGCGGCGAAATCTGGCAGCCGTTTGAAAATCGGGCGAAAGTTTTGGATTCGCTCGGTTATCTCGATTACGTCGGGCAAAAAGTAACGGAAGAAGGGCGCTGGCTCGCCGATGTTCGCGTTGACCGCCCGCTCTTGGTTGGAGAAGCCCTGCGGCGCGGGTTTTTTACGGATTACGAATTGCCGCAAACCGTCGCATTGATGGCTGCGCTCGCTTCGGATTCTGACCGAAATTACGGCGATCTGCCGCTCGAAGACGATGTTTTGAAAATTTTGGGCGAGTTTGAAACCGTCGCGTTTGAAATCGCCAGACAGGAATGGCGTTTTGAAGTCGAGCCTGCGCCCGAATTGAACTTTAGCGCCGCCGCAACCGCCGCTTTCTGGGCAAACGGGGCGGATTGGGGCGAATTAGTCGAAGAATCCGGCGCTGCTGAAGGCGATTTGGTGCGGCTTTTATCTCGCACGGGCGAAGCTTTGATGCAAGTCGCAGGTCTCGGAAAATCAAATCCGGCAGTTGCCGACGTTGCTGTGCGCGCTGTCGAAATCGTTTTGCGCGAACCGATTCGCTAAGTTTCAAGTTTGCGCGCTGTTTGTTAAACTATTCACGAAAGTAAAAGAGCTTTCATTATAAATTATGCAAGTTTTGCTGGCAGATGAATTCGGATTTTGTTTCGGCGTCGAGCGCGCCGTGCAGATGGTTGAAAAGGCTATCGGCGAAGGTGACGCGGTGCGCGCGCTCGGACCGTTGATTCATAACGCTCAGGAAATGGAGCGGCTCGAAAAACAAGGCGTTGCGACGATTTCCGAACCCGTTCAGATCAAGCGCAGCGAAACCGCCGTGATCCGGGCGCACGGCGTCACGCCGGAAGTCGAGCGCGAGCTGCGCGAGAGCGCGGCGAAAGTTGTTGACGCGACCTGTCCGTTTGTAACGAAAGTGCAGCGGCTTGCTTCGCGTGCTGCGGCGCAAGACCGTCACGTCGTTGTTGTCGGAAACCCGGATCACCCGGAAATGATCGGCGTCAAAGGCTACGCTCCGGCACACGCCTTTATCGTCAAGGATGCCGATGAAGTTAAAACGCTGCCGCGTTTAAATAATCCGCTCGTCGTTTCGCAGACGACAATTAAATTAAAAACTTTTCTCGAAGCCGCCGAAGCCGTCAAAGAAAACGCCAACGGCGAAACGCAAATCGTCAACACGATTTGTTCGGCAACGCGCGACCGGCAAGACGCGGCTCGTGCTTTGGCGGGCGAAGTTGACGCTTTTTACATTATCGGTGGGCGGCATTCGTCCAACAGCCGCAAGCTGCTCGCCGTTTGTCTCGAACAATGCCCGAAAAGCTTTCTCATCGAAACCGAAGCGGAAATCAACCCGGAAGACGTGCGCGGCGCGGAGCGTGTTGGAGTAACAGCAGGGGCTTCGACGCCGAATTGGTTGATTGAACGAGTTATCAGGAGTTTGGAAGAAATCGGCGCAGCACAGGAGAAACAATTAGCAGCGGTTTAAAATTACAAATAATCGGAATCGAAAAAGGAGACAAGATTTTGTCTCCTTTTTTTTCCCGGAAAAGCAAGTTGTAAACTATGCGTTGTGAACTATAAATTGTTTGGCAGAAAAACTTTGTTTCTTTGCAGGACAGTTTATAGTTGAGAGTTGATAGTTTACAGTTGCTGAAGATTCTTCTCTTTATTTTCGGCGAGCAATTCGACGATCATTCGGTTAGTGTCGAATAAAACCTGCTGATAATTTTTATTTTCGGCAAATGGGCGCACGGCGACGGTCGTGCCTTCTCGGATAACTTCGAGAATGCCGATTTCGGGCGCGGGAATCGTTAAAACATTTGGTATTTTTGCCAGATTCGATTCGATTCTTTCCATTACATCAAGCGCGTTTTGTTCGGGCAGAAGCGTCAAACGCGCGTCAATCCGGCGATATTCGTTTTGTGTGTAATTTTGAATATTGTCGGAAAATATTTTGTTGTTGCCGACGTAGCTGATGACGTTGTCGAGAGTGTCAATGCGCGTGGCGAACATTCCTATTTCTTTGACGATGCCCGTTACGCCGCCCGCCGAAATCGTGTCGCCGAGCTTGAACGGGCGGAGCACCACGAGAAAAACGCCCGCCGCGAAATTTGAAAGCAGACCGCTCCAAGCCGCGCCGATTGCCACGCCGACGCCCGCCGCCAAAGCCGCAAAAGTCGTCGTTTCAAATCCGAAAAATCCGAGAATGCTGACAATTAAAGCGATGTGCAGCAAAACCGAAATAAGAGTCCCGATATAGCTGTTCAAAGTCGGTTCGGGAACTTGAAGCTCCAGCGCTTTGCGCGCCAGACGGACGACAAACCGAATAATCCAGCGCCCGACAATGAGCGCGACGAGCGCGCCCAAAATTTTCAAACCGATGTTCAGACCGGCTGTTTCCAGATAATTTAAAAGCTCTTGAAAGTTCATAATTTGAGCGGAGATTTTAAAATGAAAAAAGCGGCGTGTCCAAACGCCGCTTTTTTTGGAAAAATATTAATCGAGCTTTACGGATTGGTCGCATCGTATTTCGGCAGGCTTATAGCTTGATTCAACATTACGCCGAATTCTGTCCCCGAATTAACTGCCACATCGCCGCCTTTGGTTTGATTTTCGGCAATCGCGCCGCCGATTCCGCCGATGATAGCGCCAATCAAAGCGCCTTTGCCGCCGCCGACCGCCGCGCCCAAAATCGCGCCGCCCGCGCCGCCGCCGCCGATAAAGATGATTTTGCGATTTTTCATTTTATTGCGCGAAACGGTTCCTTCATTATTGCTTTCTCCTCTTTCCGAATCTAAATCGGTCAGCGAGCCGTTAATTGAACGGCTCGTGCCGTTCGGCAAGCGAACGGAGGTGAAGGAAACATCAATCGAACCGGGCTTTCCGCCTTTTCTTGCCGCCGTTACTGCGTCAACGCGCCCGACGATTCTGCTGCCTTCGGGAATCACGACGACTCCGTTGGTCGAATAAACCGGCTCAACCGTTCTGGTTTCGAAAGTATCGCCGACGCGGGCGGTTTTCGAGTTTAATTCCTGTTCGAGCCTGACGCGAATACGTTCGTTTGCCGGAACGGTATAATAAACGATTCGCGGCGCGGCTGGTCTGGCGACGGTTCTCTTAACGGTTGTTTTCTTTCTGACAACCGGTTTCTTGCGCCGCGTTTGCGCGTCGGCAAATGAAACGGTTCCGAGCACAAAAAATGCCAGCAAAAACAGAATCGAAAATCTCACACTCAGTTTTGATTTGTTAAATTTCATCATTTTTATTCTCCTTCTTTCGACGGCAAAAGCCGCCTGTTTACAAAACGTCGGGGAGACCGTGCATTTTGAAGTCAAACGCCCGCGACAAGTTGTCGGCGAATTCTAAATGCAAATGCTCCCAGACAGTTAATTTCAGTTAAAATGGCGCTATTAAAAATAAAAATCCGTCAATTATAAAATTAACACCTTTATCGCGGGCTTGGAACAATATTTTTTGCCGTTTTAAAATTGAGCCGCAACCGTTTTCTGCGTTATGCTATCCAAGTATCTTGCAAGCGCATCCGGTTTGCGTATAAACTCGCCTTTTAAACGGCTATTCAATTTAATCGAGGAAAAGAATATGAAAATTTTAAGCTGCATTCTTGCATTGCTCACCTGTAGCCTTCCGGCTGTTAATGTTTCAGCCCAGGAAATAAGTAAGGAAATACTGGCGCAAGCCGCTCCAAAAACTAATAATCAGCCGTCTGTTTCGACCGGGTACAAGATCAGTCCGGGAGACGAGATGGAAATTAAAGTTATGGGCGAGCCGCAATTTGACGGCAGATATACAGTCGACGAAGACGGAAAAATTGTTTTGGCGTTTGTCAACCAGCCGATTCAAGCCGGATGCCGCACCGAACGGGAACTTAAAGACGATGTTTCCAAGGCGCTTGGCAAGTATTTGAAAAACCCGAATTTCAGCTTGCGCGTAGTCGAAAAGAACACTGCACCGGCGGTCGTTCATGGTGAAGTTCGTTCGCCGGGAAAAATCGAGATGATGCGCCGGGTGCGGCTATTGGAAATTCTTTCATTTACCGGCGGCTGGACGGACAAAGCCGGCGGCACTGTTCAGATTTTCCGCACACAGCCGATTCAATGCGCGGAACCAGGCGAAGAACTTGAGCCACAACCTTTGGCGGACGGCTCAAACGTACCGTTTAAAGTTTATAAATTAAGCGAGATTAGTTCCGGCAAAAACGAAGCAAATCCGATAATTCGTCCGGGCGACGTGGTAACGGTGCAAAAAGCCCCGCCGGTTTTTGTTGTCGGTGAAGTTAGAAGCCCGCCCACCGCGGATTCTTTAACAATTCCCGAAAGCGGTATGATGTTGACCGACGCTATTTATCGCTCCGGCGGTTTGACGCGCGAAGCGAAAAAGAAGGACGTTAAAATTTATCGCATCAAAGCTGGCTCGCCGGAACGCGAAGTTATTTCCGCGAACCTTGATCAAATCAAAAAGCAAAAGCAGAAAGACGTAGCGCTTCAGCCTTATGATGTGGTCGAAGTTGAGAAAGCTCCGAAAAGCATCGGAACTATTTTAAGGGAAACTTTAACGGGCGGTTTAGCGACTCTTACTAACACATTGCCGGTTCGTATTATGTATTAAAAGTCAGATTATTGATTTTTAGCGCCGAGTTTTTTACCGAAAACTCGGCGCTATTTTTTGCTCGCTACGCCGTTGAAGAAAACGTCTAAAACCGCGTCAGACATCGGCGCCAATTCATATCCTTTTTCCGATAAAATCCAATTCGTCGCCATTTCGTCCAAAGCGCCGTAAAGAATTTTCGCGCAAGTCTTCGCGTGCAAATCTTTTCTGAAAGCGCCTGAGGCTTGACCTTCTTCAAAGATTGCGCGAATCAAATTGAGATATTCGCCAAATCCGGCGGCGGAAAATTCTTCCATAAATTTTGTCGAGCCGCGCAGCTCGACTTGGAAAACAATCGCCAAATCGCGGTCTGCGCCCAGCCGGGAGAGATGCAGTTTTGATAAACACCGCAATTTTTCCTGCGGCGTCCGGCATTTGGCAAGCTCAATGTTCGCCTGTTCGATGCCTTCAGCCATTGTCCGGTCGAAAATCGAGTGGAGAATTTCTTCCTTGCTTTTAAAATAAAGATAAACCGTGCCGTCGGCGACTCCGGCGGCTTTGGCAATATCGGAAACTTTCGAACTGAAATAACCGTTGCGCGCGAAAACTCCGGTCGCCGCTTTAAGAATTGCTTCGCGTTTATCAGTGGAATTTGTGCGAGCTAGAGTCATAAAAAGCAAAAGGCTGAATGAATCGTCATTCAGCCTAAGAAAGTAACCTAAAAAATTGTAATTCGCAATTTGAAATTAGAATGGCGGAGGATGAGGGACTCGAACCCCCAAGCGCTTACGCGCGGCGGTTTTCAAGACCGCTGACTTACCAATTAGCCTAATCCTCCGCACAATAAAAGCGAAAAATGAATATAGCTTAAATCTGCGGCGCAAGACAAATGCGCCTTTTTGTTTTATTCCGTCAATTCGGCGAGTTTCCGGCGGACGGCTTTGACGCCTTTTGTCCCAAGCTCATTGACTTCGACGATGCCTTGTTTGTTGATGACAACGTGCAGCGGAAACGGGAGGTCGAAAAATCCGTTGCCGATTGGTCTGCCGTAAATCGTCATCATTTGCTGTAAGCTCGCGGGAAAAATTTCGTATTTAAATGGATTTCTTTGCAAAAACCTCTGCACTTTCGGCTGCGCGTCATGGGCGAAGGCGAGGAAAACAACGTCTTTGTTTTTGTACTCGTCAACAATCCGGTTTAAATCCGGCGTTTCGTGTTCGCAAGCCGGGCATTTGATTGACCAGAAATTTAAAACAACGATCTTTCCTTTCAAATCCGACAATTTATATGTTTCGCCGCTCAAAGCGGTGGCGACGAAATCGGGCGCATTATTTAAAACCTGCGCCGGATAACCGAATTGATTCTTCTGGGCAAACGCCGCCGAAGATAGAGCAAGGGATAGGAACAGACAGAGTCCGAGATAACGCATTCGAAGTCTCCTCAAGTTTTGAAAGTTTTAACAGGTTGGAATTGTTCGCAAAGAAACAAACTCGCTTAAATTTTGTAGCATTTTTGAGCCGCGAAAACAAGGTGTGAAAATTGAATAAAAAATGATTTTTATTCGTTTGAAAACGGCATAAAACTACGTTTTTGTGGTATAATTTAACAATGTTGCTGGAGTCGCTGGAGCTGCAAAATTTCCGCAACGCGACGGGAAAAATTTTTTGCGGCGAGAAATTAAACATCATCACCGGCGATAACGGACAAGGCAAAACAAATTGGCTCGAAGCGATTTATTTGCTGGCGACGACAAAAAGTTTTCGCACCGCGAAATTGCACGAAGCGATTCGTTTTGACGAAGAACTGGCAATCGTTCGCGGGACAGTGCAGCAATCGGCGGAAATTCATCGCGCTATGCAAGTCGCTTTGCAGTCAAATTCCAAAACTTTGACCGTTAACGGCAAGCGTGAACCGGTTACAAGATATTTGGGACAACTTCACGCGGTTGTTTTTACGGCTTCGGAATTGGAGATTGTGCGCGGTCAGCCCGAAGCCCGCCGGAAATTTTTAGACGGCGGAATTACGGCGATTTATCCGGCGTTTGTGCAAACGCTCGCGGATTACAACCGCGTCGTCAAGCAGAAAAACTCGCTGCTGCAATCGGCGCAGGAAAACGGTTTTTCAATCGAGAAAACGCGGGAGTTGTTAGAACCTTGGAACGAGCAATTAATTGCACTCAGCGCGAGAATTTACAAAGCGCGCGTGCGTTATGTCGAATTGCTCCAAGCTGCGCTTGAAAAACGTTTATTTGAAAAAGAAACAGTAACGATCCGTTACGTTTCGCAGCTCGAAGGCAAAGGCGATTTGTCGGATTACAAAGGTCTTTTGAGCGAAAGATTGAATTTGCGCGTCCAGGCGGAATTAGCTGCCGGTTACAGCTTGGTCGGAACGCACCGCGATGATCTCGAAATCTTGTTTGACGGGCGCGATCTGCGCACGTTTGGCAGTTCCGGTCAGCAGCGCAGCGCACTGCTGATTTTGCAGCTTGCGGCGATTCAATTATATTTTGAGCGCAACAATGAATATCCGCTCTTTTTGCTCGACGATGTGGATGCTGAATTAGATCGGAAAAGAACAGCTAAGTTGTTGGAATTTCTAGAGGATAAAACCCAAACGTTCGTTACGACATCTAAAGAAACACTGGTTGAACAATTCAAAAATCGCGGGCGAGTTTTCACAGTTGAAAACGGAATTGCGATTGTTCAAAACGAGGAATAAAGCTAATGAAGCATTCGGAATTGATTGAGCAAGATGTTGAGAAACTTGGCGGTACGCCGGTTTTTCGCGGCACTCGCGTTCCGATTAAAAATCTTTTTGATTATTTGGAAGCGGGTGACGGTTTGGACGTTTTTCTCGATGATTTTCCGACAGTTTCGCGCGAACAGGCAATCGGCATTTTAGAGCTTTTTAAAGTTAAGCTGCTCGAAGAATATGAAATTGCTGCTTGACGAATGCGCTCCTCGCAGATTGAAAAATTACTTTGTTGGACACGACGTTTTGACAATCGAACAAGCAGGTTTTAAAGGTTTGAAAAACGGCAATTTGCTTCGAGCCGCCGAAGGCAAATTCGAGGTTTTAATTACTGTTGACAAAAATATTGAATATCAACAAAACACGGCAGCACTGCCTTTGGCAATCGTGATTTTAGCAGCGACGAGCAATCGTCTTGAATCACTTTTACCTTTGATTCCAAATGCTTTGAAAGTTCTGGAAACGATAAAAACAGGCGATGTTGTGCGGGTTTCAAAATAAGCTAAAATTTACACGATAAACAAAATTAGAGGACACAAAATTGGTTACAGCAGAAAAAGAACTTAAAGCGAAGAAAGAAAAAACTAACGGTTACGGCGCGGAACAAATCACCGTTCTGGAAGGGCGCGATGCCGTGCGGACTCGTCCGGCGATGTACATCGGCTCGACCGGCGATATGGGATTGCATCACCTTGTTTACGAGGTGGTTGACAACTCGGTTGACGAGGCGCTTGCCGGTTACTGCGACACGATTGAAGTCACGATTCACATTGACGATTCGATCACCGTCGTTGACAACGGGCGCGGGATTCCGACCGATATTCACAAGCAGGAAGGACGTTCGGCGGCGGAAGTCGTTTTGACGGTTCTGCACGCCGGAGGCAAATTTGACTCGAATGCTTATAAAGTTTCGGGCGGTCTGCACGGCGTCGGCGTGTCTTGCGTCAATTTTCTTTCCGAGTGGTTGAAATTAGAAATCTGGCGCGACGGCAAAACGCACGAGCAGGAATATAAACGCGGGATTCCGGTCGTGCCGCTCAAGCAAACCGGCAAAACGCAGAAACGCGGAACGAAAATCACTTTTAAACCCGATGGCGAGATTTTCGACACGACCGTTTTTAGTTTTGAAAAACTGTCGGAGCGTCTGCGCGAAAAAGCGTTTTTGAACAAAGGCATTCGCATTTTGATCAAAGACGAGCGCGAAGAAATCGAGAAATCGCACGAGTTTTATTACAAAGGCGGAATTGCCGAATTCGTCAAGCATTTGAATAAAAATAAAAGCGTGCTGCACGACGAGCCAGTTTATGTCGAAGTTGTGAATGAGAATCTTTCGATTGAGGTGGCTATGCAGTACAACGATTCTTACGACGAAAAAGTGTATTCCTTCGCCAACAACATCAATACCGTTGACGGCGGAACTCACCTTTCCGGTTTTCGTTCGGCGATTACGCGTACGATTAACGCTTACGCTCAATCTTCGGGTTTGGCTAAGGATTTTAAAACGTCGCTTTCGGGCGACGACGTGCGCGAAGGACTGGTCGCCGTTATCAGCGTAAAACTGCCGCAGCCGCAGTTTGAAGGGCAAACCAAGGGAAAGCTCAATTCAGATGTAAAAGGCGCGGTCGAATCGTTTTTGAATGAACATTTGGGCGAGTTTTTTGAACAAAACCCGGTTGTTGCGAAAAAGATTATCGGCAAAGCGGTTGACGCCGCCAGAGCGCGCGAAGCCGCGAGAAAAGCGCGTGAAATCGTTCGAAAAGGCGCGTTGATGAGTTCGACTTTGCCCGGCAAATTAGCCGATTGTCAGGAAAAAGACCCGGCGCTATCGGAAGTTTATATCGTTGAAGGAGATTCGGCGGGCGGTTCGGCGAAGCAGGGACGCGACCGTAAAAATCAAGCCGTTTTGCCGCTCAAAGGTAAAATTCTGAATGTCGAAAAAGCGCGTTTTGACAGAATGCTCGGTCACGGCGAAATCAAGGCTTTGATTACCGCGCTCGGAACCGGAATCGGCAAAGACGATTTTGATGTCAACAAGCTGCGTTATCACAAAATCTGTTTGATGACCGACGCCGACGTTGACGGCTCGCACATCAGAACTCTGCTTTTGACGTTCTTTTATCGTCAAATGCCCGAATTGATTGAACGCGGTTACGTTTACATCGCGCAGCCGCCGCTTTACAAAGTCAAACGCGGCAAGAAAGAGGAATACATCAAAGACGAGCCTTCGATGACGAAATATCTGATGCGTCAGGCGACGAACGAAATGAAAATTCGCTCGGCGGTCAACGACAAGGTGATTGAAGGCAGAGAATTAGCCAAATTGCTCGAACAGGTAGTTGCCTTAAAACGTTTCCGCGATAAATTTGCTCGTCGGGTCGGAAACGATGTCGAATTGATGAAAATCCTGATCGCGGCTTTTGCCGGGCGCGACGGCGTAATGTTTACATCCGGGAAAAAAATGCGCCAGATTTTCGACAATCAGGAATTAATGGCTGGAGTCGAAGGCAAAATCGCGGCAGCCGGTTATAAAACCGACATCGAGCAGGACGAAGAGCACGGTTTGTGGGAAATCAAAATCGGGTTGCACGGCGGCAATTCGGTTTTGTTTGATTGGAATCTGGCTAGCCTCGCCGAATTTCAAAAATCGGTCGAAATTTATTCGGCTCTCGAACGCGAAATGCCCGCGCCATTTGTTATTGGCGAAGAAAACGCGCGTGAAGAAATCCAAAGCCGCGACGAGCTTTTAGAGCGAGTAATGGGCGCCGCGAAAAAGGATTTGGCGATTCAGCGTTACAAAGGTTTGGGCGAAATGAATCCCGAACAGCTTTGGGAAACGACGATGGATCCCGAAAAACGCACGCTGCTGCAAGTCCGAATCGAGGACGCGGTGGAAACCGATGAGATTTTCACGGTTCTGATGGGTGATGCGGTCGAACCGCGCCGCAAGTTTATCGAATCGAATGCGCTCGACGTGCGTAATTTGGACGTTTAATCTTCAGACCGATAAATTCGGAAACTGTTCGTTTCTAAGAAAAGGCTCGCTGAAATTAATTTCAGCGAGCCTTTTCTTCTTTAAGAGTAAATGATTAACGCTTGTTTGCCGAATGCCGCAAGCGTTGTTTTGTCAGCAAGCGTACCGAACATTTTCCGTTGCGGAAATAAGATTTTTAATAAACGTAACCGATTCTTCTTTTAATCGAAGCGCTTCGATTAAAAGAAGTTTTGAAAAGATTTTGCTCTTAAATTGATAACAGTGAACAATTGCTTGTTCAAATTACCTGAGAAGGAGAAATAATAATATGTCACCACAAAAAGAACAGTTTATCGCCTGGTTGAACGACGCTTACAGCACCGAATTAGCGTTGATGCCGGTTTTGAAAAATCACGCCGCCGACGCCGAAGAATATCCGGAAATCCACGACCGCAATATGCGGCACCTCGAAGAAACGCAGCGTCAAGCCGAACGGCTCGAACAATTGATTACCAGCCTCGGCGGTAAAGTTTCCACCGCCAAATCGCTTTTCGGCACGATGCTTGGTCAGGGGCAAAGCATCAGCACCGAATTTTTTCAGGATGAAATAACCAAAAACTTCCTTGCGGATTACGCCGCCGAACATTTTGAAATCGCTTCGTATAAAGCGTTGATTGAGACGGCTCGACAAATCGGAGAGCATCAATGCATTCCGGTTTTGGAAGAAATTCTTCGAGAAGAAGAAGCGATGGCGCGCTGGATTGAAGAACATCTGCCGCTCGCCATTCGGATCGGATTGGAAAAAACAACTACGTCAAACGGCGGCAGACGCCGCAGAAGAAGCAGCGGTTTTTACGGAAAATTACAGCAAAATCAGGCTCTGAGCACGGTCGTTATCGGCGGAGCTATCGGAGCGGTGGCGCTTTATCTGAGGAACGCCAACAAAAATCAACATCAAACGCATCGCGTTCAAAAAATAAGACACATCCCGCATCGTGAAGTCGAAGGCACAGCCGGACGGCACATCTCGACTGGGACAACTGAAACCGGCTCGATAGCAACGGACGAATCCGGCAGCTCGACGGCTGAAATTCGGACTTCGGATAATTTGACCAGAGCGGCAAAAGGAAATTCTCGATGACCGATAAACGCAGACAACATCTTGAATTAGTGGCGGCGAGCTTGACTCAGGCTTATTATTCCGAGCATACCGCCGCTAGCCGCGATTACCGAGAGTTGCTGGATACGTTTAGTTACATTTTGGAGGCTCTCGTCGAAAAGGACAGCTTGCCTCCGGGGCACTCGCCGCTAACGGCAAGCGATTCGCTGGCTAATCCGCTAACCGCCGATTCAAGAGATTAAATAAAAAATGCCTGTTTCGTCGCGACGAAACAGGCATTTTTAAAAAGGCAGTTAAAAATTATTGCTTAGACGGGTAAACTAATCTCGGATCAACCGTTTTGCCGTCAATTCGCACTTCGTAATGTAAATGCGGTCCGGTTGAACGTCCCGTCGAACCGACCAAACCTATTTGTTGACCGCTGACAACCGCATCGCCGGCTGAAACGTCGTACCGCGCGAGATGCGCGTAACGAGTCGTTACTTTTCCATCGGCGTGTTCGATAATAACTACGTTGCCGTAACCGCCCTCCCAGCCGGAGAAAGTAACCGTTCCTTTGGCACCCGCAACAACGGGCGTTCCCATAGGAACTGCGACATCCAAGCCGGAGTGAAACTCCACAAAACCGAATTCGTCGAACGGATTGCTGCGAACTCCGTAACCGCCCGTAATTCTGCCGCCGTGAACCGGAAAAACCGGAAATAAGATTCCCGCGCTCACGTCTTTGCCATTTCGGTAAATACCTGCATCCGGTCTTTTCATCTGCAATGCTCTTACCGCTCTCAATTCATTGCTTCCGCCTACATTGTCAGCCAAAACAGCAGCAGAGTTGATTGAATTCGCGCTTGGTCCTTGCGACCAGATTGTTACGGCGTTGACCGAGTTATAGACGAGAAACGCAGTGGCGACCAGAAAAACCGACGAAACCAGAAAAGGCGTGGCGGCGCTTTTAGCCTTATTTTTTAAAGAGAGTTTATTTTGTTGATTAAAAAAGCCGTTTAATTTAAGAAAAAATGCGGCAAAACTATTAACTTTCATTTCTTATCAGTATAAATATTTGAAAAATCAAAACGTGCAAAAATATAAAACGTTTTAGATATGGTAAAAGGTTCGCAAAAGAAGCGTCAACCAAGGTTAATTTTATTGATTCAGGGTTTGGATGAAGATAAAGGCTAGTACGCTGTATTCAAATTTCATAATCTCCAACAAGGAAATATGTCGAAAACCCCGATTCTTTCAATTAAAAACGCGCCTCGACGCCTTTGATTGAACGAACTGTGTCGCGGGCGATCAACAATTCTTCGTCGGTCGGAATAACATAAGCGGCGAGACGCGAATCGGGTTTGCTGATTAAACCTTCTTTGCCGCCGATGTGCGCTGCGTTTGATAATTCGTCAATCTCCAATCCCATCCATTCGAGATTTCTGCAAATGTTCGCCCGAATTTCCGGCGAATTCTCGCCGATTCCGCCCGTGAAAATAATCGCATCGGCTCCGCCCATCGCGGCTAAATACGAGCCGATGTATTTGCGCGCCCGGTAACAGAAAATCTCTATCGCCAATTTTGCGCGCCGGTCGTCGTTTTCCTTTGCTTCGGCGATCAGCTCGCGCATATCGTTGGTTAAACCGGAAATCCCCAAAAGACCGGATTGTTTGTTGAGCAGAGTTTCAATTTCCTGTACGGTCAAGCCTTCTTTTCCGACCAGAAAATCTACAATCGAAAGGTCTGCATCGCCGGAACGAGTTCCCATCACAAGACCTTCGAGCGGCGTCAATCCCATCGAAGTATCAATCGAGTCGCCATTTTTTATTGCCGCCGCCGAACAACCGTTGCCAAGATGCAGAGTGATGACGTTTGTTTCGTCGCGCGAAATTCCGCGCATTTGACGATAACGATATGCGACGTAGCGATGCGAAGTTCCGTGAAAACCGTAACGCCGGACGCGATGACGCCGATAAAGCTGATACGGCAGCGCGTAAAGATAAGCGTAATCGGGCAAAGTTTGATGAAACGCCGTATCGAAAACCGCCGCTTGCGGCAAACCTGCGCCCAAAACTTCGCGGGCGGCGACAATTCCCTTGATATTTGCCGGATTGTGCAGCGGTGCCAGCTCGATGCAATCTTCGATTCCGCGCAGAACTTCATCCGTTATCAAAACCGAACGGGTAAAATGCTCGCCGCCGTGAACGACTCTGTGTCCGACAGCTTGAATGTCCGAAATGCTTTCTACCGAATCAATTTCGGCTTCGGCGGAAATCAGCCAGCGCAAAACCAGCTCGACCGCAGCGCGGTGGTCTCTGATTGGAGCCGCCGAACGCTGCGCCGCTTTACCTTCGGCTTGCAGATTGATTAAGCTCGCGCCGCCGATTCGCTCGATAGTGCCGCGAGCCAGATGCCGGTCGCTATTTTGCTCGATGCGTTCGAGATCGGTGTCAATAAGTTGAAATTTGAGCGACGAACTGCCGCAATTTAGAACTAAAATGTTCATCCTGCTAACAGATTACCGCTAACTGTCGGTGATGTGAACCGCAGTTTTATTGATTACAGAAATTAAAAAACAGGAAAGCATTTAAGCTAATTTGGAATTTGGCGGATAAATTGCTAAACATAACCGTTGAGTTTTTGAAAGAAGGTATGAACGACGGAAAAATAGAAAACCCGCGGGCGGAAATTGACCGGATTGATACCGAATTGCTCGGTTTATTGAACCGCCGCGCCGAAATTGCACTCAAAGTCGGCGCGGCAAAAAAACAAGTTGATACTTCGCTTTGCGATCATCATCGCGAACACGAAGTGATTGAGAGATTGTGCAATCAAAATTCGGGACCGCTCGGCGAGCGAAACGTCGCCAGTATTTTTCAACGAATAATGGACGAATGTCTGCACATTCAACAAAGCGCATTTCAAACCGAGCCAAAAAATCATAATGCCGAAACGGCGCAAATGGGTTTGGACAAAAAAGCGCGCGCGGCTTTTCTCGGTGAACGCGGAACTTTTAGCGAAGAAGCCGTTATCGGGCTTTTGGGGGAAGATTGTGAGCTAGTGCCGCGCCCGACTTTTGAAAATCTTTTTGCGGCAATTGGCGACGGCAAAGCGGATTACGTTTTAGTTCCGCTCGAAAACACGCTCGTCGGTTCGGTTCACCGCTGCTACGATTTATTGTTGGAAAGCTCGCTAAGTATTGCGGCGGAAATAATTCTGCCGATTTCGCATTTTTTAATCGGTTGTCCGGGCGCATCTCTGGAAACTATAAAAACGGTCGAATCACATCCGGTTGCGTTGGCGCAGTGCGAGCGTTTCTTTGCCGCGCATCCCCATTTAAACCGAATAGCCGCCGACGACACGGCGGGAAGCGTGCGCCGCGCAATTGAAAGCGGCGATTTGACGCGGGCGGCGATTGCCGGAAAGCGCGCCGCGAAAATCTACGGCGGAGCGATTTTGCAGGAGCATCTCGAAGATCACAGCGAAAATTTCACTCGTTTCGCGCTACTCTCCGCCGATTCAAACGTTTTGACCGAAGGCAATAAAATTTCGCTCGTCATCCGTTTGTCGCATCGTCCGGGCGCGCTTCACGACGCGCTACGTCCGTTTGTGCGGCGCGGAATTGATTTGCTCAAAATCGAAAGCCGCCCGATCAAAGGGCGTCCGTGGCAATATAATTTCTATCTCGATTTGCAAGCCCCGTCGAGCGAAAGCGAGCTGCGCGGGGCGCTCGATGAAATACGCGGGCAGGCGGAAGAAGTCCGTTATCTCGGACGATATTCTTCGGTTGAAATCGCAAACGATAAATAAAAGCGGTAAATTTTTCTAAATAATATGATTCTGATTCTTAAACCACATATAACTGCGGAAAGCCGTCAATACCAACAGCTTCTTGCTCACCTTGAACGGCTGCAAAACATTGAACTGCGAGTTCACCGCGTACAGGGCGCGGAACAAACTCTGACCGAAATATATTTAATCGGTCACACTTCAACGCTTTCCATCGAAGATATGCGCCGTTTGCCCGGCGTTGACCACGCTGTCCGCGTTTCGGAAGAATATCGCGTGCTGGGGCGTCACAAAAACGACAACCGAACCTCTCATTTCGATTATCAAGGCGTTCGTTTCGGTCAGGATAATCTAAATGTTTTCGCAGGTTTATGTGCGGTTGATTCGCCCGAAAGCGTCGAAGGAATGATGCGCGCTCTGCGCGACAACGGGCAGGTTTGCACCCGGATGGGAGCTTACAAACCGCGCACCAGCCCGTATTCATTTCAGGGACACGGCAAAAACTGCTTGCCGTATGTTTTCGATCTTGCCGGAAAATACGGAATCCGCGTTATCGCAATGGAAGTCACGCACGAATCGCACGTTGAGGAGATTAACGAAGCGCTTCATCAAACCGGAAACCCGACGGGCGTAATGCTGCAAATCGGGACGCGCAACACGCAAAATTTTGAGCTTCTAAAAAGCGTCGGGCGGCAGCAGGAATTTCCCGTTTTGCTCAAACGCGGTTTCGGCATTACGCTCGACGAATCCTTAAACGCCGCCGAATATCTCGCGAGCGAAGGCAACCGCAAAGTCATTTTCGGGCTACGCGGAATGAAAACCAACATCGGCGATCCGCATCGAAATTTTGTGGATTTTGCCCACGTTCCGGTCGTCAAAAGGCTGACGCGAATGCCGGTTTGCATTGACCCGTCGCACTCGGTCGGCGCGCGCAGCCGCGGACCTGAAGGAATTCTCGACATTATTCACGTCACTGCGCAGGGCGTTATTGCGGGTGCGAATATGATTCTGGTTGATTTTCATCCCGAACCGACCAAAGCATTGGTTGACGGAGCGCAGGCGCTTCTCTTAAGCGAGCTATCGTATTTTCTCGAAGACGTGCAGATTGCTCGCGAAGCGTATGAAAAACGCTTATCTCGATTTCAACGTAGCTCGGACGCTTAATTTAGCTTGATTTACAGCAGTCTTCAGTTAATGCCGTTTAAGTTATTGCACAATTTGTAAATTACGACGCCGACGAGCAGAGATTCACGCGGCATCTGCCGAAACTTTTTATTGAGTTTTGTGAAATCAATCGAAGTTTCCTCGAAATAATCTATTTTGGCAATCTCAACCGCAAGCCCCGCTTTTTCAAAGGCTCTCATAAATTCGTGATGTCTGAGACGGTTCGGCGTGCCCCGGTTTGAGCCGGTCAAACGCCACAAATTGTCAGGAAATTGCAGAAATGTTAGCGGGTCCTCATATTGAAACCAGCAATCGTGCGGACCGAAATCAACGCGATGCAGCGCAATTCCGTCCGGCTTTAAAAGGCGTTTGTTGATTTCCGCGAAAGACGAAAGGTCTGAAATGTGTTCGCCGACCTGAAACGAGCAAACAATGTCATATTTTTTCCCAGGCTTTGCCGTTTCAATAGGTTCACGAATCAGCTCAATGCGGTCGGAATATTTTTCGGGAAAATCTGCGGCGCGCAAACCTTTCGCCCAGGTGATTTCAGGATAAAACCGTGACCAATTATCTTCGATTCCTTGATACCAATTTTTCGCAACTGCACCGGTGTAATCGCCCGGAAAGCGGTCAATAACCGTGTAAGACGCTGAGCCAGCCGCCAAAATCGCCAAACCCGAAGTCAGATAATCGCCCGCGCCGATCTCGCAAACGTGCTTTCCTTCGACGGTTCCGACATACTTTTGCAGCAGATTCAAACCCAAAAAAGCATAACGCTCCAATTCTTCATCGGCGCCCGTAAAAAAAGCTCCGGCGCGCGGGCGTTTTAAACGCCAACGCCTGAACGCCGGAATCCCCATCAAAAAGTTTTTTCCGGCTTCTTTAAAAACATCTTTGGCGACGTTTACACGCCCTGATTTGGTTCGATCCATTTTGTTGATTTTAACCGCAAATCTGTTTTTGCAGAAGAACCAATAAAAAAAGAGGGCTCAAAAATTGAAGCCCTCTTTTTTCCGATTTAATTTCGGTTATTCGCCGACAGCTTTAGCGGCGTTTAAACGTCCTGCATTTTCGATTTTGCCGTCGAGCGCATCCAATTTATCAACCGATTTTAAAAGCCGCTCGCGCAAATCTTCGACGCTCAAATTCGGTTTCACCGCCAAAACAAGCGCGGCAACGCCTGAAACTTGCGGAGTTGCCATCGAAGTTCCCGATGCTTCGCGGTAATTGCCCTTGAGCCAAGTGCTCATAATTTCTTTGCCCGGCGCGGCGATATGAACCGATTTCGCGCCGTAATTCGAGAACGAAGCGAGCGCATCGAATCTGTCCAAAGCCGCGACGCTGACGACGTTCGGCAATTTATAGCTCGAAGGATAATGCGGGAATTTATCCGTATTCGCGCTCGAATTTCCGGCGGCGGCGACAAATAAAATGCCTTCTTCACCGGCTTTGCGAATAGCGTCTTCCAGGGCGCGCGAATTCTGCGTTGAACCCCAGCTTGCGCTGATTACGCGGACGTTAACACCCGCCCGTTTGCGGTCAATCGCGTAATTGATGGCTTCAATAGCGTTTTTCGTCGAGCCGAAACCACCTTTGCCCAAAAACTTAAGCCCCATTATCTCAACGTTCCAGTTGATTCCGGCGATTCCTTCGTTGTTGTCGCCGACCGCGCCCACGACTCCGGCACAATGGGTTCCGTGACCGTTATCATCCATTGGATCGCCGATATTTTCCGCTGAATTAAAACCGTGTTTGTCGTCGAATGCTCCCAATTCGTCGTCCTTGTAAGCCGGAACCGAGTCGGGACGCTGCCAGATGTTTTCGATTAAATCCTGATGCGTATAATCAACGCCGCTGTCGAGAACCGCGACGACGACTTTGCGGCTGCCTTTGGTTTTCGTCCAGGCATTTATCGCATCAATGTCCGCTTTTTCCTTGCCGTTGTTTTGCCCGTTGTTTCTGAGCGCCCATTGCGCGACGAAATAAGGATCGTTCGGAAGATTTTTGCCTTCGTTTGAAGAAACATCGGGTTTTCCCCCATTTTGGGTGAGAACGCGTTCGATTTCAATTTCGGCGGGAACGAGCTTGATTTCAAAATTCGGCTCGGCGTATTCGACCATTTCGCCGAGCTGCCGGTATTCTTCGGCAACTGCTTCGGGCGCGCGATTGCTTAAATCGTCAATCGCCACTAAGTTTTTGACCGATTCGATTTCGTCTTCAACCAAATCGTTTTTGCGGTCGGCGATTTTCTTGATTTCAGACAAGGAAACATTCGGTTTGAAGCGAACCAGCACTTCCGGCTCGCGTTCACTGCGCGAGCGCGACATTGCGCAGGCTTTTGTTGATTCGGGTTTAGCTGTTGTTGCTAAATTTTCGGTTTGCTGAAATTCCCAGCGTCTGATTTGTCCGACAACTGCGGCGATAACAATTAATGAAGCCGCGATTGCAAGATGAAGCCAAATATTTTGACGATTCATATTTTATGAGTTTGTCTAATTTGTCGAGTTACGAGTGGTTTTCTCGGAAACTCGATAAATTCGCTAAACTATGTGATTTGCGCCGTTGAAATTGAAAAGACGCAGAGATTCTCCTGCGTCGTCGGCGCGATATTCGTAATTTTTTCCTTTTGCATTCAGTTGAATGCGATGTCCCGAAACAATCATCTGTCCGCTCATCTCGTCATTGACGGGCGCGCCGAGAGACATATCGGGAAAATCAGCCGATTCAACCGTAGTTTCCGAAATTTCGTTTTCCGCGATTCCAAGCCGCTTTGCCAAATCCGATTTGGCGCGGGTGAGCGCGTGTTGTTGATTATTCGCCATCCTTGATTAATTCGGTTTTAAGCGCAACGATTATTTTGCTCTCGTTCGAGGCGATTCGTCAATTCCCAAACAGCCTTTTTATCCGAAATTTCGGATTTTTTGTCCGAAGTTTCATTAACGTAAATCTCCAAACAAATGTTGCAATAAAGCAACTGTAACAATTGCCGCCGTTTCCGCCCGCAAAATCCTGCCGCCGAGCGTCACGATTTTAAAATCTCCGGCACGCGCCAATTCGATTTCGCGTTCGTCCCAACCGCCTTCCGCTCCGACGACGATTGTTAATTTTTCAAAATTCTTGTTCGACATTTGATTCAATTTCTCGCCGCCGCGTTCGGCGAAAAAGATTCGCTCACCCGAACTCGTTTTGACAAAATCTTCAAATCCAATCGGCTTTTCAATTTCGGGAACAACAGCGCGCCCCGATTGTTTCGCGGCTTCGAGCGCAATGCGCCGCCAGCGTTCGAGTTTTTTGGCGACATCTTTTTCGTCTTTGATTTTTAAATCGGCGCGCAAAGTTTCGAGCGGCAAAATTCGTTTCACGCCTAATTCGGTCGCTTTTTGCACGACCAAATCAAACTTTTCGCCTTTTAAAAGCGCAGCGGCAAGCGTTAAATTCAAATCCGATTCAGGCGATGGCGCATTGATTTTTTCCAGAATTAATAACGAAACAGCTTTTCGCTCGATTTGTTCAATCGAACACAGAAACTCGTTTCCCGCGCCGTCAAAAACCGCGACCTTTTCGCTGATTCGCAGACGCAAAACATCGCGCAGATGACGAGATTCGTCATCGTTTAACCGAATTTCCTTTTCGCTGAAATTTTCCGGCGCGGCAAAGAATCTACGCATTATTTATGACAATCGAAATCCATTCGCCCTGAACTTGAATCTTGAAATCTGAAATTTGCAATTTGTTCAATTCACCAGTAACCCAATCCTGCTGCTCGCGCAAAATTCCCGATAAAGCAAGCGTTTTAACGGCTTTCTCGATTAACAACGGCAGCAGCGGCACGATCACATCAGCCGTCAAATTCGCCGCAACAAAATCAAACTGCGGCGTTTCCGGTTTAATTGAGCCGACGTAAAACTCGATTTTGTCGGCAACTCCGTTTATTTCGGCATTTTCCGCTGCAATTTTCACCGAATCAACATCGGTGTCGCACGCCAAAATATATTCGCCTTTCGCCTTTCGCCTTTTGTCTTGCAGCTTTGCCGCCGCCATAGCCAAAACGCCGGTTCCCGTTCCGACATCGAAAAAACTCATTTCCGGCTCGTAATTTTCTTCGATTGCCTGCAAACAAAGCCGCGTAGTTTCGTGCGTTCCGGTTCCGAAAGCCATTCCCGGCTCGATTCTTAAAACGATTTTGTCTGTTGTTTCAATTTCGCTCCAAGTCGGCGCAACGATAAATTTTGCCGTTTCGGTTGGTCGCCAGTGCTTTTTCCATTCCGCCAGCCAATCGTGGTTTTCAACTTCGCGCAAAACGATTTCGTTAATTAAATCAAATGGCAAATTGTAAATCGCCAGCGAATTTTTGATCTCGTTTTCGATTGTTTCGAGATTCGGCTTTTCATCGAAATAACCAATAACAGAAACCGTTTCGCCGATTTCTTTTTTGCCGAGCGTGCTGTATTCAGTTCCGTTTGCGCCTGCTTCGTTTAATCCGAATTCAACCGCTTCAACCGCTGCCGGCTTGATAAAAACGTCAACCGCAAACCACGTTTTTTGATTTTCCATCAATTAATTTTGCAAATCGGCAATCGCCCGCGTCAAATTGTTTTTCATCGCGCTTGCCGAAACGAAACGATTTTCCGGTTCGCGAGCCAGAGCCTTTTCAAAAAACTCTGCTAACGGTCTGTTCGGCTGCAAAGTCAATTCCTCGCTCATATTCCGAACCAGTTCTTGATAACTACGCCCGCGAAACGGTTTTTCGCCGTGCAAAGCCTCGTAAATGATCACGCCGACTGCGAAAAGATCGCTGCGTTCGTCCGTCTGCTCGCCGCGCAGTTGTTCGGGCGGCATATAGCCGAAAGTTCCCATAATCGTGCCGGGCGTTGTTACTCCCGCAAGCTCTTTTTCGCTGAGCTTTGCCAGACCGAAATCCAGAATGCACAAACGAGCTTCGCCCGCTTCCGTGTGCGACACCAGAACATTGTCCGGCTTCAAATCTCGATGCACAATTCCGGCTTTATGCGCGGCTTCGACGCCGTTTAAGATTTGCGAAAACCAATCGCTGATTGTTTTTAGATTTAATTTGCCCTCGCGTTTTAAAACCTCTTTCAAGCTCTCGCCAGGCACAAGTTCCATCACGAGAAATGCGCCTTCGGTCGAAAGCGTGCCGTAATCGAAAATCGTAACGACGTTGCGATGTTGAAGCCGCCCGGCAGTTTGCGCTTCGCGCTCAAAACGCCGCAGAGCTTCGCGGTTGCCAAAACTTGCGCCGCTCAAAATCTTGAGCGCAACAATTCGATTAATCCGCAAATCCGTCGCTTCGTAAACCGCGCCCATTCCGCCTTTGCCGATTAGTTTTTCCAGACGATAACGATTTTCGATTGTTCTTTCAACGGGCAAAGTAAAAATCAGCTCCGCATTGTCCGCCTCGCATTTTTCGCCGTTTCGGTCGTAACATCTGCCGCAGCGCGGGCATTCTTTCAAAAGATTGATATTGCCCTCGTCGAAACGCGAAAGAACTTCGGTTTTAATTTGCTGTTCGCGCCGAACGCGATCTTTTAAGCTGAGATTTTCGTGAACGAGCGCGATTTGATTTGCTAGAGTTTCGAGTAATTGTTTGTCGCGTCCCGTGTACGGAATTTCCGACATCTTTTCGCCAAGAGAAAAGAATCCGGCAAGTTTTCCGTCCGTGCCGTGCATCGGGACGAGCAGATTTGCGCCGATTGAGCGCAGCCAATCAGTTTCGCGTCGCGGCAAATCTGCGCCGTCGTCATCCAAAGGAAATTCGACCGCGCCGCGTTTTGTTTGCATAAAACGCAAAAGCGGCGAATCGGTGGCGAGCTTCAGATTCGCCGAGTTTTCGCTTGTCGTAAAACCGGCGCTGAAATCGCTGCCGCCCCGCTGGTCTTCGTAAAAAAGATAAACGCTTGTCGGGTGCAAAGCGGATTGAATCCGGCTGCTGACGAGGCGAGAGAGCTTCGGCATCGAATCCGACTGTTTCACGTCGTCAATGAGCGCGCCCAAAATGCGTTCCTGATCGTACTGCTCACGGAAAAATCGCCGGTCAATCCACTCATTCAAACGCGAGCGCATGAGCAAAAAATCAATTACGGCAATGGCGACGAATATATAAAAAGACGGCGAATTTTGGAAAAGAATCTCGGTTAAAGTGCGATTCGGATTCGATGCAATATTCCAGACGATTCCGGCTACGGGCAAAATGAGCAACAGACGAAGCGCGTTTTTCGCTAAAAGATATTGCAAACTGCGCCGCACAATAAACGAAACGGGGATAACTCGATGCCGCACAATTGCGTAAGCGAAAGAAATCGGAATCAGGAGAAGCGGCAGAAGAATAACAATTGATAACCAATCTCTGCCTTCGGTGTGAATTTCAACTCCAAAAATCGAAGCGGCAATGACTGTCGCAACTACTAACAACGTCGGCGCAAATGCGGCAATTGCACCGGCGACAACAACGTTTAGTTTCCGGCGCGCCGCGCCGCTCGCCCAAAAATAATTGAGCAGCAGCATAACCAAGCCGCCGACGAGATAAAAGAGAGCCGAAAAAAGCGAAGTGATGGAAATTAGTAAAATCCTGATCCATTCGTTTGCCGGAAACCAATTTTCCAATCCGAGATAGTGAAACATTATCCCCGGAATAAAAAGCAGCGCGGGCAAATACAACAGCCATTCGATTTGAGGAAAACGACGAACGAAACGCGGACGTTCGGGGAACACGAGCGCGAAATGAAAAAAGAGTGCCGCTGCGGGCGTAGTAAACAGTGAAAAGAAAAATCTGATGTTTTGGAAAAACTCGGGCATTTCTGCTCTGAAAGAATCTTTGCCGATTCCCAAAGATAAACCGCAGAACATCAAAGCCGTTAGAAGCGCCATTTTATCGTCCGGCTTGAGCAGAAAAATCAGCATCCCGACTAATAAGAAACTCGCCGGAATAAGAACGGTTTCCAAAAAGCCGACAAAACGATCAGTTGCAGACAGCGGCAAAGTTACGAGTTGAAATTCACGGTTTTCCTCGCCGCGTTTTACCCGAATTTGAAAAGCGGTTCCGGGTTTCTGTTGAATCGTGGCTTTTTCGATTTCCTCATTCTTGTCAACGGTCAGCCCGTTGATGCTGATTATTTCGTCATTTACTTGAAGCGGCGAATTTTCGTTCAGCAATAGAGCGACGCGGACGCTGTTTCCTTCGACTTTGGTTTGCCATTCGACCGCGCTGCTGTCGAAGAAAAAATATTGATAAGTGAGCGCCCCAAAATCAGCGAGAAGCAAAGCGAAAAGCAGGCAAATCAGCGCAAACCGCAGGCGATTCGGACGCAGCGCGTTTTCATCTGCCGGCTCAATTGTATTGTGTATAGTTTCGCCTTCTTGTAATTCGTTTGTCGCGAGCTGAGTCGGAGCGGTTTCAGGCGAATGTTGAAGTGTCGTTTGCCTGTCTTTCGCAGACGATTCGTCAAGCTTGAGCGTTGGTTCGTCCGGCTCGCCGATTATCTTTGTAGTATCTTCATTCGCGTTTGGCATCTTTGAATTTAAATTAAATTTGGTTTTAATCAGCCGATTAGAGCTTGTAATGCGCTTTGCGTTGTTGAATCGCCGCTCAGGTTCGGGCGCGAGATAGCGCAGGAAAAAATCCTATAACGTCGAGTCTAATTCTTCAAATGATACCTAATATGTGACTGTTTTTCATATTGAATGTTTGCGTTATGAATAATTTAGCTTTTCGTTTGTCGCAGAAATCTTGATTTACGTCCGTTCGTTTTCTAAGATTGAGAAAACCTGAAAGGAGTACGATAAATGGCAGATAGAAACGATAAATGCAAACACGCGAATTGTAGCTGCCGCGTAAACAATGATGCGGAATATTGCAGCGCAGCTTGTCGAAGCGCGGGCGAACAGGACATTACGGGAATCGCTTGCGAATGCGGTCATCCGGGATGCGCCGGGGAAATTGATCAATAAACGGCTGGATAATTTGAAAAAGCGGGCTTGAAACATTCAGCCCGCTTTTTTGATTTTCCGGTTCTAAACCAAACTAAGAGGATGATCGGCGGAATCGGCGTGATGAATATAATGCTGGTTTCTGTCGCGGAAAGAACCAGAGAATTCGGAATCCGCAAGGCAATCGGCGCTCATCGCCCGGATATTATGCTCCAATTTTTGATCGAAGCTATGACTTTGTTACGAATAATTAAAATGCTCTGCCGCATTTAGTTTAAAAAAATGAGCGAGTCAAATAATAAATTCCGACTCCGGCAGCACCGAGCAATAAAATTAAAACAACGGCGACGGCGGCAATTGTTAATTTGAATTTGCGATAACGGTTCGGATCAGGCGGCGAAAGCTGACTTTGCGGAAAATAGGGCGGCGGATTGTTCGGCATTGTAAATAAAATTCCTTTTCTTCAATTAACTTCAAAAATAAAAAGTGCGGATTGAATTATACAATCCGCACTCCGCATTCAGAAATCCGCATTTTGTTTACGGGTTCAGAGCCGTCTGTTTGCTTTTGACCAATTGCGCCAGCTCGCGCGCTTTTGGCAGGAGTTCGATGCCGCGCATAAGCTGCGGATCGGCTTCGTTATAAGTTTGGAACGCTGTGGTCGAGCCGAAAGCCGCCGTTGATAATTCAAAACGAATTTGTCGCCCAATAAAATCACGTTCTTTGTCGAGCTGCGCGGCGGTCAAGTGTTTATACTCCGGTTTCGACGCGACATATTTTTTAAACGCCGCGAAAATCTGTTCGTTGAATGGAAAATCCGTCGCTTTCAAATCGTGTCCGAATTCAATCGCACGGTCAATCTTGTAGCTTTCAAAGCCCGGAATGCGACCGGCTGCAACTTCGAGAGCGAAACCGAAAACCGGATAATTCAAGCGTTGCTGAACCGGAGTCAGCAGAGCCGGTTTGACGGCTTCGTCCGGCTGAATTCCGCCGCCTTCATAAACTTTGCGTCCGGCGTCGGTCGTCTTTTCGGCTCCGGCTGGTTTCGCAGGTTTGCGTTCATCGCGGAGGCTTCCGCCCTGATAGTAATAATCGTAAAGATTGCCGTTTGCATAATCACGCTGAATACTGCGTCCCGAAGGCGTTTGATATTTGGCAATCGTCAGAAGCAGCGCCGAATTATACGGCAGCATAAACGGATTTTGCACCAAACCTTTGCCGAACGTGTTTTCGCCGACAATCAAAGCCCGGTCGTGATCTTGCAAAGCGCCCGCGAGAATTTCCGAGGCGGAAGCTGTGTTGCGGTTAACGAGAACGACGAGCGGCGTTTTATCCGGCGAAGGATTTTCGGATTTGAAATAGCCTTCGCTGCCCGGAATGCGACCGCGCTGAGTGAAAATAACTTGTCCCTGACCTAAAAACGCTTGTGCGACCTGATAGGCTTGACCGACGAGACCGCCCCCGTTGCTGCGTAAATCGAGAACAAGCTGCTGCATTCCGTCCGATTTTAATTGCCGCATCGCTTCGCGAAACTCGCCCGCCGTGGTTTGATTAAAACCGCCGGTCATCGCAATATAGCCGACTCCCGGGCGAATCATATAGGCTTCGGGCACCGAAGGCTGCGGCACGGCGTCGCGCGTGATTTCGACGGTGCGTTTTTGTTTTGTCAGATTGTTTTCAACCGTGATTTTAGCGTTCGTTCCGCGCGGACCGCGCAGGAAATTGCGGACTTCGACAAAAGTTTTGTTTTTCATCGAAGTGCCGTTGACATCAACGATTTTGTCGCCGTAACGCAGACCCGCGCGCCACGCCGGAGAATTTTCAAACGTCGCGCGGATAAAAGTCCAAGTCGTGTCGCCGTCTTTCAAATCGCCGATGGTCGCGCCGATGCCGAAATATTCCGAACGCTGTTCGGTGCGAAACTGCTCGAATTCTTTCGAGTCGAAATAATTCGAGTGCGGGTCGAGCGCGTGGAGCATTCCGTCAATCGAAGATTTGAAAAGTTCGTTGTAATCCAGCTTTTTGCCGTTAACGTAATTTTCTTCGATAACGCTCAAGGCTTCCGAAACATCGTTTTCGATCATCTCGCCGGTGACGATTTTGTTATTCACGGCAGGCGCGGACGACGAGCGTTCGATATTTTTTGAAGTTAATTTAGAAGAACCGTTTCCGCTCTGGGCGAAAACGAAAGATTGCGAAATTAGAGAAACGACGAGCAGTAAATTTAAAACTAAACTTTTTTTCACGCTTGAATTACTCCTTGAAATGGGCGCGCTACGATAAAAATGTTTCCGGCAATGAACGGTTGCGAAGGCGATTTCCGCCTATGCGTGCTAACCTTGCGTTTGCTGTGCTATTTTACGCTTCGGTAAAGAGCAAGGTTTCACTGCCGATATTAGCAAGACTTGGAAGAAAATGCGACAACTCCGGTTGCCTTGCCGATTATTTTGTGCGGCGCAAACTTTTCATTTTTGTTTCCGTAAATAAACTCCAAACTTTGAATCTCGAAATATGAAAAAACAAGTTCCCAATTTTTTGACGATTAATTGCCGAATTCTTTCCAATGCGATTTTCCTGCTTTGTCTGTTTGCGCTGCCGGTTTTGGCGCAAACCAAGCTTTTACGTTTTCCCGACATTGCGGGCGACCGCGTGGTTTTCTCTTACGCCAGTGATTTGTGGACTGCCCCGACGGCGGGCGGCACGGCGACTCGTCTTACGGCGCATCCCGGAATGGAAGTCTTCGCCAAATTTTCGCCCGACGGACGCTGGATTGCTTTCACCGGGCAATACGACGGCGACGAACAGGTTTACGTAATGCCCGCGGGCGGCGGCGAGCCTAAACAATTGACGTTTTATCCGGCGCGCGGACCGCTAACGCCGCGCTGGGGCTACGATAATCAAGTGATGGGCTGGTCGAACGACGGCACATCTATCATCTTCCGTTCGCAGCGCGATTCGTGGACGCTTCCGCAAAGCCGTTTGTATAAAATTCCGGTTAACGGAGGTTCTCCCGAACCTTTGCCGATGCCCGAAGCCGGTTCGGGCGATTTTTCCGCCGATGGAACGAAAATGGTTTATTCGCCGCGCACGCGCGATTTCCGAACCGAAAAACGCTACGGCGGCGGACAGGCAAACACGCTTTATATTTACGATTTAAACACAAACGACGCGCGCAAAATTTCCGAAGGCGTCCGCGCTTCGCGTGACGCAATGTGGATCGGCGACAAAATTTATTACAACTCCGACCGCGACGGGAAATTTAATCTTTACGCTTACGACACCGGAAACGCGAAAACCGCGCAGGTAACAAATTTTAAAGATTGGGATGTTCGCTGGGCTTCATCCGATGACAATTCCCGAATTGTTTATGAGCGCAACGGCGAGCTTGAAGTTTTGGACACAAAATCTAATCGCCCGGCGAAATTAAATATCAGCGTCCCGGACGACGGAGTTCACAAACGCTCGCGCACGATCAACGGCGCGCAGTTTATTCAAAACGTCGCGCTCGCGCCGAAAGGCGAGCGGGTTTTATTCGCTGCACGCGGCGATGTTTTCAGCTCGCCGGTCGAAAAAGGCGGCACGCGGAATCTGACGCATTCGTCAAACTCACACGACAAGTTCCCGCGCTGGTCGCCCGATGGCAGACAAGTTGCTTTTATTTCCGACAGAAGCGGTGAAGAAGAAGTTTGGCTTGTCGCGCAGGACGGTATGAGCGAGCCGCAGCAATTGACGACCGGCGGAAACGCCCAGCGTTACGCGCCCGAATGGAGCGGCGACGGAAAACGCATCGCTTTTTCCGATAAGGACGGCAAAGTTTATATCGTCACGGTCGCCGATAAAAAAATGCAGCAAATCGCCGACGCGCCGCGCGGACAAATTCAGGATTACGAATGGTCGCCAAAAGGGAATTATCTCGCGTTCAGCTATTCGGGCGAGAACGGTTTCCAATCCGTTTACATTTATGACGTTTTAAACAATAAACTGAACCGCGTCACCGATCCGATGTTCGCCGCGTTTAATCCGGCGTTCGATCCGTCGGGCGATTATCTTTATTTTTTGAGCAGCCGCGAATTTGCGCCGCAGATTTCTGGTGTCGAATTTAACTACGCCTCAAACCGCTCAACAATGATTTATGCTTTGCCGCTTCGGAAAGACGCAAAAAACCCGTTTCCGCCCGAATCGGACGAAGTTGCAATCGCGCCGGAAGCATCGCCTTCGCCGACCGACCGATTAACGCCGCCCGACGAAGCGCGCCCGCGCCCGATTGATGAGAAACAGCCCCAGCCCGGCGCTTTGCCTTCGCCGACACCGGCGGGAACGCCTTCGGCTGATGCGGCGCGGAGAAATGCGACTTCGCCGCGACCTGAAACTGTTGACTTCGACGGCATTGTCGCCCGCGCGACTCGCGTGCCGCTGCCGCCGGAAAATTACGGCGGATTGACCGCCAAAACCGGACATATCATTTATTTCATCGGTGCCCCGTTTTATTACGGACGCGCTGCCGACCGCCAGCCTTCGGTCAGAATTTTTTCAATCAAAGACCGCAAAGAAACGACTTTGCTGGAAAATGTCAATTCCTATTCGTTATCCTCTGACGGCTCGAAGATAATTATCGGGCAAGGACCGACCTTTACCTTGATGGACGCGACACCGCAGGGCGCGAACAGCAAAAAGCCGGTTTCAACAGCCGGATTGCAAACCGAAATCAACCCGGCGGAAGAGTGGAATCAGATTTTCAACGAAGTCTGGCGTCGTTACCGCGATTGGTTTTACGTCCCGAATATGCACGGTTACAACTGGCAGCGCATCCGCGACGATTACAAAACGTGGCTGCCGCACATCGGGCATCGTTCGGATTTAAATTACGTCATCGGCGAAATGATTGCCGAATTGACAGTCCAGCACGCCTACATCGAAGGCGGCGATTTCAACTTGCCGACTCGACCGCGTGTCGCTTTGCCCGGCGCGCGTTTTGATGTTGATCGAGCGGCGAATCGTTATCGCATCTCGAAAATTTTCGACGGGCAAAACGAAGAAGAGATTTACCGCTCGCCTCTGACTGAGTTCGGCGTCAATGCGAAAGTCGGCGATTACATTCTGCAAATCAACGGCGAAAACGTGACGGCGGATAAAGATATTTATCAATATCTGCGAAATCTCGGTGACGCGCCGGTGATTTTAACCGTCAACTCGACGCCGAATCTGCAAGGCTCGCGGCAAACGTCTTATCGCCCGATTACGGACGAAAGCAATTTGATTTATCTCGATTGGATTACGGCAAACCGCAACCGCGTATCGCAGTTGACGAATGGGCGCGTCGGCTACATTCACGTCCCGGATATGGGCGCAAACGGGATTCGGGAATTTATCAAATATTTTTATCCGCAGCTCGACAAAGAAGGGCTTGTCGTTGACGTCCGCGCTAACGGCGGTGGCAACGTTTCGCGGATGCTGATCGAGCGCCTCAGGAGAAAAGTTTTGGGCGTCAATTATTCGCGTACAAGCGACCTTCCGAACACTTACCCGGACGACTCGTTTTACGGTCCGATGGCGGCGATTTTAAACGAAAATTCGTCGTCCGACGGCGACATTTTCCCGTATATGTTCCGCGAAGCCGGCTTAGGACCGCTAGTCGGCAAACGCTCGTGGGGCGGCGTGGTCGGCATCTCGAATCGCGGCGGTTTGATTGACGGCGGCGGTGTCAGCGTTCCTGAATCGGCGCTGGTCAATATGAAAGGCGAATACATTATCGAAGGCTACGGCGTTGACCCGGACATCGAAGTCGAAAACGATCCGAAATCCGTAATCGCAGGACGAGACCCGCAGCTTGAGCGCGCCGTCCAGGAAGTAATGAAAAAATTGACTGCTCCGGTCAAACTTCCAGCGCGCCCTGCTCCGCCTGTTAAAACAAACTAATTGAGCGAAAAAATGAAGGGCAAGAAAATAATTACTTGTCCTTCATTAAATTAATACTGTAATGATTCAATTAAGCCAAATTAAATTAAATTTGGTAATTTTAGGAGCAGTTAATGGCTTAGTTTTAGGTTTAATTCCAATATTGCCCTATGTTTTTGTTTGTTTTTCCGATGATTGTAAAGGTTACGAAACTTTACCTGGTGAAGGAACCATTGATGTCATTTGCGTTTGTAAGTACGTTAATTGGCTGCTGCCTGTCGAATCTACATTAATTGTTACAGGTGCGAGTTTGTTATTTTGTCTGACAATTTATAGTCGAATTAAATCTGAAATATTTCGTTGGCAAATTATAGGGATTATTAGTTTTTTCGGAAGCGTTATTTATAGCAAGCTTTTATATCCTTTCGTACATTATTGGAGGGTTTGCTATCCCGAAAACAATGATTTGATTGTTTGTGAAAAGCCTTCAATAAAAGAAAATCTCTTTTCCTTTTTTGAATTTAATCAAAATGATTTATTCCCATTACTTATTGTGTTTTTAATTATTACAGTCTTTAACTTAT
>DASVQU010000087.1:0-28352 GCA_036388995.1 Pyrinomonadaceae bacterium | reverse complement strand
AGGCGGTTCGCTCAGTTAACGATATGGCGGGTTTATACCGTTATTTGCTCGGCACAAATCCGTCGCTTCGGATTATCGTGAGAAACGGTCACGTAACGCTCGAAGGCATGGTTTCGAATGAAACCGACAAACGCCTGGCATTTTTTGCGGTCAACAGTATTCCCGGCGTTTTCTCGGTGACCAATAACCTGAGAACCGAAAGAAGCCGCTGATAATCGGGAAAAATAACAATCAAACAAATAAGCCGGACTCAATTAAAAGTCCGGCTTTTTTACTTTTTAGATAAAATCGAGGCGATCTTTTTCGCGAGGCAAACGGCTTACTTTGTTATCAGCGGCATTGATTGAATTTGCCCGGCGATAAAAGCGATAAAACCGAGCGTAACCAGCAAAATGACGATAACTACCGGCTCAAGCCGCAATAAATCCCGCCATCGAACTTCATCGGATTTTTCGATTAAATCTTTCGCAGCCTTGAAATCTTCCTCGCCGACGATTATCAAGCCTTGTGTTTGCTCTTCGAGCGGAGCCAAACGGTCGGCGGCTTGCTCGGTTTTCGTCCCGTTTCTCCGTGCAGACGCTATAAGGGATTTAATGTGTTTTATATCCATTTCGATTTCTTTAAATAAAGATAAATTCCAAGTCCGACCGCAACCATTGAGCAGAGAGCGAAAATATACCCGAAACGCCATTTGAGTTCCGGCATATAATCAAAGTTCATTCCGTAAATGCCCGCAATCAGCGTTACGGACATCAAAATCGTGGCAACCGAAGTCAAACGCTTCATCACCAGATTCGTCCGGTTGCTCGACACGGAAAGAAAAGCATCCATCGTTGAGCCGAGCAATTCTCGCAATGCGTCAATTGAATCGGCGACGCGAATCAAATGGTCGAAAACGTCCTGAAAATAAACGTAAATCTCGCGGGCAAAGATTGGCTGCTCGCGCCGCAGCATCACGTTGAAAACTTCTCTGAGCGGCGCGACGGAGCGGCGCAAATGCAGAAGCTGCTTCTTGATGCGAAAAATACTTTGCAAACTTTCAGGTTTAAAATCCGTAAAAACCTCGTCTCCCAAATCGTCCACGCGCTCGCTCAAAATGTCCAAAAGCGGCAGATAATCGTCAACAATCGCATCGAACAACAAATAAGCCAGCAGCCCGGCGCCGTGTTCCGAACGATCCGTCCATTCGCTCCAGAGCCGCTTGGCGGTTTCGACGGCGCGAATCGGTTTGCTGTGAACAGTGACGACAAAGTTAGCGCCGAGAAAAATGTTCAGCTCGCGCAGTTCAAGACGATCCATCGGACCGGCGAGCTGCGCTTCATAAACCACTATAAAATAATATCCTTTGTATTCTTCGATTTTCGGGCGCTGATGTGGGTGGCGGACATCTTCGATTGAAAGCGGGTGAAAATTAAATTCTTCCGCCAAATCCAAAAAATCCTGACTCGAAGGATCGTTTACATCAACCCACACGACGTTTTGCTCGCGCAGGCAATAATCGCTGATGTCAGCCGTCGGAACATCCTGCGTAAATTGTTTAGAATTGCTATCAAGGCAGATTGTTGAAATCATAGATCGAATCTGTCGAATCGTCTGCCGTTGGCAATTTATGCCGCTTCGGCGATAATTATCTTAACCGCAACTGCAAATAATATTCTATTTGCAGTTGCGGTTGTTTTAGAAAAACTATTTTAGCAAAGGATAACTATTTTAATTTCCTTTTTGACTCTTAAATTTAATAATGAATAACAACAAAATTAGAAACATCGCCATTATCGCTCACGTTGACCACGGCAAAACGACGCTCGTTGACGCGATGCTCCAACAATCGGGAACTTACCGCGATAACGAAACCGTCGTTGACCGCGTAATGGATTCAATGGATTTGGAGCGCGAGCGCGGAATCACGATTATGGCGAAAAACACCAGCGTCAGGTACGGCGATTACAAAATCAACATCGTTGACACGCCCGGACACGCCGATTTCGGCGGCGAAGTCGAGCGAGTTTTAAAAATGGTTGACGGCATTGTCCTGCTCGTTGACGCCGCGGAAGGCTGTCTGCCGCAAACACGTTTTGTGCTCAGAAAAGCTCTCGAATCGAAATTGCCCGCAATCGCCGTCGTCAACAAAATTGACCGACAGGATTCGCGCCCGGAAGAAGTCGTTGACGAAATTTACGACCTTTTTATTGATTTGGGAGCGAACGACCAGCAAATCGAGTTTCCGATTCTCTACGCAATTTCGCGCGAAGGCATAGCGAAAAAATCTCTGGAAGATGAATCAAAAAGCCTCAAACCGCTTTTCGATCAGATTCTGGAAACGATTCCTGCCCCGCACGAAGTCAGGAAAGACACGCTGCAAATGTTGATTGCAAATCTCGATTACAGTGAATACGTCGGCAGGCTCGCCATCGGGCGAATTTTTTCCGGCGAGATTTCAAAAAATCAGGAAGTCGCCGTGTGCAAACGCGACGGAACGACGACCAAAACTCGCGTCAAAGAATTGTTTGTCTTTGAAGGCTTAAAACGAACGCCGGTAGAAACCGCCAGTGTCGGCGAAATCGCCGCAATCGCCGGTTTTGACAATATAGAAATCGGCGAAACCGTGACGCTCGCGGATAATCCGAAATCGCTGCCCGTAATCGCGGTTGACGAACCGACAATTGCAATGATTTTCGGCGTTAACACTTCGCCGTTTTCCGGCACTGACGGAAAATTTGTCACTTCGCGGCAGATTAAAGAACGGCTCGACCGCGAATTGCTCTCAAACGTCGCTTTGCGCGTTGATGAAACCGAGCAGCCGGAAAACTTTAAAGTTTCCGGGCGCGGCGAGCTTCAGCTTGCGATTTTAATCGAAATGATGCGCCGCGAAAATTTTGAATTGCAGGTGTCCAAACCCGAAGTCATCACCAAACGCGGAGCGGACGGCGAATTGCAGGAACCGATTGAACTGGTGGTAATTGACGTGCCGGAAGAATTTATCGGCGTCGTCACCGAAGCGCTCGGTCGCCGCAAAGGGCAGATGACCAAAATGATAAACAACGGGTCCGGGCGCGTCCGGCTCGAATTTGAAGTTCCGTCTCGCGGTTTGATCGGTTTTCGCGGCGAGTTTTTGACCGAAACCAAAGGCACAGGACTTTTGAACACACTATTTTTGCGATTCGACCGCTGGCAGGGCGATATGAAATCGCGCTCGACCGGCTCGCTCGTCGCCGACCGAATGGGCGAAGCGACGACTTATGCGCTGTTCAATTTGCAGGAACGCGGGACGCTTTTCATTCGCCCGCAAACCAAAGTCTATGAAGGAATGATCGTCGGCGAAAACGCCCGCGCGGTTGATTTGGATGTCAATGCGATTAAAGAAAAGAAACTGACAAATATGCGCGCCTCCGGCTCGGACGACGCAATGCGGCTCGTTCCGCCGAAAGAATTGACGCTCGAACAAGCTCTCGAATTTATCGCCGACGATGAATTGGTTGAAGTAACGCCGAAATCAATTCGTTTGCGAAAACGATATTTGAAAGCTAACGAAAGACCGAAGAAATAAAGACACTTAATTCAATTGCAAAAGGCGGTTTTTACCGCCTTTTTTTATTTTGATTATGTGATATTATCGCCGCATAAAAATCAGTTTTTCAATCGTCAAAGCGATGCTCAAAATTCTCTTACTTTTAACCTCAGTCGTCTTGTTTTCGATTAATTTTGTTGCGGCGCAAGAAAACGAAAATAAAAAATCGCCCCAATTAATTGACGAATACGGCAGGATTATCGTTTCTGCTGAGATCGCTCGTCTTGATAATTATGCGGTTGCGATGCAAAACGATCCTACGGCAAAGGCTTTTATCATTCAATACCGTTCGCATTATCAGCTTCGGGGAGCTGGTTTCCGTCATTTGAAAGGAATTGAGAATTATTTGGTAAATAGTCGCGGTTTTGATTCTAAGCGAATAGTTTTAATTGATGGCGGCGCGGTTAATTGTCCGAAAACCGAATTGTGGCTCGCGCCCGCCGGAACAGCGCCTAAACCGACGGAAAATCCATATCAAACCGTTTTTGAAGACTTTGAGTCAGCTCGCAAATTTGACGAATTTTACTATCCGTCGGCAAACGAAGACACAACTTATATTGACATTTGGAACGGATATGGATTTGGTTTCGCCAATTCGATTGAGCCTTACGCCGCCGCGCTTTTTAAAGAGCCTAAATCTGTTGCTTATATCATTTTTTATCCGCGATACGATGTTCAAAGATTTGAATATACCGAAGAAAACGGGCGAACTTATAAAAAAGGCGAGATCATATCGGATTCGCCGCGAACGACGGCTCAGATTATGAGAGCTATAAAAAACGAAATGGTCAGAAAATACAATTTCCCCGCCGCGAGAATTAAATTAGTCAAGGGCGGTTACCGAAAATTCAGAGCAGTTGAAACTTGGATTTTGCCGCGGGGCGAGCATCCGCCCGTTGCGACGCCCGATTCTTTTCCGAATTTTCGCAAAAAATAAGGTGTAAATTTATGACAAACTGGATTGAAGAAAGAGCCGCTAAATATCGAGAGTTTTTTGGTTTATCGAATGAAGCACCAATTGTTCCGGCACACGCTGCTGGTTTTGAATTGAGTTCGCTGGCGACCGAAGGCTTGCGGCGGTTCAATATTGAATGGCATTTCGTTCCGTCAGCGGATTCCGTCGCTTTTGACGATGGTTATCTCGCCAGATTTTATCCGACAGCGCAGAGTTTTAAACATCGCGCATCATCGCACGAGCGCAGCGTCCGTTTTCATTTGACAAACGGTCACCAGCGACAGCAAGGATTTATCATCGGAGTCGAAACAACCCAAAAGCCTTTTTATCTGCCGCGCAACCGGCAGTTTTACGGCACCGCTTATGGTCACGACGCATCCGCCGACCCTTTGGCGGGCTATTTTGGTCTCGCCGGAATCACCACGGGAACGCGCTACGAGCAAAATTATCCGACGCTGCGGCGATTCTTTAATTTGCTTAACGAAGATTGGCAGCAAAGAAACTTATTGCCCGCAGGTTATCGCGTGACCGTTTGTCCGCCCGGAATTTTCAATCTCATCGGCACTGTTTTTCACCGGGAATGGAGCGAAACGCCTTCGCTTGAACTAGGTTTTTACCGCGATGAGCGCGGCAACGCTTCGTGTTTTGCGGTTGGAGCAAATGCGCCCGGCGATTTTTCCTACATTGATGTCGTCGAAGGCGAAGAATGGTCTTTGACCGGGTTTCGTCTCGCGCTGCTGCCGGAGCAAACGCGCTACGACGTAAACAGTAAAACCGAAGAGAAAAAATAATTTCCCTTTGAGACAGAAAATTTCAATCAAATCGTTTCCGGTTTCCCTGCATCTGAGATTTTATGTTTGTTAGTATGAGAAAATTTATTTGGCTGAAATTCGCTGCTTTGTTTTTACCGGCGTTGTTTTTAACGTTTCACATTAACGGAGCGGCGAGCGATTTACCGATTTCGGAAAACCTTTTTTATCAAACCTACGCGAGCGCGGAATCGGAGCGCGAAGACAAATTTACCGGCGGTCGAATCGAGCGCGGTAAGCTCGAACCGGGAAAAGGCGATGTCCGTATCACGGTTGATGTTCCGGCTTTTGTGATGACCTTGTGGCAAGGCGATAAAGAAATTGCGGTTTACAATGTCGGCGTTGGGCAAAAAGATTATCCGATTGCCATCGGACCGCGCAATGCCAATCAAATCGTTCTCAATCCCGATTGGATTCCGCCCGACAGCGTTTGGGTTCATGCATCGAAAATCAAACCCGGAAGAATTATCAAAGCCAGCAGCTCGTTAAATCCGCTCGGCAAAATCAAAATTCCGCTCGGCGACGGTTATCTGCTGCATCAAGCTAAAGGCATCGGAGATTTGGGCAGTTTGGTTTCGCACGGCTGCGTCCGCGTGATGCTCGCGGATTTGTTCGATCTGTCAAAGAAAATTGCGGTCGCCTACGATTTGCCGGTCACGAATATCGAAAAATCGCGCGGCGATAAAAAACAGAGATTCGTCAATTTGCCGGAAATAATACCGGTCGAAATTTATTACGACACAATGGTCGTCGAAGCGGGCGTTTTGCGCATTTATCCTGACGTTTACGGCTACAACAAAAACACGGTTGAAAAACTGCGTGCCCAGCTTAAAGGCTATGGAATCGAACAGGATGAAATTAGTGACGCCGCGCTTCGGAAAATGCTCGGAACTGTAAAAGGAAAACAACAATTCGCAGTCGCTCTGGCAGACATTAAAAACGGGCAAGCCTTAACAAAAGGAAAAGTTTTGCCTGTTGTTGCAAAACGCAGACCGGCAAAATAATACAGAAACAAATAGGAGCTTCCGATTAGAAGCGGGCGGTAAGGCGCGCCTCTAACCGGAATTCAGAACCGCAACAGCCGCAGATGCTTTAACAATGGCGGCAATTATAATTGTCCGACTGCTGCTGTTTTCCGTCTTCATCGTTTGCAGCGAAAGAACCGGTCGGCGGCGTCCAGTCTCCGTTTACTTCGCCGACTAAAACGGCAGTGTAGTTTTCGCCCGCCAATGAAATGAGCATTGCGTTGTAGCTGCGCAGATTGGGAATAAACTTCCAGGTGCCGGCTTGTCCCGTCCCGGTTGTTTGCCCGTTAGCGGCGACAAAGCGAAGAATCAGCGTTGCGTCAAACGGCGTAATCGAGTTGTCGTTGTTTGTATCGGCGGCAATTCGCTGGTTTTCTGACAGAGCGCAGCTTGCTCCGGCGGCAATGCAGCGCAAAATTAGGGTGGCGTCGAATGGAGTGATGCCGCTGACGCTTCCCGTTTTTAGCGGAGTTACAGTGTAACCGCCCGAAGTATTTAGATTGTTCAACAAATAACCGCCCGTCGAATCTGTCGTCGCCGTTTGAAAGATTGGACCGGAGGCGACTATCGAAACGCCGGAAACGAATTTGGCGGGCTGTCCAGCCGGCGTCGTGCCGTAAATTATGTTTCCAGACAACGCCCGTCCTTCCGCCGCCGGAATTATTTCGACGACGACAAACGGCGAGAGCGATGTAACCATTTGCTGTAGTGTGCAAACGCCCCGGCTATATGCCGGCGTTAAATTATTCGACATATCCCAATTGCCGTCAATGATTTGCAGGATTCGCAAGTCCGAGCAAGTTTGAGCGTCGTGAACATTCGGCACTGCGAATCGAACGTTGACGCCGCCGGTTTGTAAAGCTGAAGTGCGGATGTCGTAGGCGAAACCGGATCGCAGAAAGAAATTTGGAGTCAATCCTGGAATCTGAGTATTTAAGAGCGGCGTGGCGACGGTGTAACCCGGCTTCGTCACGTTTGGGAAAGTCAAACTGACATTGATTGCGGGTGAAACAGTTACGTTTACGACGGGCTGCCACGCCGGATATGAATCAAGCGACGGATTGTTGGTAAAGCGGGTTTGATTTGTGCCGTCAGCATTCATTACATAAATATCATAGTTGCCATTATCGCGGTTTGTTTCAAAGGCAATCTTGGAGCCGTCGGGCGACCACGCCGGAGTATAATCCTGAGCCGGATTGTTTGACACATTAACAGGATTGCTGCCATCCGCATTCATTACAAAAATGTCATAATTGCCGGCGCGGCTGCTGTAAAACGCGATTTTCGTTCCATCGGGCGAAAATGCCGGTGATTCATCATTTAGCGGGTATGTAGTCAATCTGGTTTGATTGTTGCCGTCAGAGTTCATCACGTATATTTCTCTGTTTCCGTCGCGGCTGCTGACAAACACGATTCGCGAACCGTCCGGAGAAAACTTCGGAGCCAGATCAAACCCGGCTGTGGTTGTTAATCTGGTTTGATTCGTGCCGTCGGCGTTCATCACATAAATGTCGCCGCCGCCCGTGCGGTCACTAAAAAAAACTAATTTTGTGCCGTCGGGAGACCAATGGGGCGCCGCATCAAGAGCGGGATTATTGGTTAATCTGGTTTGATTGCCGCCGTCCGAGTTCATCACATAAACCTCGTAGTTATTGTCTATAATTCGGCTAAAAGCAATCTTGCTTCCATCGGGCGAAAATGCAGGTTCAAAATTTGAATTAGCAGAGTTGTTTGAAACGTTTGTTTGATTTGTGCCATCTGGATTCATCGTAAAAATCTGGCTGACTCCGGTGCGGTTGCTGGAAAAAGCGATTTTGCCGTTTCCGTAAATTCCCGTGAAAGCCGAACTTGTGCAAACGCCCGCGCTGCCTCCGTGGTAGATTGATTGAATTTCAGACGCCGAAAGAGCGCGGTCAAAGATTTGAACTTCGTCTATTTTACCCTTAAAAAAATAGTTCAAAAATTCGTTTTCATACTCCGCCCCGATTGTTATCGGATGCGCGTCATAAACAATCGAAGCGGTCGCAGCTCCGCTCGCTACGGCAACTCCATTGATGTACAAAGCCTGCGTGTTTGAAACATCATCGAAGGTGTAAGCGATGTGATACCACCCGCCTGGGGAAATATTAAAAGGAAACGAAATGACTTCGCCCATACCTGCGGGTCCGCCTACAGATGCGCCGAGAGACGCGCCGTCGTAATACAGGACAAACGAATCAAACGTCCCCAAACCGGCAGTCTTGGCGACCAAAACTTGCGCGTGTGTGTTGTAAAAGTTAAACCAGCCGTTAATTGTTAAATTGGTCGGATGCAGTAAAGGCGTGTCCGCCACATTGACATAATCATTTGTGAAGTTGAAATTAAAAGCCTGACCGACTTTTCCGTCTGCAAAGTTCGCTCCGTTTTGGAGTGCGCCGTTTTTTCCGCTCATCGAATCGTTAGCATTGTTTTCGCTCCGATACCAGGCGATCATTCCGGTGGTGGGCGGCGCGCAGAGCGGTTCGATCTGCCCGCGAATCTCGCCGTTCGGAAATGCCGACGAGCGAATGTTGAAATACCACAATCCCGCTTTTAAAGCCGTCACCTGCGCCGGAGACACTGTAAATGTTTGCGAAAAATTTCCGTTCGGCAAATTGATTTCAACCGGACCCGTCGTGCGCGGCTCGCCATTCTGAATCTGCGCGACGGTTTGCGTTCCGGTTAAACCGGAAAAGTTCAGCGTTATGATTACCTTTGTTTGCGATGCATTCAAAACAACGCTTCCCGCGCCGGTTGCGGTTGAATTATTCGACGGCGTTTGCTGTGCGCCGTTTAAAACTGCTGTAAAAGTTGTGTCGGCGTAAGCTGAAACAACAAAACATTGGCTAATGATGATTATTTTGATCAAACGTAAAAGAGCGAAGTGTTTCATTTATTTTTGAAATTTGCCGTGCGAGCGAACGACCGAAGGTATTTAGTTTTTCTTTTTTACCCATAAAAATGCCTGCGCGCTCGTTGGACAAACTGATATATCCTTTCTCGAACATCTTTGTCGTTGACCATACGAAGCGTTAAATAAATATTGCCTGAGAAACAGATGAGAATTAGATTAGACTTTTCCTAAATACTGTAAACATTTCGCCGCCAGGCAGTTACATAAATTCGGATAATTTCGTGATGCGAAAAACGGATTGAAATGTTCGGTATCCGGGCACACTGAGATCCCGCACATTGATCTTTAAATGCGAAAAATATGCTGCTCCTATCAGAGCTAAACACAAGTTGTCAGCAGAAATTATTTTCGGTAAGAAGCCATTTTGTCGGCTAACCTGGTCGTTTCCGGCAGACGATATTTCGGCGTGCAGCGCAAAACGTAATCAATCGCGGTTTCCAGACCGATCCGATTTCCGACGGAAACGTAAACCGGCTGCACGCCGTCTTTTGTTCTGAGCGCAACGCCGACTTGTTCATTTTTGTGAATCAAAGGCGCAATTGAGCCGCGCGTTTCACCCAAATTTTCAAATTTTCCGACCAGAATTGATTTCCCGACGCCGATTGTCGGGACATCCGTAAACAAACCGAGATGACAGGCAATTCCAAATCTGCGCGGGTGCGCTTTTCCCTGCCCGTCACACAAAATCAAATCAGGCGTCGTTTTTAACGACTCCAGAGCCTTGAGCGCCGCCGGAGTTTCACGAAACGAGAGCAAACCGGGAACATATGGAAACTGAATCGGCAAAATCGTTTCGCTCGTTTCGATTAATTCGAGCGCCGGAAAACTCAGCACAACGACAACCGCGCGACAAGTATTCGTTTTTTCGCTGTAGCCCAAATCAATTCCGGCGACCGTTTCGATTGGTTCTTTGAAATCGTCTTTTTCGACGACTTCGCTCGCCAATTTTTTCTGCAATTCGATAGCTTCGGCTGGCGTCAAATTCCAATCGTGCAGCGATTTAATCTTCATCTTCTTCCTCGTCGTCCTCTATCTCAGGATTATAAACTTCGTAGCCGTGCGCGTCGTCGTAATAATAACCGCGCCGCTTTTGGTCGTTTTCCCAATTTTCTTCCTCTGTTTCCCGCTTCTCTTTTTCTTCCTGCATTACTCGATTTTAAAACAAAAAGGGCGAGATTGTTCCCGCCCTTTTAAATTTGTTTTCAATTGCGAATTTAACCTTTCGCCTTTTTGATTTCCTCAATCAAAACCGGCACGGCTTCAAACAAATCGCCGACAATCCCGTAATCTGCTATGTCGAAAATCAGTTAATCAATGCTGATTTGAATAAGGGAAATGTTGATGACCAGCCACAATTTTTTCATTCACAATATTTTGCCCTTATTATTATTTTGACTTTGTTAAATGTTTTCTGTTTATTCTTCGGTCGCGTAGCTTTTTCCAAATTCTACGAAGCATTAATGCTTGTTCTGAATCGAAACCAAGATGTTCAATGAGTAGAACCTTATCTGTTAAATCGAGAACATCTTCAATACGATTTTCTAAGAGAAGTTTGTGTATTTCATCTAAATCTAATTTCTCTGCACCGGAAATAGGTAATGGTAATCTTTCAGCTTCATTTGGTTCTAACTCAAGTACTCCGCCTCCATAGCTTCTACCCATCACTTCTGTGAAAGCGAAAGTTAAAGAATTCAAGAATGCGACGGCAATTGTACCTCCAGCGATACCGTTACGAAGTTTTATACGGTGAATTGTGTCTGTACAGGTTGCATCAGATCTATTAAGAATTATCTTTGGGTAAGCATGAACCTGACGTAACATGAATGCTTCTGGCACCCATACAGACGGCACAACAAACCATCGGTTACGAATTCTGCATTTGTAGCCTTGATTTAACTCTGCACTTTCGCCCTCTTTAATATAAACTTTTGCGCTTTCGGGTAACTTCTCAAAATCTATATTCGGAAAATCAAGCAAATATGTTGGAAGGTTATTATTCACATTGGCTTCCCAATCAGATTCAGAAAAAACTATTCCTTTGAAATGCCCAGAGCGGCTCACTATCCGGCGGGTAAAGGAATGGAGTCCTTTACTTTTAATCTGTTCATCATTTAATACAAAGAACTGGTTTTGTCCTGTTACAATACCGACATCAACATCTACAACTTTCCCAGCCGGTTCAATTTTGTCACTTTTTTTTATATTGCGAAGTAATTCAATTTCTGGGTTTGTAAGAAAATATTGCGTCCATTTCTCAGTATTATGGTCTAAAAATTTTGTTTGAATTTCAATAATTTTTGCTGGCTCAAAATAATTCAAATCTGAAATATTGTCTAATTCAATTGTTCTAATTCCGGTTTGAGAGTTACTGTTTCTCTCAGCAAGAAGCAAAACCACTTCTTGCTGAATTCCTTCAAATATAAGCTTCTTGAATGTAATAAGAGTAATCTTTTGATAATAGTCGCTTAAAAAACATCTTAACTGAGCCGCATAATTAACTTGCAATAATTCGGCAGGTACTATCATTGCTAAACGACCATTATCATTCAGCAAAAATGATGAAGCCACAATAAATGGTACCCATGTGTTTGTAAGCTTAGATGGTTTTAACCCGGCTTTATTCATTAACTCAAAGGCTGGGATTCGATATTCTTCAAGAAAATTCTGATAACGAATAAACGGAGGATTACCAATTATTGCATCAAAAAAACGTTTTTCACTCAAATGAAATTTGCAGTAGGCAAAGAAATCCCCTAAATGAATTAATGAAGCTGAGGGTTCTATATGATATTTTCTGATTCGTTCAATAGCTTTTAGAGACTCTTCATAGTCAATCTCAACCGCGTGAATCTGCTTTATTGCCTGTTGGCTTGATACTCCCTTTTGAATTAATGATTCAAGTGCAGAAGCTATGATTATGCCATCACCACAACTTGGTTCAAGAATCTTGTCGCTTGAAGATTGTATTGCCCAATTTGCTAAAAAATCAGCTATAGGTTTCGGAGTGTAATATCCTCCTCTTAATTTTTGGTATGAAAGTGCGGGTTTACTCAATTGATGAAATTTCCTCCTATCTCATTCTGCTATGGCGTGAGGTGGTAATCCTTTATAGCGATTTACATATGCAGATTCAACAAACGTTGAAAAACGCTCAAGACGTAATGGTGATGTTAAAGGTGGGGTTTCCCCGCTAATAATACCGTCATCAGGATTCCAAATTACTAAAGAAATCGCCTCTGCCATATAATCTGGATCTTCAACACTAACGCGGCGGGCGAGGCGTTCTAGAGTTTCTATCATTGCCGATTTCTGGGGTTCAATAAAACATGGAGAAGGAATTATAACCATAAAAGCAACAACAGCATGGGGGAATCTACTGTGAACTGTAGTAGCTTCTGTAGCTAAGTCATTAATCATATTCTGCCAATTCTTTCTTAAGCTGTCAGTATCATTTAATGTTTTACTATCGAAAGCAAATCGCACTCCGTCAGGGCGGTATCCGACATCAAAGTTCTGTGGACGTACTCCACCAACAATTCTAACAGGTCCAACTTCAACGCAATCAGGAACAGAAGCTATTAAAGATGTAGAAACAGGTCGTACAACTGGAATATCACCTAGAAATAAAGCTAGCGAATTTCCCACAGCGGCGTCAAACAAATTGCCTAATTGACCAGACGATTGAGGTGGAGTACGGCTCAAACGTCCGCCGTTAGCTTGCCATTTCTGCCCAAATTGAATTAACTCAGTTTGTAAGACTGAAACAACGGGCATAGTTCGTAATCTTGCCATAGGAAATGAGCTTTTTGTTAGTTAATAAATAAATTACTCGAAGAATACTATACTTTTATTCAAATAATCCGAATCTCATAAATAAAGAGCGGAGGTTAGCTCCGCTCTTTATTAAAGGAATTATAATATAACCTAACCTTTCGCCTTTTTGATTTCCTCAATCAAAACCGGCACGGCTTCAAACAAATCGCCGACAATTCCGTAATCGGCGATGTCGAAAATCGGAGCTTCGCCGTCTTTGTTGATGGCGACGATTGTTCCGGCGTTTTTCATTCCGACGATGTGCTGAATCGCACCGGAAATTCCCAAAGCGATGTAAAGCTTTGGCGCGACGGTTTGCCCGGAAGAACCGATTTGACGATCAAGCGGCAGCCATTCGGCGTCGCAAATCGGACGCGAAGCCGCTAAATCAGCGCCGAGCGCGTCTGCTAATTGCTGCGCCAGCGCAATGTTTTCCTGAGATTTGATTCCGCGACCGACTGCAACGACGATTTCCGATTTAGTCAAATCAACCGCAGCTTTGACTTCCTGAAACGGCTCTTCCGGCTGCATACGGATTTCGCCTGCGTCCACCTCAGCGGTTTCAATGTTTGCCTGCCCGCCTTTGACGGCGTTGTCGCCGCGAAATGCGCCGGATTGAAACGTCACAAAGTACGGCGCATCACCTTCGACTCTGACATCCGAATCAATTTTGCCCAGAAAAATGCGGCGCGTGAAAACGAGTCCGCCGTTTTCGGTTTTATGGCGGATACAATCGCCGACCATTTCTTTGCCGAAACGTGCGGCTAATTTCGGGAAAAAGTCGCGAACTTGATAAGTGTGCGCGGCAATCACGAATTGCGGGTTGTTGGTTTTGATAATCTGCTCGAAAGCGTTGGTATAACCGTCCGGCGTGTAAATTGCGAGTTTTTCGTTGCTGGCGACAATGACTTTTTCCAAATCGTAACCGGCAACTTGATTCGTCAGATTGCCAAGTTCACGACCGTCGCTTGCCGGAATCACCGCCGAAACGCTTAACCCCAATTCTTTGCCCAAAGTCTGCGCGGCGGCAATCGCTTCGAGCGACGCTTTATTTAAATTTCCGTCTTTGTGTTCGATAAAAACTAAAATTTTGCTCATTTTTCGATTGCCTCCTTAAAGTACGCGAACTTCCGCTTTGAGTTTTTCTACTAATTCCAGCGCGCCCCGTTTCGCATCGTCACCGCCGAGAAGCTGTGTTTGCTTCATCTTGAGCGGGAAATAAACTTTCTCGATTTTTTGCGCGGAATCAAATGATGCATCGGCGAGCGCGACTTCTCGGATTTCCTTTTTCTTCGCAGCCATAATGCCTTTCAATGTCGCGTAGCGAATCTGCGAAATGCCCGATTGTATTGTCATCAAAGCCGGAGTTTGATACGTGTACCACTGATACCAGCCGCTCTCCAATTCCCTTTTCAAACGAATCTTGCCGTTGATGCTCGTGCGGTCAACTTCGATCACGAGCGTTGCATGCGGAATTCCCAAAAGCTCGGCTAAAATCACGCCGATTTGACCGTAACTGTTGTCGTCAGACTGCAAGCCGCACATCACCAAATCCGGGTTTTCTTCCTTGATTGCGCCGGCGAGAGCTTTGGCGATTTGAAACGGCGACATTTTGTTCATTTCATCGGCGACGACGTGAATCCCACGATCCGCTCCGCGCGCCAGGGCGTCTTTGATAACGGTTTTTACGCGCTGCGGTCCGAGCGAGCAGACGATGACTTCGCCCGCGCCTTTGGCTTCCTTCATCCGCAGAGCTTCTTCCAAAGCGTAGCCGTCCGATTCGTTCGTCTCATAAGCTACGTCCGATTCGTCAATCCATTTTTCGTCTTTGCCAATACGCAAAACCGCGTCTTTATTGGCGACCTGTTTCATTAAAACAACTATCTTCATATTTAAAATAAATTTGAAACCAGATTTTTATTCAATGAGTTTATCGTTTTCAAACTAAAAACTCCATCGGAAATGAATGAATAATCATTCATTTTGTAATCTTTCCGATTTGTTTTTCTTTAACTGGTCACCCTATTAACAGGGCGTAATCCGGTTATAGAAAACCGCCGTCAGATTTAGAGTCGCCCGGGCGAAGATACAATACTTCGCCCGATTTCGGCGGATGAGCTTTTAGGTTTATTCATTAAAACGCTTGAAAATCAAACAAGCGTTTGTGCCGCCGAATCCGAAACTATTCGACAAAGCATATTCAACCATCGCTTGACGAGGTTCGTTCGGAATGTAATCCAAATCGCAATCCGGGTCCGGAGTTTTATAATTCGTCGTCGGCGGCAAAGTATTGTTGTGAATCGCCAAAACGGAAATCACGGCTTCGATTCCGCCCGCCGCTCCGAGAGCGTGCCCGGTCATTGATTTGGTCGAGCTAACGGCTAATTTGTAAGCGTGTTCGCCGAAAGCCTTTTTGATTGCCAGAGTCTCAAATTTATCGTTGTACGGCGTCGAAGTTCCGTGTGCGTTGATGTAACCGATTTGTTCGGGCGTGATTCCGGCGTCTTTCATCGCGCGCTGCATCACGCGAATCGCGCCGCTTCCGGTTTCATCCGGCATTGTGACGTGGAAAGCGTCGCCCGACATTCCGTAACCGACTAATTCGGCGTAAATCCGCGCGCCGCGCGCTTTTGCAAATTCCAATTCTTCTAGAATCAAAATCCCCGCGCCTTCGCCCATCACAAAGCCGTCGCGCTCGGCGTCAAACGGTCGCGACGCGTGTTTCGGGTCGTCATTACGGGTCGAAAGCGCGCGCATCGAGGCGAATCCCGCCGACGACATCGGCGTAATTGCCGATTCCGCACCGCCGCAAATCATCGCGTCGGCGTCGCCGCGCTGAATGATTTTAAAGCTGTCACCGATAGCGTGCGCGCCCGCCGAACAAGCCGTAGCGGTCGCCGAATTCGGTCCTTTCGCGCCGTGCCGAATCGAGACGTTTCCAGCGGCGAGGTTAACAATCGCCGAAACGATAAAAAACGGAGAAACGCGGTCGGGACCTTGATGAAGCAGCTTTTCGTGTTCACGCTCGATTGCCCAGAAATCGCCGATGCCGCTCGAAATATACGTGCCGACCATTTCGTCGTTCGAATCGTCAATCTGCAAACCGCTGTCTTTGACGGCTTCGTCCGAAGCGGCGATGGCGAAATGCGAAAACGCGCCCATTCGACGCGCTTCTCTTTTATCAATGAAATCGAGCGGGTCAAAATTTTTGACCTCAGCGGCGAATTTCACCGGAAATTTTTCAGTGTCAAATCTTTTGATATAGTCCGCGCCGCTCTCGCCGCGCATCAACGCGCCCCAAGCAGCCTCGACCGTATTTCCGACAGGCGTCACCAACCCCAAACCGGTGACGACAACACGACGTTTCATTTTTTAGTAATAAGTAATTAGTAATAGGTAATAAGTTTTGAGTTTTCAGACAGCCGCGCGGCTGAAACAAAAACTAATTACTTATTACCTATTACTTATTACTAGGCTTTTTGATGTTGTTCGACGTAACTGTAAGCGTCGCCGACCGATTGAATCTTTTCGGCGTCTTCGTCCGGGATTTCGATTCCGAACTCTTCTTCAAAACGCATTACAAGCTCGACCAAATCGAGCGAGTCCGCGCCGAGATCGTCAATAAAACGAGCTTTTTCGTCAACTTCCGCCTCGTCAACGCCGAGTTCGTCAACGATAATTTGTTTAATTCTGCCTTGTACGTCTTCTGATGCCATTTAATTGTTGCTCCTTGAAATTTATTATTCTTTAAAATCTAAACTACCAACGCTGTTTTCGCCGCTTCAAGACTCTTTTGGTCTTCGACGTTCAAACAAGTCGCCTCGCGGTCAATTTGCCGGACAAGTCCGCTTAAAACTTTACCCGCGCCGATCTCGACATATTTAGTAACGCCTCGCGCCTTTAAATATTCGACTGACTGCGACCATTTAACCGGCGCGGCGACTTGTCGAATCAACAAATCCTTCGCGCGTTCGGCTTCGTCGTTTTCTTTCGCCTCGACGTTTGTCACGCACGGCGCGGTCAAATCAAAAAATCTGGTTTTCTCCAGCTCGACGCTCAAACGGTCTTGCGCCGGCTGCATTAGAGCCGAATGAAACGGCGCGGAAACATTTAATTTAATCGCGCGTTTTGCACCTCGCTGTTTTAAAAGCTCGCTTGCGCGGTCAACGGCTTCGGCGTGTCCGGCAATCACTATTTGCGTCGGCGCGTTGATGTTCGCCGCGCTGCAAATCTGATTTTCGGCGGCTTCGGCGCAAGCCTTTTCAACAGTCTCCAAATCCGCGCCCAAAATCGCCGCCATCGCGCCGATTCCGATTGGAACGGCTTCCTGCATAAAACGCCCGCGCATTCGGACAAGTCTTACGGCGTCCGCAAAATTTAAAGCTCCCGCTGCAACCAAAGCCGAATATTCGCCCAAACTGTGACCGGCGACATAATTCGGCAGCGGAAAACCTTCCGCTTTCATCGCGCGAAACGCGGCGACCGATACGGTTAAAATCGCGGGCTGAGTATTTTCCGTTAAAGCCAATTCTTCGGCAGTTCCGGCAAAACACATTTGCGAAATCGGAAATCCGAGCGCGTCGTCGGCTTCTTCAAAAACTTGCCGCGCAGTCGGAAACTGATCGTATAAATCTTTTCCCATTCCGGCGGCTTGAGAGCCTTGACCGGGAAAAATGTAAACGATTTTTGTTCGTTGTTCGTTGTTCGTTGTTCGTTGTTCGTTGATTTCCAACATTACCTGTATTTTCTAATTTATTTTTACAAAAACAATACGTGTTCATCGTTCTCGCAACGAACGACGAACAACGAACAAATAACAAACTAAAATTGAACCAAAGTTGCGCCCCAAGTTACCCCGCCGCCGAAAGCGCACATTAAAACCAGATCGCCTTCAACAATTTTCCCGCTCAGAATGCATTCGTCGAGCGCAATCGGAATCGATGCCGACGATGTGTTGCCGTGGTAAGCGATGTTTGAATAAACGATTGTTTCGTCAATTCCGAGACGGCTCGCCACGGCATCTGTAATTCGCTGATTCGCCTGATGCGGGATTACCATTTTCAAATCTTTGGTTGAAACTCCCGCTTTTTCCATTACTTCCTGCGAAACTTCAGCCATCGAGCGCACGGCTATTTTAAAAAGCTCATTGCCTTTCATTTTAAAATAGTGCATTCCCTGCTCTAATGTTTCCGGCGTAGTTTTCATTTTAGTGCCGCCGCCGGGCGAATAAAGCTGTTCGGCAAAACGACCGTCGGAGCGGATTTTTGTCCCCAAAATTCCTTTTTTCTCGTCAACCGGAGAAAGAACCGCAGCGCCCGCGCCGTCACCGAAAATGACGCAGGTAGAGCGATCCGTATAATCAACGTATTTCGTCAAAACCTCGGCGCCGATTATCAGCGCATGCCGAATTTGCCCCGTGCGAATCATACTTTCCGCGACCGTCAGCCCGTAAAGAAAACCCGAACAAGCGGCGAAAAGGTCAAACGCGGCGGCATTGTTTGCGCCAAGCTCGGCTTGAATCAAACATCCGGTCGAAGGCAGAATTTGATCGGGCGTTGTCGTGGCACAAATCAGCAAATCAATTTCGCCGGCATCAATTCCCGCGCGCTCCATCGCCTGTCGTCCGGCTCGGACGGCGAATTGCGAAGTGTATTCATCATCGGCAGCCTTGCGGCGCTGCTTAATCCCGGTGCGAGTCGTAATCCATTCATCGCTCGTATCCACGATTTTCTCCAACTCGGCGTTGGTTAAGATTCCTTCAGGATACGAATGTCCCGTGCTGATGATGCCTGCGTTTTTATGTGTCATTTTGATTGCCCGCTTTGCAATTTAGCCACAAAAACCCGTAACAATCAACTGATAATTGATAACGGATAACCGATAACTAAAAATAATAAGTTATCGGTTATCCGTTTTCCGTTTCCCCTATCAGTTATTCTTTTTCTTCTTTAACTTTCAAGATTTGGCGACCTTTGTACATTCCGGTTTTCGGATTGATTCGGTGCGGTTGAGCCGGTTCGCCGGTTGTCGGGTCAATAAAATATTGCGGCGTAACGAGCGCGTCGTGAGCGCGGCGCATCCGTGTTCTCGATTTTGAATGTCTGCGTTTTGGATTCGGCATTTTTTTAATAATTGAGAATTGAGAATTGAGAATTATTCATAATTCTCTGATTCTCAATTCTCAAACGTTCTCAATTCTTATTTCTTAATTCTTCAAGCGCTTTCCAGCGCGGGTCAATTGTCTCGGCTTCGCATGAACAATTTTCAGTATTTTTGTTCGCGCCGCACGTTTCGCACAAACCGGCGCAATTTTCTTCGCACAGTTGGCGCGCCGGTAAATTTAATAAAATCTGCTCGCGCGCAAGCTCGTTAATATCAATTCGCTCGCCATCGTAAACCGAAACATCCAAATCCGCTCCGGCGATGGCGTGATTTTCCCCGCTGGATTTTTCGTAAACGTCGAGCGTCACGAAATCATCTTTAAACTCGATGTCAATAGCGGCTTCGAGCGGTTTTAAACAGCGATGACAAGCGATCTCCAAACTGCCGACAATTCTGCCCGCTACGTCCGCAAACGCCTCTGTTTTCCGCGCCGTTCCAGAAATTTCAAGCTCTCCGGCGACGCTTGCGGTTTCGTCGTCAAGATCAATTTCGCCCGGCTCGAAAACGTGGGCGAAATTGATTACCGTCTCGTTGCTATGACTAAAATCAACAAACACTTCTTTGCGATGTATCAAGGTTCAAATCCAACCTAAATACAAAAAGTTTAATTATAGCTTTCAATGATTTTATGTCAAACAAGAAAAGCCAAAAGGCAGCCTTTAATAATACGATACTGAAAATAATTGTTGTTCACGATTTGAAAATTTGGTCAAAATTTAGAGAGCCGCCGCTGTTATTTTTTTCTTGCGATCAAAGCAATTGTTCCATTATCGTTAATTGAGACGGAATTGTTTATCTACGCAAAATCATTCGCCTGCGTATCGGCAACGGTGTCGAACTTGTAGAATTTCCCCGAAATACTTGCAGGAGTTGTTTGTGCTTCAGCCGTACTCTGTCTGATTTTAAAAGCGCCGAACATAAAGAAGCATAAAATTAAAATAGGCAGCAGTTTTTTTATCATTTCTATTCTCCCAAGTTGTGGTTTTAAAGATTTATTTATGGACACACTTCGCCTTGCTGAAGTAATTCTCTCTTCAGGTGTGTTTTTTTGTTCCGTAAAGAAAAAGCAAAATTCTTTACTTATTTTTTGATTTCTTCACTTTTAACTTGTTTTTATTAACTGAAGAATCCGAATTTGTTTTTTGGCATATCTGTATTCGCGGTCTTTTATTATTTTCCTTAAAATCGCAAACGTCTCCGGTTCCATCTTTGTTTTTATCTTTTTGATCGGGATTGCATACAAGTGGACAATTATCTTCAGCGTCATAAATCCCGTCTGAGTCTCCGTCACAATGTCTATAAACTTTGTTTTCGTTCCCTAAATCGGCGTCGCAAGTATCGCCTATCTCATCACCATCAATATCTTTCTGGTCTGGATTAAAAACTAACGGACAATTATCATTTTTATTTAATTTCCCGTCGCAATCGGCATCTGCACCGCCTAATGTGAGATCAAGAATTTGTTCCGCATTTAGCTCAGTCGGCATTTCTTCAATCTCAAGCGGTTTCGGAGTCCCTATGACAATAGGTTCTGGAGGAGTGGGCGTGGGAGTTACAGCAGGATTAGTTACTAAAACCTTAATACCCGCCGAGTGGAATATCGGTAAGCGAGAGGCGTAAGTTGAATGTGTGCTTATTTCCTGATGTTGTTGCACGACAGCAGCACAAGACGAAATGAATATGAGATAGAGCAATCCCAACGCTGGTTTTATCTTTTTAGATGGATTGGTTTTTATCTTGTGAGAATCCATTACAAAGTATTTTTATGTAATCTGAGAATACATTAGTTCAAAGTCCGTGTGAAATTAATAGGACTTTAATAAAAAGTCAATATTTTTTTTCAAACTTTTATTTTGAAAGGAATAAGGAATTTATTCTAAGCGGAGACAATAAAAAAGCGGTTTGGAAACCGCTTTTTTATTTGTTTGTTTAGCTAATTCTAATTAGCCGCATTAAGTGTTTTAGACGGAACGCACATTATAAGCGCGAGCCAGAGCGTTTAATTCGCTTCTTAAAGTCCTCCAGGTATTTTGAACACCGTTTCCTATTCGACCGCGATTGATCGCGCGATCAATTCGAGAAGCGATGCTGATGCAGCGCTCGACTTCGTCACGGTTTTCCTGCAAACTGTCGCTCCGGTCAAACTCACGACGCAATTGGTTGGTCGCTCTTTCGAGTTCGCTGGCAAGCTCATTTAATCGGTCTTCGCGCCGTGTTCCGTCTGCACGGCTGTTATCAAGCGCTCTGTCAAACTGCCGGACAAATGAATCAGTCCGATCCTCGACTCGACGAACGAGGTTTTCAATCGCCCGTTTGTTGGTATTGCCCCAACGATTGTTTCTGCGGTCTTCTCTGCGGTCATTATTCCGGTCACGCCATTGAGCTTCGGCAACGGTTCCCGAAACGATGAAAATTCCAAAAAGGAATACAAACGCCATTGCAAGGCTTCCAATTCGGTTAGTAAATTTCGTCATATTCATAAAGTCTCCTTTGAGAGTGATTTAGTTTTCCCGAAGAGAAGCTAATACAAAAGGCGTGCCACTTGCTTTAATTGTTCATAGATTTGATTTTATTCCGAACTAACTAATTTCTTTAATTATTGTTTTAAACCAAATAGAACAATAAAAGACTGTTTTAGTATAAAGGGAAGGTTTCTGTAAGCTATTAGAAGCATCTTCATATATCTCAAAAGATTTCTTATGCGAACCGTAACTTTAAAGCTGCTCTGTTCAGAGGAGTACAGAATAAATCTTTTGCATATGTTGATATTAAACAAACGATAATTGGTCACAGGAAATCAATAAACTATTTTCATTTTCCTGTGAAAAATTTTGTTCTGTAGTAAATATGACGGAAATCGGAAACAATACAACCAATAACAGAAGCATTTTTCATACCTCTATCGCCGATGCTGATCCGATGGCGTATAACGTCGAAGCGATAGCCAAAATGGAGCGCGAAGCTCTTCACGAGCGTTCTTTCGGCGAGCGAATCAGCGATGCAATCACCGGATTTATCGGCAGCATGGCTTTTGTCGTCTTTCACATTTTATTATTTATCAGTTGGGGAATCGTCAATTTAAATTTTATACCCGGTATCTCGGCTTTTGACCCGTTTCCTTTCGGGATACTCACACTAATTGTCTCAGCAGAAGGCGTTTTTATCACAATTTTTATTCTGATTGGTCAAAATCGCATGAGCAGACAATCAGACCGGCGCGCTCATCTGGATTTGCAAATTAGCATTCTCGCCGAACAGGAAATGACAATGATGCTGCGTATGCAACAGAAATTATGCGAGCATTTCGGAGTTGACGTTGAGGTTATCGAAAAGGAAGCCGAACAGTTAATGAGCGAAACCAGTGTTCAGCATCTGGTTGGCGAATTGGAAGAAAAATTGCCTTAAGCAAAACTTTATGGTCATGCAATGATACTTCTGTACTGTAATTGAGGCTTCAATACATTCACTGTTACCAAACTTAAATGGTATAAACCGGCGAGAGCGGTAGGAATGTATTTTGGATAATCCCAGTTCTATTTATTTTCTGTCAAAATCCGCTCGATTTCTTCGCGCAAAATTTTGACGAATCTTTGCGGTGAACCGTTGATTAAATTCTTTTTGGTTTGAGCGATTCTCGAAAAAAGGAGATTTATCGAAGCGTCAACATTTTTCTTCGGATTTTTCAAAACCGCGTGGCATTGCGCGCCCGCGTCTTTCGCCGACAATGCGCGGCTGAATGATTCGCGCGCCGTTTTTTCATCGTCGAGCCGCAAATAAACTGCGCCGAGCATAAACCAGGCGTCGGCGAAATTAACGTCCGTCTCAACCGCTTTTTGCAGATTCTCCAAAGCGTTTTTCGCTTCTCCGGTTTCGGCAAAAGCGGAACCGATGAGATAAAAAGTTTCGGCTGAAAAATTCACGTTTTCGGCTTGTTTGAAGGCAGCAACCGCGTTTGGAAAATCGTTTTCCGCCGCGTAAATCATTCCGAGCGGAAAATTCGCGGCAAAACCGAAATCGTCGCTGCAACTTTCGAGCAAAGTTTTCGCTCGTTCAAATTCGCCTTCGTCGGCTAAAATCAAGCCGAGCAGAAGCGCCGTTTTCTCATCTTTCGGTTCGAGCAGATACGCTTTTTCCAAATATTCGCCCGCTTGGCGGCGTTTGTCCGCTCGAAAATAATGCTCGCCGATAAAGCTAATAAGCGGAAAATTTTCCGGCGACATCGCCGCCGCGCGTTCGAGAGTTCGCAAACCGTTGGCTTCCTCGCCCTGCTCGATCAAATGAAAGCCTTCTTTGACCAGATGCGTGAACAAATCGAGCTTTGTTCCGCCGGTTTTCGACAGAGCGTTGTCGCGCGCTCGCTCGCGCTGCTCGTTTGCGGCAAATCGTTTTTCTTCCGCCTTTTGCCGATCTTTCCAGATTTGGCTGACCTGCCCGTCCTCAATAATTTTCGCTGTTTCGAGCGCTTCGACCAGAGTTTCGACCAATAAATGCTCGCGCTGAAGAGTTTGCGATTGCCTGAGCATTAAATCCAAAACTTTGCTCAAGCGGTCGGTTACCTGCATCAGACGCAGTTCAAGATTCGAAATGCGCTCAAGCAAATGCTCTTCCGAATAACTGTCCCAAACCAATTCGTGCTTTGTTGAAGGCGGCACGACGACGAGCATCAGCGGCGTGCCGCAATTCGCACAATTTTCCTCGCCCGGCTGATTCGCCTTCCGACATTTCTGGCAATAACAGGCAAACGATTTCACAACAAAATTCTAACCGATCCGTTGATAAAGATAATTTCGCAGATTGCTTTCGAGATTATGCCCTTGCAAATCCTGAAGAGTAAGCTGCAACTGCGCGTAAGATTCGTTCATCCCGAAAAGCTGGCTCCAACCGCGCTTATCAAGCTGAAATGTGACGTTAATTCCGCCCGGATGCGGTTTGAAATACGCTTCCAGCTCGTTCATCCGACCGCGAAACTCGCCGTGCGGCTTAAATTCAAATTCCTGTACAAACGGATATTGCCCGCCGAATTTACGATTGTATTCGCAATCAACTTTGTGCAGCGAAAATCCCAGATTTTGAATCGCTCCGACCATTCTCTGAAGGTGTGGATGCGGCTGAACCTGAATGTAATCGGTATCGCTCGGATCGAAAATCGCGCTGGTTTCGAGCGTGGTTTGCAGGAAAACCTTTTGATACCCAAGCGTCGTCACCGGAGTTTCAAAAGGAATCGGAATTTGAAAAGGAATTGATTTTTGCTCGTTCGCATTGATTTGAAAACGGTCAAACAATTTATGCTGTGCCAGCACGCAGTCATGAGTTGATTCGTGTTCGTCGTTTTCCTTTTTAAATTGCGTGACGACTTTTAAATAAAGCTCGTCAATCGTTGTGGCGCTGTCGCTGCCCGTAATATAAACATCGCCGCTCAAACCTCCGCCTTGCACCACTGTTGCGTTGTGCAAGCGCGCGTCAACTTTTGCGTTTCCGAAACCCAGCTTTTTAAATATATTTCCAAACATTCGACAGATTCTCCTTTAATTCAAATTTTACCTGATAAAAAAGAAAATTTATTTTTCGCCGTAATCGTAAAAGCCTTTGCCGGTTTTGCGACCGAGCCATCCCGCGTCAACATATTTTTTCAATAGCGGACACGGACGATATTTCGGATCGCCCAAACCTTCGTGCAAAACGTTTAAAATCGCCAGACAAACGTCCAAACCGATAAAATCCGCCAATGTTAAAGGTCCCATCGGATGATTCATTCCCAATTTCATAATTTCGTCAATCGCCTCGCGCGTGGCAACGCCTTCGTACAAAGCAAAAACGGCTTCGTTAATCATCGGCATCAACACGCGATTCGAGACAAAACCGGGAAAATCGTTGCATTCGACCGGCGTTTTGCCCAATTTTTCGGAAAGCTCTTTGACCTGCGCGTAAGTTTCGTCCGAAGTGGCGATGCCGCGAATTACTTCGACCAATTTCATCAGCGGAACCGGGTTGAAAAAATGCATTCCGATCACTTTTTCCGGTCTCTTCGTGACGCCCGCTATTTTTGTGATTGAAATCGAAGAAGTGTTTGAAGAAAGAATCGTTTCCGGCGGGCAAATTTCGTCGAGAGTTTGAAAAATCCCTTTTTTGATGTCGAAATTTTCCGTCGCGGCTTCGACAATGAGAAAGCAGTTTTTTAAATCTTCAAGCTCAGTCGTGGTTTTAATGCGTCCTAGAATTTCCGTTTTCTCATCGGCGGTAATCGTTTCTTTTTTGACGAAACGGTCGAGACTTTTATCAATATTGGCGACGCCGCGCTGCAAGAAATCGTCCTTGATGTCGCAGATTAAAACGTCATAACCTTTCGACGCTGCTGTTTGGGCGATTCCATTTCCCATTGTTCCCGCGCCGATAACACCGATAATTTCATTCATTTTTTGATAATTCCCTTTTAGACAAAGTTATAGCCACGAATTTACACAAATTCGCCGAAAATTTCGAGCGAGCATAAAATTCATGGCTAAATTGAAATTATCGCCAACTGTTCGGCGGCGGCTGATTAAAAGCGTTTCCGCCGTTGCCGCCCGAATAAAACGATTTGCCCTGATCGCCGAACATAAACCATAGCGCGTAAACGCCGAGCGCGGTTCCGAGCGGGAAACTAAGCAAAGCCAGAATCGCGGAAATCAAAACCCAGGTTTTGGCACCGGGTTTTTCTTTTCGCATTTTCAATCCCGCAATGATTGCCGGAATTGCAAAAATCATCGCAAACACCAGAATAACGGTTGTAAATCCAAAAATTGCGGCAATCGGAGCCGCATCGCGCGAATGCGCGCCTGATAAAGCCGCACCGCCAATTCCGAGCATAAACAAAATAGCAATGCCGAAACCGATTATCTGCAATCCGCCCCAAATCAAAAACAAAATACCTAAAAGTTTGTTGTGGTCTTTTGCCGTCATCAAATTTGCCTCCAGAAATCAAAGTGACAAGAATGTACAAAAAAATCCGACAAAAAACAAAACGCTTTTTGTCGGATTTTGTTCGGCAAGTTTTTGAAACCGTTAATTTATCGCTCGACAGCCATTGCAATCGCGTTGCCGCCGCCGAGGCAAAGCGCCGCCACGCCGCGTTTCGCGCCCGTTCGCTTCATTTCATAAAGCATCGTCGTCAAAACACGCGCGCCCGATTGACCGATAGCGTGTCCCAAAGCGACGGCGCCGCCATTGACATTGACTTTCGCCGGATCAAGCCCTAATTCCTGCATAACGCCGATTGCCTGCACCGAAAACGCTTCGTTTAATTCAAACAAATCAACTTCCGACATCGCCCAGCCCGCTTTTTTCAAGACTCTTGTCACGGCTTCGACCGGAGCCATCATAATCATTCTGGGTTCGATTCCCGAATAAGCGTGCGCGACGACGCGACCTAAAATCTCCGCGCCCATTTCGTTGGCTTTTTCCATTGAGGTCAAAACCATAGCGGTTGCGCCGTCATTGATTGACGAAGCGTTTCCAGCCGTGACCGTGCCGCCTTCTTTTTTGAAAGCCGCTTTGAGCTTTCCGAGAGATTCCGCCGTCGTGTCGGCGCGGATTGTTTCGTCTTCGGCAAAAACGATTGGCTCGCCTTTTTTCTGCGGAATCGAAACGGGGACGATTTCGTCTTTAAATTTCCCGGCTTTTTGCGCCATAGCAGCTTTTAAATGCGAATTCATCGCATATTCGTCCTGTTTGTCACGCCCGATTGAATACGTCTCGGCGACGACTTCGCCCGTATTGCCCATATGCCAGTTTTCAAACGCGCACCACAGTCCGTCGTGAATCATTAAATCCACGATGTTCGCATTGCCCATCCGCAAACCGTCGCGCGCTCCGGGCATTGCGTAAGGAATGTTTGACATTGATTCCATTCCGCCCGCAATGACGATTTCCGCATCGCCAAGCTGAATGTTTTGCGCTCCCAAAGCAACGGCGCGCAAACCGGAACCGCAAACCATATTCACTGTCAGAGCCGAAACCGTATGAGGCAGACCGGCTTTCAAAGCCGCCTGGCGCGCCGGAGCCTGTCCCAAACCGGCTTGCACGACGCATCCCATAATCACTTCGTCAACGTCTTCCGGTTTTACGCCCGCGCGCTTGACCGCTTCTTTAACGACAATCGAACCCAAATCCGTCGTCGAAAAAGGTTTCAAAGAGCCGCCGAATTTGCCGGTCGGCGTTCGCACCGCGCCGATAATTACTGCTTCTCGAATGTTTGCCATTATTAAAAATACCTTTCTGTTATTTGCTTAAAATTAGATGATAGTTTAACGCTTTTAGGTTTTACAATAAACCTACGACTTAGCTTGCCGCTTTCGAGTTCTTGCAGACAGCTTTTCAATTGTATTGGCAAAGAATCGTTTTCTATTTCGGTTTTCCACTAATTTCAAAATTTTCTTGCCGCTTCAAAACAAATCGCGTTTTTTCGCATCAGAACAATCTTTGAGAAAAATCGTTATTTTTATTGAGGTTTTGCAGTTATGTCGTTTAATAAATTTATCGAAGACCAGATTCAAAAAGGAATGAGCGAAGGTTTGTTCGACAACCTCAAAGGCTCGGGCAAACCGCTCAATTTGGATGAATATTTCAACACTCCCGAAGATTTGCGGCTGGGTTATTCGGTTCTCAAAAGCGGAAACATTTTGCCGCCGGAAATTGAAATGCTGCGCGAGATTAGTGATCTGAAAGAGCGGCTTACGGTTTGCAAAGATGAAGCGGAACGAAAAAAACTCAACAAATTGATTCAGGAAAAAACGCTCGGATTTAATATGACGATGGAAAGATATAAGCGAAAACGCTGAACGATTTCAGGCGTTTTCATTAAGTTTCCGGCTTACATTTTATTTGAGCAATTGCAGCAAACGAGCTTGAATCGCTTTATTAGCGACCAGAAAGTTATGTTCTTCGCATTGAAACCCGGCGGGCGTTTCGCCGAGCGGCGCAGCCGGTTCGTTTAAAAGCGAGCGCTTGGAAACAATTCCGTCGCCCGGCGCAAACAATATCTTTTTCAATTCTGCCTCTGACGCCTTTTTGCCGTTGCCGCGCACAAATTCTTTAGCTTTGAAGAGCGTTT